>CAZCMY010000052.1:6464-8470 GCA_964500055.1 uncultured Acidaminococcales bacterium | reverse complement strand
CCTGAATTCAAATGCAGTGACAAATCCTGCAGTGCTTTTTTCTCATTAATCGTACCAGGATGAAAGGTTTTGGAAATATTTTCTACTCTTAACATTATTTCGCCACCTTTCTGCCATCAATACTTTTTTTGAAAAGCGGCATCGACAAGGCAAAAGCTACCAATACTGAAGTAAACAGTTTCAAATCATTCGGTGGCATACCCAGCTGTAAAACCAGCGCAATAACAAAGCGGTAGACAACTGAGCCCAGAACAACAGAAATCAAGCAGTTTTTAAAACTCCTTGTGCCGAACAAGACTTCGCCGATAATAACTGACGCTAAGCCTATGACGATTGTTCCTACGCCCATGCCAACATCCGCAAAACCGTTGCTTTGCGCAATTAAGGCACCGGAAATAGCCACCAATGCATTGCTGATCAACAGGCCTGAAATAATCGTGACATTAGTATCAATGCCTTGTGCCCTGATCATCTGCTGATTAAAACCTGTTGCTCTGATTGCTGCACCAATTTCAGTTCCGAAGAACCAATACATCAAAAGTCCGAACAGAACTGTGCTGACCAGCCCTACAACAAAAACCGCCTGTGCATTGCTAAGCCCGATACTTTTGATAAAAGTAAAAACTGTGTCAACGCGTAATAAGGAAAGATTAGCCTTCCCCATGATGCGTAGATTAACAGAATACAGTGCAATCATTGTCAAAATACCTGCTAACAAGGCCGGTATTTTCAGTTTGGTATGCAGAATGCCTGTTACCACGCCAGCCAAAGCACCAGCGATACCCGCCACCAAAATGGCTGTCAGTGGATTAAAGCCTTTGGTCAATAATGCCGCCGCTACTGCTGCTCCCAATGGGAAGCTGCCCTCAACAGTTAAATCAGCGATATCAAGAACTCTGTAAGTCAGGTATACGCCCAAGGCCATAATAGCCCAAAGCAGTCCCTGTGATAGTGTCGGTAATAGAAGGTCCAACATACTATTTAGATGCCTTTGCAGCTTGCAAAATATCAGCAGGAATAGTTATGCCAAGTTTCTTTGCTGCTTCCTCATTGACTATTGTCTGCATCTCTTTTTGAGATTCAATAGCCATTGTAGCTGGTTTTTCTTTGCCGGAAAGAATGCGGGCAGCCATAGCGCCGGTCTGTAAACCAAGTTTGTAATAATCGATACCGACAGTTGCAAGTCCGCCAGCCTTTACCATGCCGCCTTCACCGCAGAAGACAGGTATCTTTGCTTCATCAGTAATTGCAACCAATGTCGGCATTGCTGAAGCAATGACATTGTCAGTTGGTGCATAAACAGTGTCTACTTTGCCAACCAAGCTTTGAGCAGCTTGTTGGATATCGTTAACATTAGAAACAGTTGCTTCTACAACATTGATATTTTTTGCTGCTAAAACTTCTTTCAAGATTTTTACCTGCAGCTGGGAATTAACTTCGCTCGAACTGTAAACTACACCAACATTCTTGGTTTGCGGCATAATTTTCAGCATCAAATCAACTTGTTCTTTAATAGGATTCATATCAGTAGTGCCGGTTACGTTGCCCTTAGGCTCTTTATTTGATGCTACCAGTTTAGCTTCCGCATAATCAGTGATAGCAGTACCGACGATTGGAATGTCTTTAGTGGCATTAGCCATTGTTTGTGCCGCAGGAGTAGCGATTGCACAAATCAAATCCATTTTTCCGCTGACAAAGCGCTGCGCGATATTCTGCAGGTTGGATTGGTCAGCCTGTGCATTCTGTCTGTCGTAAGTAACATTTTCCTTTTCTTTGTACCCATTGGCAGCCATACCGTCAACAAACCCCTTATTGGCAGCATCGAGAGCACTATGCTCTACCAATTGCACAATTCCTACCTTGACCATCTTCTTTTCCGGAGCTGCCGCCTTCTTTTCACCGCCGCAGCCAGCTAATAGTCCCAGTGCCATCACTAAAGAAGCACCTATAGCGAGACCTTTCAAACTTTTTTTCATCATTTCTTCCATCCTCCCATTCTACAATTA
>CAZCMY010000052.1:0-6364 GCA_964500055.1 uncultured Acidaminococcales bacterium | reverse complement strand
CTTTTCTATTATTTCTTCGCCATTAAGAACACACCATCTTAAATCATCGTGCACCAAAAATACGTCAGCATAAGGTTTGCCCCAGGTATAATCTTCTTTATTATCAGTCAAAGGCCAGACATAATAATCCGAATTATCCAGAACTTTCTTCGCCTTATCAGAAATCAGATAGTCAATAAAAGTTCTGCTGAGAGCTTCTTTCTTAGTCCTGTCCATGATTGCCACACCAATTAATTTGCGTGCCGTACCATCAGTAGGAATGCTGACTACCAAGTTATTATTGGCAACTGCAGCTGACATTGCTAAGTCTAGCGGGACAATAGTCAGCGCTTTCTCACCTTTACGGACTGCTTCAACAGCAGCCTTATCATTAACGGCATATGCCAATTCTTGCAGTTTAAGGTTTTTCGCATATTCTTCGAACTTTTTTTCACCATAAAGCTGCCATAAAGTTGTCAGGATGCGGTAACCGCCTTGTCTCATTAGCGGGTCAGAGACGATAATCTTATTACGTAACCCTTCAGACAATAAATCCGACCAAACCTCCGGTCTTTCGATACCTGCTTCTGCCAAAGCTTTTTTATTTGCCAAGAAAACAAGGTTAGTAGTAAAAAGACCTGTCCAGGTCCCATGCTTATCCTTCAGGCCTGTTGGTATATTTCGCAAATCTTTTGCTTCATAAGGTGTCAGCATTTTTTTGTTATCGGCCAGGAAATAGTCCTCGGCAGTGCCGCCTACCCAGACATCAAAATCCAAATCTTTAAGCTCA
Organism: uncultured Acidaminococcales bacterium; assembly: GCA_964500055.1. Lineage (GTDB taxonomy): Bacteria > Bacillota > Negativicutes > Acidaminococcales > Acidaminococcaceae > RZYP01. The sequence goes on along the minus strand of CAZCMY010000052.1, from coordinate 5,595 downwards.
TTTATTCTAGCTGGTCCTTGTTGTTCGACTGGCTTGACGACCTCAATTTTCAATTTTCCCTTATGGTTTTTTTCAAAATCCTTTATAAAAGCATTTGTAATATCTTCCGGCAATTCGCTATAAACCTTAAACGTTTCAGCCTCTTCGTCAAGTTTCAACTTGCCGCAGCCACTGAGAGCGAAAAGCGCGATTAAGAAAATAACCAACAATATGAACTTTTTTCTCATATGCTTTTCCTACTTTGCTGATAGTTTGCTTACATTATAACATACACAAGGTACAGAAGAATATTACCCTGCTGCTCTAAGTAGTGTAATATGCAACAAAAAACCAGCTGCCAGAAGGCAGCTGGTTTCATTAATTTGCATAGATCAATCTTTATCAAAAATCATGATGCGGTCAAAATCAAGGTAAACGGTTTCGCCATCTTTGAATGTTCCCAAATCGGCACCTTTTACAATGACGCGAACGGCTTCATTGCCTACCTGCACACGGTAATCAACAGCATCACCAAGATAGAAGCGATGTGTCAATACACCCTGCATAGTGCCCTTTTCAGCGGACAAGGTAATATTTTCCGGACGGACAGCAATCGTAACATCTCCGGAAAGAGTTGAATTGTTTGGTAACGAAGTTGCCATGCCGGCAATATGCACCCTGCCATCAGTAATTGAGCCCGGCAGGAAGTTAACCAAACCAATGAAGTCAGCAACCATTTTATTGGCAGGATTGGAATAGATATCATGTGGTGCACCAATTTGCTGCACAACACCCCTGCTCATAACAACTATGCGATCGCTCATTGCCATTGCTTCGCCCTGATCATGGGTAACATATACTACTGTTATGCCCAGTTCTTTTTGTAAAGCAAGAATTTCAAAGCGCATGCTTTCACGCAATTTAGCATCAAGATTGGAAAGAGGTTCATCCAATAACAACAGGCCCGGACGTGCAACCAAAGCACGTGCCAAAGCAACACGTTGTTGCTGACCACCTGATAGTTGATGAGGATAACGGTCAGCATATTCATCCAGATGTACTAAGGCAAGCATTTCCTTCACTCTCTTAATGCGCTCTTCTTTAGCAACCTTCTGAATTTTTAACGGGTAACCCACATTGTCAAGTACAGTCATATGCGGCCAAACAGCGTAAGACTGAAAAACCATGCCGATATCACGTTTTTCAGGCGGAACAAATTTGTTCTTTTCTGAAGAACTTACACATTGCTCACCAATATAGATTTCTCCTTCTGTTGCTCTTTCAAAACCGGCAACCATTCTCAAGGTTGTAGTTTTACCACAGCCTGAAGGTCCAAGAATAGATACGAATTCGCCGTCTTCAACTACCAGATCAAAATCGTTGACCGCAGTTACTCCGCCGAATCGCTTAAAAATATGTTCAATGCGTACTTGTGCCAATTTTCCCACTCCTTAATTAAATTCCGACATTTCCTTTACTTACTTTGTTCAGGATAATGTTACCGAGCAAAACAATGCCCAAGATTATAACAGACAATACCGAAGCATTCTGTGTATCAGCATATGTTTGCAATTCGTATAACAAAACACCGATAGTTTTCGTGTCGCCGCTGTACAAAAGCAAAGACATGGTTAATTCGTAGAATGACGGCATAAATATCAAGAACCAGCCTGCTATAACAGACGGTGCGATCAGCGGCAGAATGATATCCTTACATGTTCTGATCCAGCTTGCACCTGAATTGAGGGCAGCCTCTTCCAAGGAAATATGCACCTGGCTGAGTGAAGCCGCAATCGTCCTGACGGACATCGTCATGTATTTAACAAGGTAGCTGACTATCAAAATCCACATTGTTGAATAAAGATTCAAACCGTAGTTACCTGAGAAAGTAATAACAAGCGCCAAAGCAATAACGATACTTGGAGTCGAGCCACCGATAATCGTCAAAAGGTCTGGCAGTGATCTGCCCTTGACACTGGTTTTAACAGAGAGATAAGCAATAAAGACAGAAAGGATTGTACCGACTGTCGCTGCTATAACAGCATACAGAACGGAATTCCAAATGCTTTCCATATATTGAGCACTCGTTAGAACCGGTATCCAACTCTCAAAACTAAGGTTATCAAAACCAACCGGTTTGGACATGCTCTTCAGCAAGGAAGTTACAAGGATGGAGAAAAGCGGAATAATTACCGCAATCGTAGCATAAAGACCTACACCGATAAAAGCCGGCCATTTCCATTTACCAAGTTCAACCATATTCGGGCGGGTACTTTTGCCACTAATCGTAGTGTAATCCTTACGTCCAAGCATCCAGGTCATAAAGAACAATAATGAATTAGCGAGAATCATCAAAGAAGCGGCAAGAGCCGTTGCATCACGAATACCCTTGTCATCTCCCATATAAATGTAGGTAACTATACGGGTCGTCATAACTTCAATATTTCCAGGCATACCGACGATAGCAGGAATACCAAAGCAGGAGCCTGCTGCTATAAATACCAGCAAACCACCGGCCAGAATACTTGGTGCCATGAGAGGTAGTGTAACATCCACCAAAGTTTTGAGTGGCGATGCACCGGAGACTCTCGCAGCCTCTTCCAAAGTCGGGTCCATTTTTTCCATAGCACGGGAAATCGTAATAAAAGCAAACGGAGAATAGAAAAGCGTTAAAACCCAAGCCAAGCCGCCAAACGTATAGATATCGAAGGGCGCCTGCTGCAAATTGAATACCCATTTAAGTATTTGATTTAAATAGCCTACGCTTGGATTAAGAAGCTGAACCCAGGCAATAGCTCCAACATAAGGAGGAATCATGTAACTTGCTACCAATAAGGTACGATATGTTTTTTTGCCCGGCAAATCAGTCCTGCCGACCAGCCAAGCCAAAGGGAACGTAATAATAACGCTGGCTACCATAACCATCAGGGATAGTTCTACGGTATTAGTGAGTGCCTTCCAGTTAACAATAGTGCTGTAAACAACTTTATAATTATTAAAATTAAAATGACCATCCTGGTAGACACTGTCAAAAACTAAAACTCCCATAGGGAACACAACAAAATAAACCAATAACAGTACTGAAATCAAAATAACGATCAGCTTACTGTTAATTCTTGAAATCAAGCCCACTGGAGCTCCTTTCCCCGACACGATTCTTTGTCGGTGCAAAGCTAAATTTTAATACTGTAATAAAAATCGGAAAACAGGGACCGTCACATAACGGTCCCTGATTTTCTAAAAATTGCTATTTTAGAATGAATGAAGGAACTATTCCATTACCCTCATACGGAACTGTTCTTTAATTTGTGCATTATTATCAGCAAGTTTCTGCCAGTCAATCTTCACTGCATTGTCAATGAAAGTCTTGAGCGCAGGAGCGCCTTTTGGCGGTTCTACATCAGCACGAACGGAATGCATCCAGCCTTTGACAACAGCCTGTTGACCTTCTTTGGAAAGCCACCAGTCAACAATTGCTTTTGCGCCATCAGGATTCTTGGTAGTGCTCATGATAGCAATCGGGCTCGGTACTACGATAACGCCATCACCAGGATAAACAACTTTCAGCGGTTCTTTCTTGGTATCAGCAAGTTTCAGAATGTTTTCTTCCAAAATCATTGCAGCTGCATATTCACCGGTCAGCAATTTGTTTTGGATAGCGGAGTTACCTTGTTCAACGTGAATATCATTTGCTTTCAGTTGATCGAAATATTCCCAGCCATATTTGTCAGCCAAAGCACCAACTGCAACATAAGCAGTACCGGAAAGCATTGGGTTAGGCATAGCGATCTTGCCCTTCCACTTTGGATCGGTCAGATCTTTCCAGGTTTTTGGAGCATCTTCAGGTTTTAATTTATCGGAGTTATAAGCAATAATCATGTTGGAAATACGAACAGCAGTCCAAGCGCCATCTTTGTCTTTAGCGCTGACAACGTCTTTCATGTTTGGTGAAACATAGTTCAACAAGCGTTTGTCACTTTGCAGTTTCAGATAATAAGAAGGATCTGCAACCATCAGAAGGTCAGCAGCAACTTTATCTGCCTTAATTTCACCGGTGATCTTAGTGATAACATTTTCAGTACCACCCTGGAACCAGGATACCTTCATGTCTGGGAAAGCTTTTGCAATATTAGGTTTGCACATATTATCGATAATATCCGGATAAATAGAAGTGTAAACCATTACATCGCCTTTCACCTTACTGCCACCTTTGTTGTCAGCAGCCTTTTTGTCGCCGCCGCAACCTGCTGCTACTACCATTGCTAATAAAGCCGCAGTAGCAATCAACCATTTTGCCTTTTTCACAAACATCCACTCCCTTGTGTATTTTTGCAATCTGCTTTATAGATTTCGCCCCATCAAGTCAAAATCCTGCTTACAATTGGAAAAAATTTTACACATTTTAACTTTTTTTCGCATTTTTCCTAAAAAATAAGCCTCTCAGAAAAAACTTTCTTCCACCAGTATACAAAGGGACTTTTTGTATCCCCTATGGACTGTTATTGTCCCTGGGTGTCTTTCTGTGACACAGCCAAAAAATTAAGCTCCCAAGCCGGCACATAGGGATGCTTTCTTAAATAAATATCATAGTTTTTATTGAGATGCCATAGTAATAATGGTAAGCGCCAGAGATCATCGTCACGATGATAAGCTGCCACGAATAATTTGGGAGCCCATTTGCCGATTGTCTCAGCCGCCCCGCTCAAAGCCTCGAATTCTGCTCCTTCTACATCAAGCTTCATATAAGAAACTGTTCTGCCTTGCATGATATGATCCACCGAATCAACAGGAACTTCTACTTTACCGTCAGACTGCAGAGCGGACTGTCTGCCGCCGCTGGCTGCAAAACTCAATGTCCCTTCTTCGCTCCATATTCCTTTATTAAGCAAATGGACATGTTCAAGTCCGGCTTCTACGACAAAACGCTGTAGTTTTTTGAAATTTTTGCTGTCAGGTTCCAAGGCAACTATTTCGCGATAAGAGGAATCTGTATAATTAAGGAACTCTTTGATAGTATCACCATCATAGGCTCCCAGATCTACAAAGGTTTCGTCCTTGCCAAAGCGAAAGAGCTGCCGGCAATCTTCCTGCCTCATCGTCGTTATAGCTTCCAAATAAGATAGTTTGCCGCTTAATTTATAATTAAGTGTTGCGGCAAATACTTCTCTCGATGCTTCGTCAGCCAAATTAGTATAAACTTCTAATAATTCCTGCTGATATTTTGCAAGCCAACTGACGCTCACCACTTCATCGCCCTCGAAAAGCGGCAGATGCGGTGCTATGGTTTCGTGCTTATGTGCAAGAGCAAAGAAATGTTCAAGGACAACGGGCGATTCGCTGGCAAAAGCAATAACGAGCAAAAAGTCCTGGTATTGGCTAACAACATCCGCATACTTGCAAATCTTGTAGCCGCGGAAAATTTGGCCGCGCACAAAATCATCACTGGCAAAGATAGCGGCAACCTTTACGCCGTTAGCGTCACACCAGTCCAGTATCTTATCCGCGCCATTACCCATGCCATATAAAACTATAGGTTTGTTTGTATTTTTAAGCCTATCCCAGGCAGTTTCCGTTTCCTTTATAAAAGGCAGCATAATTCTCCTTCTTTCCACCTTT
>CAZCMY010000051.1:0-8589 GCA_964500055.1 uncultured Acidaminococcales bacterium | reverse complement strand
CCTACACCGGTAGCTAATGCGTTAAGAGCACCATAAGTACAAGTATGAGAATCTGCGCCAATGATTACCTCGCCAGGAGCAATTAGCCCAGCATCCGGCAACAATGCATGTTCAATACCCATGCGGCCAACCTCGAAATAGTTGGTAATCTCATGTTCGCGTGCGAAATCACGTAAACGTTTGCACATCTCAGCAGATTTGATGTCCTTGCAGGGTGAGAAATGGTCAGGCACCAAAGCAATTTTGTCTTTATTAAATACCGGTCTGCCAATTTTTTCAAATTCGTCAATAGCCGGCGGTCCTGTAATGTCATTTGCAAGAATCAAATCCAGCTGTGAAACAAGTAAATCACCAGCAGAAACACTATCTCTTCCAGAATGTTTCGCCAATATTTTTTCGGTCATCGTCATACCCATAACTATAATCCTCCTAAGATTGTACACTCAGGAACGCCAGCGGCAGGTCTTGTACCCGCCGCTCGTTCCATTAAAGTAATAACTATTTTTTCACCCAGGACATCATGCCGCGGAGTTCTGCACCGACTTTTTCAATCGGATGATTAACAGCGCGTTTACGCATAGCATTGAAGGCCGGACGATTTGCCTGATTTTCCAAAAGCCATTTGTTGGCGAAGGTACCATCCTGAATTTCGGTAAGCACTTGGCGCATAGCTTTTTTGGTTTCATCGGTAATGATGCGTTTACCTGTTACGTAATCGCCGTATTCTGCGGTATCGCTGACAGAGTGACGCATTTTGGCCATGCCGCCTTCATACATCAGGTCAACGATCAATTTCATTTCATGCATACATTCAAAGTAAGCGCTTTCCGGCTCATAGCCAGCTTCAACAAGCGTCTCAAAACCAGCGGTGATCAAAGCTGTAACGCCGCCGCAGAGAACTGCTTGTTCGCCGAAAAGATCGGTTTCCGTTTCTTCACGGAAGGTGGTAGCAAGAACGCCGGCACGTGTGCCGCCAATTCCTTTTGCATAGGCAAGACCAAGGTCATAGGCTCTGCCGGTTGCATCCTGATGAACAGCGATTAAGCAAGGTACGCCCTGGCCTTCTGTGAAGACGCGGCGTACAAGATGTCCCGGTCCTTTAGGGGCAACCATGAATACATCCACGTCTGCAGGTGGAATGATTTGGTCAAAGTGAATATTAAAGCCGTGTGCGAAAGCAAGAGCCATGCCCGGTCTGAGGTTAGGAGCAATGTCCTTTTTGTAGGTGGCAGCCTGTTTTTCGTCTGGAATCAACATCATAATAATATCAGCTTCTATCGCAGCCTCTGCTGCAGTCATAACCTTCAAGCCAGCAGCTTCAGCCTTAGCCCATGATTTACTTCCAGAGTACAAACCAACAACAACATTGGCACCGCTATCCTTTAAGTTCAGGGCATGTGCATGACCTTGGCTGCCATAACCAATAATTGCGACAGTTTTGTCTTTCATCATGTCCCAGTTAGCGTCTTTGTCATAGTACATTTTTACCATTTTCATTCTCTCCTTTGATTTTAGAAAATTTATCAAACTTAAAGCCCTTCCAAGCGGTCCTCTTATCAGAACTAAGTTTACACTGAATAACCTGCCTTAAATAACTGTGCAGTTTTTGCGAACATTGGCTTCATCAACAACTTTCGGCCAAGTATAACGCGATTTTTCCACTGTCAAAGCCCCATCACCACGTTCCAAAGCAATTGCTCCGGTCTGCACCATTTCAATAATACCGTAAGGCCTCATAACATCTACAAAAGCATGCAGTTTGTCATTAACACCGGTAATTAAAAAAGTTAAGGAGTCACCTGTTACATCGATGGCATGAGCACGAAACACGTCAGCCAATTTCAGTATTTCCAGCTTTTTGTCACCAGCTTTCACTTTGACTAAAGCCATACTGCGTTTAGTACTGGCATTGGGCGGCAATACTTTTATCGCCTCAACTTCAACTAATTTAGCTAGCTGCTTACACACCTGATCAACCGTCGAAGCATCTGCTTTCATGGTAACTGTCATCCTGGAAAACTCAGGATTTTGCGTAATACCGACGGCCAGGCTATCAATATTAAAACCACGACGGGAGAATAAGCCTGCTACACGCATTAAAACACCAGGCTGATTTCTTACTACTATTGAAATGACTTGTTCCATAGCTCTTACCTCCTTTTTTAGTAACAGGGTATAAAAAAGCCCCCATCTGTCTATAGACAGATAGGGGCGATGGCAAACCGCGGTACCACCCTACTTTGACCTCATTGTCCCGGTGCTTTTTCCGGACGCTTTAACGCAGCGATCTGCGCCGGCACCTACTTGATTTCGGAGCCGAAGTTCACGGGTGAGTTTCACTCGAGGGTTTCCCTACGGCTTGCACCAACCGCCGCTTCTCTGATAGGAAAGTCCCTCAGTTTTATTCCCGGTCATTACCTTTATCATTTTTCCACTGAACATAAATGTATTTCGTGGATGTTATTTTTACATTATGACAGTTTCACGGACCAGTGTCAAGCTTTTTTGTATCTTTTTATATTACTTTATTCCTTTTTATGTCCTTTGCAGGCGCAATATTGTTTACATTGCGCTCATAAACAAATTTTCCTTTATTTTTTTAGACACTTTTAGTTATCTTTTTTACAGTTTTTGCGATATTTTTCTAAAAAGCTGGACTAATGCCGTAAAATATTTTATCCTATAAGTTATATAAAAACATATTTATCTGAGGTGCAATGATGCGTTTGTTAAAAGAAAAAATTAAAAACGAAGGAATTGTCCTTAACAATTCTATCCTAAAGGTTGACGCCTTCCTTAATCATCAGATCGATCCGGAATTAATGATGGAATTAGGCCGTGAATTCAGCAAAAGGTTCGCTGACAAAAAAGTAACAAAAATTTTGACGGTAGAATCTTCCGGCATAGCAGTCGCGCTGACAACTGCTTTGTTTTTTCATGTTCCTGTTGTCTTTGCCCGCAAGCAAAAACCTTCTACCATGAATGAGAATTTATATAGTACGAAAGTTTTTTCTTTCACCAAAAATGTAACCAACAATGTGTCTGTGTCCAAAAAATTCTTACCGCCAGGTGAAAATATCCTCATACTGGACGATTTTTTGGCTAACGGAGAGGCAGCCATGGGTCTCGCCGACCTTGTACACCAAGCAGGCAGCACCGTTGTCGGTATCGGCATCGTTATTGAAAAATCTTTTCAACCCGGTCGTAATCGCTTACTTGAGGCTGGCTATCAGGTTGAATCCTTGGCCCGTATTAAAGCTTTTGAAAAAGGACAAATCGTTTTTGCCGATGATAACGAATAGTTTTTACATAAAAATTGCCGGTGGCTTTGAGGCCACCGGCTTTTTTATATAATTTTTATAATTTTACCAAATTAGCTTGCGTTATGCCGTCAATTCCCTGCAACAGATTCAGAGTTTCTTTAGATACTTCGGAGTCAACGGACATGAACATCATAGCGCGGCCCTCTTTATTGTTTCTGCTGACTTGCATGTTCGCTATGTTTACACGACCGGCGCCCAGCAAAGTACCAATCTGACCAATCATGCCTGGTTTATCCTGATTACGAGCCACAAGCATGTATTTTGCTGGTGATACATCAAATTCATAGCCATTGATTTCAACTATACGGATTTCATTTTGTCCGAGAACTGTGCCGCTTACTGTGAAAACGCTGTCCTTGCCACTGATTTTCAAGGTAATCATGCTGAATCTCTTCTCATTGGTAGTCATTTTGCTTTCCAGTACATCAACACCACGTCCGGAAGCAGCCAAAGCAGCATTTACATAGTTGACGCGTTCTTTCAGAATTGGCTCAAACAAGCCTTTCAGTATGGCACGCGTAATCATCTCGGTTTCCATTTCCGCAACTTCGCCCTGATAAATTACCTCTACTTTTTCTACCACAGCTTTTTCCATCTGATAATAGAATTTTCCCAGATACTCACCAAGCTGCAGGTAACTTTGCATATCTTCCAGATCCTGTGGACGCAGAGTTGGCAGATTAACTGCATTGGCTACCATCTCACCCCTCAACGCACTTAATACCTCACTGGCTATAGTAACGCCTACATTGTCCTGTGCTTCGTCTGTACCGGCACCGATATGAGGTGTCAAAACACATTGCGGTAATTGAATCAAAGGAGAAACAGCATGCGGCTCGTCCTTCAATACGTCGATACCTGCGCTGGCGACTTTTCCCTCTTTGATTGCTTCATACAAATCTTCCTCATTGATCAAACCGCCGCGCGCACAATTTACAATGCGCACACCTTTTTTGCAAAGGGCAAGTTCCTTCTTCGTAATAATATTGATTGTTTCCTCAGTTTTTGGCGTGTGAATGGTAATAATATCTGCTCTCTTCAACAATTCTTCCAAGGTTTCGCATTTTTCCACACCAAATTTCTTGAATCTGGCATCTGTAATATAGGGATCGTAAGCTATGACCTTCATGCCAAAAGCTTGCATCCTGGTTGTAACCAACGCGCCAATACGACCCAAGCCAATGATGCCAAGTGTCTTATTAAGCATTTCTGAACCTCTGAGGCCGGTTCTTCCCCATTCACCAGCCATCAGCAAGTTATGTCCTTTAACCATATTACGTGCCGAAGCCAACATTAGTCCTATAGTTAGCTCACAGGCAGAAACAATATTTGATTCAGGCGTATTAACAACGATAATACCGCGTTTGGTTGCACCTTCCATATCAATGTTGTCGACGCCATTACCGGCACGACCCACAACCTTTAGCCTTGTGGCTCTTTTATACAATTCCTCATCAACTTTTGTCACACTGCGGACAATCATAGCGTCATACTGATCTATGACATTAAGAAGTTCTTCTCTTTCCAGTTCTCTGTACACAACAACTTCCACGCCGGGAGTATTTTGCAGCAATTCAATGCCCTTATCAGCAATCTTTTCGGTAACGATAATCTTCATTTCAATTCCTCCTAAGTATAAAAATAAAACTCTCGTGCCTGATCATTACAAAGATCAAGGACGAGAGCCTATACTCACGTGGTGCCACCTTTTTTCACCACAGGCATAATTAGCCTGCAGCCTCATATTCGATATATCGGTCGAACCCGAACAGGTTGCTACCCCTGTCATCTCCAGAGTGGATTCAATCTAATACCAGTCCGGCTCGCACTGAACGCCGGCTCTCTGAACTTGGTTTTCGATTTACTTGTCTCTTTCATCAACTGCAAATATGTAATTCTCAAGCATATGACTAATTTTACTTCGCATTCCAAGCCTTGTCAAGGCAACGCACCAAAAAAATATGCCACAAATTTAACACTTTATTGTAATTATTATGTTTTTTCTAATATTTTTGAAAACACGCAAACAAGTTCTTTTTCCCTTCGCGTAAAACATCCACCGTAAAAACATCCTAAATCTACAAATTTCACTAGTATACTGATATAGATGTGATATAATCGAGTAGATGAGCAAAAACCCATCTACTCTGAGCGGTTCAGGGAGGCAAATAATATGGCAATGGCATGTGCATCGTCGGCAGATAAGATTTTGCAAGCAGCGACAGAACTTTTCGCCAGTAACAATTTTGACGCCACGTCAATTAAGGATATCTCTAAATTATCAGGTGTCAACAGTGCGTTGATCTCCTACTATTTCGGCGGCAAAAAAAATCTATACCAGGAAGTCCTGAATAATCAGTCAGCGCTGTTTCTGGATCTGATTGAGCAAGTCAACAAACAAACACTTTCGCCAATAGCAAAATTGCATCTCTATACAAAAGAAGTTGCTTTAATACAAATGCAAAGACCTATGCAGGTTCATCTTATCTATCGTGAATTGTTGACCCCTTCCGGTTTCTGCAGCAACTTTGTGCAAGCACGGCTTTACAAGATTCACCAATTCCTTTTCGAACTCGTTGCCGAAGGCATTAAGTACGGCTGCATCAAATCTGCCTTGCAACCTACTTATGTAGCTTTTACCATAGAAAGCATAATCGTTTTTTTCTTTTTGACCCAAGACTTTGTTCGTGAATTGGGTTCTTTTTCTAAAGATGCTGGAAATGAATATCTGGAAAATGCCCTTAATTCTTATCTTGACTCTATAACGGAATAATTAAAAAATGCAAAAGCCTTCGCTTTGTTGTTAACAATGCGAAGGCTTTTTAATTTTTCAATCTCGTGGCGGTGTAAAGACAAGTTGTTTTTTCATATTGACTAAAGCACGCATCGCCAAGGCATACCCTTCAAAGCCCAAACCGCAGATTTGTCCTTTGCAGGCGGCTGCCGTAACAGATTTATGTCTGAACTCTTCCCTGCCGTGGATGTTACTGATGTGCACTTCGATGGCAGGCAGTTTGACAGCTTTCAATGCATCCAACAGCGCTATACTATAGTGCGTATAAGCCGCCGGGTTAATCACAATGCCATCAGCGTCACCATAAGCATCTTGAATAAAAGATACTAATTCACCCTCGCAATTGCTTTGTTTGATTTCCGCTTCAACACCAAGTTCCTGGGCTGAGGCTTTAATGAACTGACAAAGCGCAACGTAATCATCAGAGCCATAAATTGCATTCTCCCTTACACCCAGCATATTGATATTAGGGCCGTTTAAAACCAGGATTTTCATTTTTCCACCTTCTTCAAAAGATTAAGTATTTCGTCAACTATAGTCTCTGGTTCCCCATTATTGCAAAAAGCAAAGTCCTTATATTTTTGATAGAGTGCGAAACGTTCTTTATACAACTCAAAAATACGTTGGCGCCCTGCCATCAGTAAGGGTCTGCTCGCAACATCTACATCAGCACAAATCAACTCCGGGCTGCGATCAATAAAGATTATAATGCCATTTTCTTTTAACAGTTCCATGTTTTCCGGTCTTTTGACGACGCCTCCACCGGTTGCTATAACCAAGTCTCTCGCAGCTGCCAGTTTCTTGATGGTTCTTGTCTCTGCTTCCCTAAAGTTTTCTTCGCTCACCGCGAATAATTCTTTAATAGTTGTACCTTCCCACTCTTCAAGGAGCTGGTCGGCATCACAAAAATTCCGTTCCAATTTTGCTGCCAAAATTTTGCCAATCGTTGTTTTGCCGCTGCCAGGCATTCCAATTAATACGATATTTCTCATTGCTGTTCACCGCTGATTATTTCAGCAATTTTTACAATTATCTCGCCTTCAATTTTGCGTTGCTGCCAGATTTCTTCTGCGGCTACTGCCTGAGCCACCAGCATTAATAGGCCATTAGCAGTCTTTTTGCCTTCTTCACGGGCATAACGCAAAAAAACGGTTTCCGCGGGATTATAGATTAAATCAACAGCAGCAGCAAATCTAGCAACAACTTCGCGTGATACCGGTGAGACTTCTATCTTGGGAAACATACCTACCGGTGTACAATTTATCAAAACATCCCCACTTTGGCGAACGAACGCTGCATAATCGCAGAATTGCAAAGGAACTGCTAATTGCATTTCCAGCAAATCTTTTTTAGCTTGCTCCGGGTTACGCGAGACAACAAGAATATTACCTGCGCCATTATCACTTAAATACTGCAGGACAGCCCTGGCTGCTCCGCCAGCTCCCAGAACAACAATTTTTCTATTCTTTACTTCTATGCCGTTATAGCTTAGTAAAAAACCAAAACCGTAATAATCAGTATTGTAGCCTTTGGTTTCACCCTTTTGAAAAGAAATGGTGTTTACAGCGCCTATCGAAGCAGCTTCGCTTGTTATGCTGCTCAAATAAGGAATGACTGCCGTTTTGTAAGGAATGGTGACATTTATTCCATCGAAATTTTCTTTTGCTTTTGAAAGAAAGTATGAAAGATTTTCTCTTTCTATTTCAACCAAGGAATAATCTCCTGCGATATTCAATTCTTGAAATATTAAATTATGTATTTTGGGTGAAAGGCTATGTCCAAGTTTTTCCCCCAACAGACCCAATTTTAGCATAGCGGCGCCCCCAGCCTTAAGACTCTCTCTTCTGCTTTTCTTTATATTTTGTCACCGACATAGTTTCCCAGAACTTTGCAATAGGTACTGTTACTCTCGACTTCTGCTATGGCTTTTTTAACGTTTGCATCATGCAGATTGCCGCTGACATCAATATGGAAGAAATATTCCCACTGCTTACCCTCAATAGGCCTGGACTCAATATTCAGCATGTTTAAACCGTTATGATAAAAATTGCCAAGCATATTATACAAGGAACCCGGTTCGTGTTTTAAAGAAACAACAAGGGTAATTTTATCCGCATTGGGAATTTCCTGCATTTCGCTCGCAATAACAAAGAAACGTGTGTAATTGTTGGTACTGGAATTAATATTGCTGGCAAGAATCTCCAAACCATATAACTCCGCAGCCTGTCTGCCTGCTACTGCGGCCATATAATCAGTTTTCTTGATGCTGACAAGTTCAGCTCCTTTGGCTGTATTAAAATAGGGAATCTGTGCCATTTTAGGATACTGTTTGAAAAAGGGGCGACACTGGGCAAAACCTTGCGGATGTGAATAAACTTCCGTGATTTTTTCAAGCGAAGTTCCCGGATAAGCTAACAAGTTATGTTCTATTTTTACACATTTTTCGCCAACAATGTGGCAGTCGTAGCGACG
>CAZCMY010000050.1:0-9049 GCA_964500055.1 uncultured Acidaminococcales bacterium | reverse complement strand
CAGGCAAAAAAAATGGTGATCCACCCGCGACTCGAACGCGGGACACCCTGATTAAAAGTCAGGTGCTCTACCGACTGAGCTAGTGGATCACATTATGTGTTCCTGGTGGAACAACATTATTAGTTTACAGAAATTCAGAGGGTTTGTCAAGATTTTTTTATCAAACCCTCGAACATCTGCAAATTTTTCAATATTTACTACTCTTTGTAGACGAAAGAGTGGGTTTTACAGCAACTCTTTCAAAACAATGGTTTGCTGACGTCCGGCACCGACAGAAACAATACCAAGCTCTACGCCTACAATCTCGCTGAGGCGCTCCAGATATTTGCGTGCGTTTAACGGCAACTCATCATAGTTGCGAATGCCGGTAATGTCGGTCATCCAACCATCGAATTCTTCGTAAACAGGTTCGACTTGAGCAAGAACTTTCAGGCTGGCAGGAATGTGTTTAATCTCTTTGCCTTCATGTTTATAGGCGACACACATTTTTATTTTCGGCATATTATCAAGAATATCGAGTCGTGTAATCGCAAGGTAATCCAAGCTGTTCAGCCTTGCTGCCGTTTTGACCATAACAGCGTCAAGCCAGCCGCAGCGGCGGGAACGTCCGGTAACAGTGCCGTACTCATGCCCTGTTTCGCGCATATAATTTCCCGGGCCGTCAGTATCAAGCAGTTCTGTTACGAAAGGGCCTTCACCAACACGGGTAGTATAAGCTTTCACAACACCGACAACGTGATCAATGTCACGCGGACCAACGCCACTGCCTGTCGCAGCATTGCCGGAAGTTGGGTTGGAGCTTGTTACATATGGGTAAGTACCATGGTCTATATCAAGGAAAGTAGCTTGTGCACCTTCAAACAAAACAGATTTACCGCTTTGGAATACTTCGTCGAGTGCAGCGCCTGTATCGGTTACGTACGGACGTAATTCATCAGCAAAAGCAGTGAATTCTTGCAGCATTTGATCATAGTCAAACGCTTCTCCGCCATAAATTTTGGTGATAATAGCATTTTTAGCTTCTAATTGAATTTTTAATTTTTCCGCAAAAACTTCAGGATCAATTAAGTCGCACATACGAATACCGGTACGAGCTACCTTATCCATGTAGCAAGGCCCGATTCCGCCTTTAGTAGTGCCGATCTTGTTGTTGCCAAGAGCAGCTTCCTGCAGTTCATCCAGACGTGCATGATAAGGAAGCACGACATGTGCCCTGTCAGAAATAAGGATACGGCTGATGTCTACACCCTGCGCTTTAATATCATGAATTTCTTTCAAAACTACGCCTGGGTTAATGACTACACCGTTACCCAAAAAGCAGGTTTTGCCATGGTAAAGAATACCGGAAGGCAATAAACGCAGTTTATATGCAACATTATCTACAACAACAGTATGTCCAGCATTGGAACCACCTGAATAACGTACAACGACCTCGGCTTTTTCCGCCAGATAATCTACAATCTTGCCCTTACCTTCATCGCCCCACTGGGAGCCGATTACTACAACTGATGGCATAAGAGTTCCTCCTTATAGGCCAAATCTGGCCATAATCAAATCGACATGTTTCAGCATAGGCTTAGGATCAAAACAGGCTTCAATTTCTTCGACAGAAAGATATTTCTTAATGTCCTCATCCATTTCAACGTTAGTTTTGAAATCAGCACCTTCGAGCCAACGTGCCATCGCATTGCGTTGTACCCATTTGTAGGCATCTTCACGAAACACGCCTTTGCCCACAAGCGCAGTCAAAAGGTTTTGGCTGAAAATCAAGCCGCCGGTTTTATTCATATTAGCAATCATAGCATCAGGATAAACAAGGAGTTTATCAATAATGTTAGTAAACTTACGGAGCATGTGGTCGAGCGCAATCGTGCTGTCCGGTAGAATTACACGTTCCACGGAAGAATGGGAAATATCGCGTTCATGCCAGAGAGCAACATTTTCCATACCAGCCACAGCATTACCGCGCAATAAACGTGCCAAGCCGGAAACTTTTTCGCAGGTAATCGGATTACGTTTGTGCGGCATAGCAGAAGAACCTTTTTGTCCAGGCGCGAAATACTCTTCAACTTCACGTATATCGGTGCGCTGCAGGTTACGGATCTCGGTCGCCATTTTATCCAAAGAGCAGCCGATAATTGCCAGTGTAGACAGGAAATAAGCATGTCTGTCACGTTGCACTACTTGTGTCGCTAACTTAACCGGCGTAATTTCTAATTTTTCGCAAACATACTGTTCAACAAACGGATCGATATTGGAATAAGTACCAACAGCACCGGAAAGTTTGCCAACCGCTACGGTTGCGCGTGCCTCTTCCAGTCTTCTGATGTTACGTTCGGTCTCATCCATCCACAAAGCGAATTTCAGGCCAAGAGTCATCGGTTCAGCATGAATACCATGAGTACGGCCGATCATGACAGTATATTTATGCTCTGCTGCACGACGGCGCAGCACTGCATGGAATTTCTTCAATAAATCAAGCAGAATATCAGATGCTTGTTTCATCATAACACCCAGAGCAGTATCTTTTACGTCACTGGAAGTAAGACCTTTATGAATATATTTGGAAGCATCACCTACATACTCACCAACAGTAGTAACAAAAGAAATAATGTCGTGGTTAGTAACAGCTTCGATTTCATGGATTCTTTCCAAACGGAAGTCTGATTTTGTCTGAATATCCTTTAAAGCGTCATCAGGAACGAAACCTAGTTTGTTCATTGCCTCGCAAGCCAGGATCTCCACTTTCAGCATTGTTCGGAATTCATTTTCTTCCGTCCAGATAGCGCCCATCTCTGGGCTGGTATAACGTTTAATCACAATAGTTCCCCCTATTAGTGTTTTATGCATTAAAATAGTTGTTTTGCTGTCCGAAAACAAAAAATAGGCACAATTACAGACGGCACCAAAGATATTTTAGCATTTTACCCATCTTGACGCAATAGTTTCGAACAATTATCCTGTTATTTTTAAAAATATTCGGCAAATCATCTCATTACATTAAAGAAAAAAACCGCTTGAGAATAAGCTCTCAAGCGGTTTTTGTTTAGTCAACACCTTTGGCAAGGTTGGCAAAACGCGTAAATTGTTTATGGAAGAATAATTTAACGGTATCAACCGGACCATTACGATGCTTGGCAATAATTAATTCCGTAATATTTTTATTTTCCGTTTCTTTATCATAATAATCTTCACGATATAAGAAAGCAACCAGATCGGCATCCTGCTCCAGGGCACCTGATTCACGCAAGTCACTGAGCATCGGGCGCTTCACCTGACGACTTTCAACACTACGGCTCAGCTGTGACAGTGCAATAACCGGCACATTCAGCTCTCTGGCCAAAGCCTTCAGGGAACGTGAGATATCGGATAATTCCTGCTGGCGGTTTTCACCGCTTTTTTTACCTGATCCCTGCATCAATTGCAAATAGTCGATGACGATTAACTGCAAATTATGCTCAACTTTCAACCGGCGGGCTTTAGCCCGCATCTCCATGACAGTAATGCCCGGAGTATCATCAATGAAAATCTCAGCCCGGCTCAAACTATCAGCCGCCCAGATGAGCTTTTCCCAATCGTTGTCTTCCAGTTCACCGATGCGCAGACGTGAGGAATCAATGCTCGCTTCTGAACAAAGCATACGCTGGACTAACTGTTCCTTGCTCATTTCCAAAGAAAAGAAGGCAACTGATTTCTTTTCACGGATAGCGACATTTTGTGCCATATTCAGCACCAATGCCGTTTTACCCATACTAGGACGGGCAGCAATCAAAATCAAATCCGAAGGCTGCAGACCGGAAGTCAAATGGTCAAAATCGATGAAACCAGTCGCAATGCCTGTAATGCCGCCTTTTTTGTTATATAATTCGTCAATACGGTCGACGGCACTCATTACAACTTCTTTGATTGGTGCAAAGTCGCGGCTTATTTTTCTTTCGGAAACGCCGAGAATCATGCGTTCGGCATTATCAAGCAGCGTATTAACATCTTCGGAGCCTTCATAGCCAGACCCGGCGATCTGCGTTGATACACTTATAAGTTGTCTCAAGAGGGATTTTTCTTCAACAATTTTGGCATGATAAGATATATTAGCAGCAGTCGGCACAGCATTAGCCAGATAGGTAATGAACTGAATACCACCGACATCTTCTAATTTGCCCTCGCGCTTCAAAGCCTCGGTAACAGTTACCATATCGACAGCCTGGTTCTTGCTGAACAAATCGACAATTACCTGATAAACAGCACGGTGATCCTGACGGTAAAAATCATTATCCCTCAAAATCTCAGTGGCTTTGGAAATTGCTTCTTTGTCAATCATCATTGCGCCCAAAACTGCCTGTTCAGCTTCGATGTTTTGTGGTGGCACGCGGTCAATCATCTTTACTCAGCCTCAATTTCTACCTTAAATTCCGCAGCAATTTCTGGATGTAATTTAGCCACTGCGGTATAAATTCCCAGTCCCTTGACTGCAGTTTTCAGCTCAATCTTGCGACGGTCAATGCCTTCAAGCTGTGTTTGTTTGATCAAAGCCTCAGCAACATCCTTGGAAGCAACGGAACCGAACATTTTACCGTTTTCACCAACACGGACTTTAAGTTTGACGATAACTTTTTCAATCTGAGCAGCCAAAACAACGGCCTCATCCTTTTTCTGTGCTGTGCGATGAGCAGCTGTTTCCTGATCTTTTTTGGCCTGATTTACGTTAGCGGCACTTGCTTCTTTCGCCAATTTTTTCGGCAGCAGGTAGTTACGGGCGTAACCGTCCGAAGCTTCTACTATATCGCCTTTTTTGCCCACAGACTTAATATCTTGCAGTAATATTACTTTCATTGGTATCTCTCTCCTCCATCTGTTTTCTGGCCAGTTCAATGATCTGCGGCTCAACTTCCTCCGCTTTCACACCCTTCAGCTGCACGCCTGCCACCGTCTGATGGCCGCCGCCGCCCAATTCTTCCATAATAGTCTGTACATTGACGGAACCATCACTGCGGGCACTGACCAAAAGCTCATTTTCTGTTTCCGCCATGACGACACTGACTTTGACTTCACTCATCGTAACAAGCTCATCAGCCGCCTGCGCCAAAATTACAGAAGTATTATCACCAATAGGTGCGTTTTTGTAGACTGAAAATGCCAGTCCTGGTACCGGTGTTCTAGCATCAGCAACCAGTTTTGCTCTCTGCACTACTGTTGCCATCTCATCCCGGAAAAGTTTATGAACAAGACCGGGGTCAGCGCCATGACGACGCAAATATGCTGCCGCCTCGAAAGTGCGTTCACCTGTCTGTACCGCGAAGTTTTTTGTATCAACAACGATTCCTGCATACAAAGCTGAAGCCTCTGATTCGTTTAATTCCAACCGATCATCAAAATAAGTAACCAGTTCCGTTACTAATTCGCTGGTAGAGGAAGACAATGGCTCAAGATAAAGCAAGATCACATTTTTAATCAAATCTTCCGACCGACGATGATGATCAATAATCACTTTTTTGGGAATTGCATTCAATACTTCCTGCGACGCAGACAACATAGCACGATGATGATCAACCAGAACCAACAGGCTCTTGGGTGTTGCTTGCGTTAATGCATTGGTACTGTCAACTATGATAGAACTGTAAACAGCATCTTTTTCTTGGGCCATTTCTTTGATTTTAGCCAGAGAATAGCCTTGACCGCTGGTCACAATATATGCTTCTTTGGAAAGGGAAAAAGCCATCTTAGCAACGCCGATGGCAGCGCCAAGAGAATCATAATCTTCATTCACATGTCCCATCACGAAGATTTTATCAGCGCCGAGCATCAGTTCATGAATAGCTTGGGCAACTATACGGGCGCGCACACGCGTACCTTTAGCCTGAACAGCATTTTTGCCGCCGAAAAACTGCATTTCACCTGCAATAGATACTACAGCCTGGTCACCGCCGCGACCCAGAGCTAAATCAAGACCGCTCTGTGCCTTTTGTCCCAGCAATAATAAGCTCTTCTCTTCGCAGGCTACGCTGACACTGACTGTCGGCGGAATTTTGTTGCCGACTTTAATTTCCCTGACTTTATCAAGGATATCAAATTTGTGCTTGATGCATTCCTGTAGAGCAGCTTTGTTAAAACCAACTGAGTATAAATCTTCGTCATATCTAATGAAAAGACCATTCATTTCTTCTGCCCAATTACTGATAACCTTATTAACTTCAACAATGACATTGGCTCTGGTGCTCTCACTCAGCCCCTTCATGACATCGCTGTAATTATCAAACTGCAGATTAGCAACACAGATACGTTCCTCGTCAAATTTCCTCTTCTGACGTTCTTTGTCGGTGATATCCATCAGATAGAGAACAAGGCCGGTAAAACTGTCACCATTTTCCTGCGTCATGATGCGTCTTACCGTCATTTTGAAAAAGCGGTCATTAATTTTTATTTGTTTTTCTGCGTCCCTGAGGCTTAAAGTTTCAAAATTGTTATCAGGCGGTGGCAGAATATCTTTCAGATAGGCGCCATCGACAGCCTTACCGGCAACCCAGGTCTGGAATATCTCATTTTTCCACTGCAGTTTACCGTCATTTTCAAAAACAGCAATGCCGATAGGAAGCTGTTGAATAGCATAATTGTTCGCTCTTTCGATATTACGAACAACTGTATCAAGATATCTGTTAAACCAGGCTTCTTTAGAATTGTAGAGTTTTCTGCTGAAAAGGTAGACTCCTAAAAGTATGGCTATGCCAACAGGCAAAAATAAGCGTTCATAAACACCGACAATGACGACCAAAAGGCCGATGATCAGTATGAACACCCTATTGTCACCCCAAAAACTCCAGTTTTTATTAAACATAGCTAACAACGCCCCATCTCAGTCTGCTTACTTGCGTGAATTTGTGCGTATTTTACGAAAATCCATAAATAAATCAAATGCGCCGATGAATACAACATATTGGGAAACAAACTGACTGATAAAAATTAGTGCGACAGCAACTTTTCCCCACCATGTCGGCAGATTCTTGTCTTTTATATACCAGAAGATAACTGCTAACCCTTGCATAACCAAAATAAAACTGCAAAGCATCTGTAGGTTAACACCTAAAAGATATGGCATGCCAGTTTGTTGATTTTCAAACATAAATACTAATACTAAAGATACCAGATAAGGAGCAACCAGCCAGCGCGGCAAGGAAAGGCGTGTAAAAGGCGGAAAGGCCTCAAAATGTTCGCCAAGTTTGTTCAAAATAAGTCTTGCTACCCAATAATTAAGAAAAGCCAGGATAGGCGCACTGATAACAAAAGACGCTGGCAGTACCAGTCGTATAAGTTTAAAAGAATCCTGGGCAGAAGCTGTTGCAGCTTGTATTTGTTCTTCGGATAAACCTTGCTGTTTGTAGATACCGATTATATCAGCCAAAGCCTCATCAAACATGCCAAAAAACATGGAAATCGGATCAGAACCTAAGACAACAAACGTAATACCTACACTGATCATTAAAGATGCAAAAGCCGCCACTGAACTGATAGCCATCAGTTTGATAGGAGGCAGTTTTCTTCTCATGCATTCCCCCAGCACAAGCCCAAGCGGCCCGAAAACGGCAACTAATAGCAAGGCATTCAGAGGACTGATAAGAATAGAAACAGCCGCACCGGAAACAGCTAAAGTCATAATGCTCCAACGCAGACCATTACGCATGCCACACAAGATGATCGGCAGACACCAGATAAAATTGACTAACATACCTAAAACAGGTACATATGTACTTATTAAGGCAAATACTATTGCGATTGCTGCCAAAATGCCAGCTTCAACCATTGCTGAAGTTTTATGTGCCACTAAATTTCCTCCTCAAAAGACATTTTACCAACAAAATCAAACGGATACACAAATCTATTGTACACTCATTTCCCTTAAATGAAAAGAACCTGAATGGCAAAATAAAAGGCACCCCAGCAAATGCCGAGGTGCCCCAATTGCATCTTCAAACAATATCCTTATTCACAAGTAAACGGCAACAATGCTACATTGCGTGCACGTTTAATTGCAGAGGTAAGTTGTCTTTGATGTTTTGCACAGTTACCGGAAATACGACGCGGTAAAATCTTGCCGCGTTCAGTAACGTAACGGCGCAACTTTGCAACATCCTTATAATCGATATCTTCAACTTTATCAACACAGAAGCTACATACTTTTCTTCTGGGTTTTCTGCCTCTTTCGCGTTTCATTCGCATAACCTCCATTTTTTAGAATGGGATTTCTTCATCAAAAGCTACCGGTGAGCCGAAAGACTCCATCTCACCTTTGGAAGCACCTTGTTCATGAGTTCCAGCGCCGCCTGGTTTGCGATCAAGGAATTGTACGCTGCTCGCGATAACTTCCGTTACCCAGCGTTTACCACTTCCATCTTTCGCCTCATAGCTGCGAATCTGAAGCCTGCCATCTACAAGTGCTCTTTGTCCCTTTGTCAGACTATTCCCGCATAATTCGCCGACTTTTCCCCATACTACGATAGGAACGAAATCAGCTTCTCTTTGTCCTTCTTGATTAGTAGTAAAACGATCTACCGCTAAAGTGAACTGGCAAACTACCTTACCGCTTTGCGTATAACGTACTTCCGGGTCACGTGTTAGACGGCCCATGAGTATAACTTTATTCATAATATAGTTACCTCCTTGGCTTATTCGCCTTTTCTAATAATCATGTGGCGTAGAATATCATCGGTAATCTTCATGACACGGTCAAGTTCTTTGACAGCTTTTGGTTCTGCGTTGAACGTTACGAGGACATAAATGCCTTCTACAAAATCTTTGATTTCATAGGCCAGGCGTTTTTTACCCCACCGGTCAGTTTTTTCTACAGTTCCACCGTTTGCAGCAATCAAAGTGTCGAATTTTGTTACAAGTGCTTCAAAAGTCTCTTCTTCAACTGGTTTAACGATGTACATGACTTCGTATGCTTTCACGAAATCACCTCCTCCTTTGGACTTTGGCTCCTCAATGGGAGCAGAAGAAGTATATAAATTAATATATACAGCCTAGTAATTGTATCATTAGTTTCATCTGATTGCAAGCG
>CAZCMY010000049.1:5275-9155 GCA_964500055.1 uncultured Acidaminococcales bacterium | reverse complement strand
ATGCGCATATCGGCATTGCCGAGAAAGTGCAGGGCGACGCCGCCTAAAGCGACAATAACTTTAGGCTGAATTATTGCCAGTTCTTTTTCCAGCCAAAGTTTGCCGCAAAAATCTGCTTCGGCGATATTTGGGGTCTTATTGTTGCGCGGGCGGCATTTAATTACATTAGTGGTAAGGACTCGGTCTCTGGTCATTTTCACGGACCAAAGCGCTTTGTCCAGCAGTTGACCTGAAGGGCCGATTAGCGGGCAGCCATAGTCATCCTCGACGCCGCCAGGGCCTTCGCCAACGAACACAATTGGACTCTCGGGATTACCGAACCAGCCAACCGGTGCAATGGCCGATTCACGAAAAGCACAGGCTGTGCATTTATCCAGCTCATCTGCGAGCTTTGCTAATTCTTCATTTTTCATTACGAAAGGCCTCCAAAAAGTTTGAATAAATTAACTGTTCGTTCTTTACCAAAGAGTTCCTGCTTGAAAATGTATACAGGATATAATTATTTTTAGGGTTGCTTTACAAGACTTTTCTAGCTATAATAGCGTCAAGGATGTTTAAAGACAACTAAATATGGTGGGATGATGGTTAAAAAAGAGATCGCTTCAATGCGGCGCCGAAGGGGCAAGTGACTTTGTGAAACTCTCAGGCAAAAGGATTTTAACCTGACTAACCTCTGGGAGTTATAATGTTTGGCGTGCAACCGGTTTTATTCTCTCACAGATACAACAGAGACAAAGGAGTATAGGCTTCGTGTCTCTGTTTTTTTATTTTATATTTTAATGTATTGCAAAATGAGGAGGTAGAGAAATGGAAGGAAAGAAAACACCGCTTTTTGACACACATATCAAATATGGCGGCAAAATCGTGGAATTTGGCGGCTGGCTTTTACCGGTACAATATTCCGGCATTATCGAAGAACATAAGGCTGTAAGAACCAAAGCAGGTTTGTTCGATGTTTCTCACATGGGAGAAATCTGGGCTGAGGGTAAAGGTGCCTTTGCCTTTCTGCAAAATTTGATAACCAATGATTTAGCCGGTATGCAAGCAGGCCAGATCCGTTATTCACCTATGTGCTATAAAGATGGCGGCACAGTTGATGATTTGCTGGTGTACAAATATGACGAAGAACTATATCTGATTGTTGTCAACGCAGCTAATATTGAAAAAGATTGGAACTGGATGCAGGAAAATGCCTCTGGTTTTGAGGTTGTTCTGACCAATCAATCTGATGAAACTGCTCAGCTTGCTCTGCAAGGTCCTGCAGCTGTTACTATCCTTTCCAAACTGACTGACGCTCCTGTCAGCGATATACAATACTATCATTTTCTGCCGGAAGTCCTGGTTGCCGGCAAGGAAACCCTGGTTTCCCGTACCGGTTATACTGGCGAAGACGGTTATGAAATTTACTGTGCGCCGCATGATGCAGCAGAATTGTGGGAAGCAATCATGGCTGCCGGTAAGGAAGAGGGCATTTTGCCAACTGGCTTAGGCTGCCGTGATACTTTGCGTTTCGAAAGCTGCCTACCGCTTTACGGTCATGAATTGTCTGCGGAAATTTCACCGCTGATGGCTGGCTTGGGTCGCTTTGTGAAATTAGATAAGGAAGCTTTTAACGGCCTGGAAGCTTTGAAAGCACAAAAAGCCGCTGGGCTCCCCCAGAAAGTAATGGGTGTGGAAGTTACCGGCCGCGGTATCGCAAGAGCGGGGTATCCTGTTAAGGCCGATGGCAAGGTTATCGGCTCTGTTACGACCGGCTCCCCGGCTCCAACCTTGGGCAAAAATATGGCTTTGGCTTTGATTGATGCGGCTTATGCCGAGATTGGCAAAGAAATTGCTGTGGAAGTTCGTGGCAAGGATATCAGCGCTGTCATCGTAGCAAAACCTTTTTACAAAAGAGGCTGAAAAATAAACTAGCACACTTAAAAATCAAAGGAGAGATTATTATGAAAATACCAGCAGAATTATTGTATTCAACAGACCATGAATGGGTGAAAGTTGAAAACGGCAAGGCAATCATCGGCATTACTGATTTTGCCCAGGACCAGCTCGGTGATGTTGTTTTCGTTGAAGTACCGGAAGCAGATACAGAAATCAATGGCGGCGACGGCTTGTCCACTATCGAATCAGTTAAAGCTGTTTCCGATGTCTACAGCCCGATTTCCGGTAAGGTAATCGAAGCCAATGAAGAACTTACAGATGCGCCGCAATTAATTAATGAAGATCCTTACGGCAAAGGCTGGATCGCTGTTATTGAAATCGCTGATGAAAACGAATTAAAAGAACTGCTCGACGCTGAAGCCTACAAAAAACTCTTGTCTGAGGAGGCTTGAACCAATGACTTGGAGCTATCTGCCTCATACTGCTGAGGACAGACAGGAGATGCTGGCGGCGATCGGTGTCAAAGATACCATGGATTTGTTTTGTGACATTCCGGAGCAAATCAGATTGCATCGCTCTTTGAATCTTCCTGCGCCTCTCAGCGAACCGGAACTGACTAAATATTTTCAGAAACTCGCGGCGGCTAATGCCAATTTGCAGGAATATGCCTGCTTTTTAGGTGCCGGTGCCTACGACCATTTTATTCCGAGCACGGTCGACCATGTTTTGCGTCGTTCTGAATTTTATACTGCCTACACACAGTACCAACCGGAGATTTCCCAAGGTTATCTGCAGGCTTTGTGGGAATATCAGAGCATGATTTGTGAGATTACCGGCATGCCTGTGGCTAATGCCTCCATGTATGATGGTGCGACTGCTATGGCAGAAGCGGCAATTCTTGCCTGCCATGCCACGAATCGCAAGGAAATCCTGGTAGCCAGAAGCGTACATCCGCATTATCGTGCAGCCTTGTGCACTTATGCCCGTGATTTTGATTTTGAAATTAAGGAAATTGATTTCACAGGCGGCGTTACTGCTCCGGAAAAACTGCAGGCACTTGCAAGCAAAGCTACTGCGGCTGTAATCGTGCAGAATCCGAACTTCTTCGGTAGTGTGGAAGATTTGTCGGCCTTGATTGAGCTCGCGCATGCTGTTGGCGCTCTCTTTGTAACCGTTGCCGATCCTATTGCGCTCGGTCTTCTCGAAGCACCTGGCAAATTGGGTTCTGACATGGTTGTTGGTGAGGGACAACCTCTCGGTCTTGCTATTTCTTTCGGCGGACCCTATCTCGGTTTCTTTGCGGCAAGCAGCAAGTTGATGCGCAAACTGCCTGGCAGAATTGTGGGGCAGACTGTCGACAGAGACGGCAAACGTGGTTTTGTTCTGACGCTGCAAGCACGCGAGCAGCATATTCGCCGTGAAAAAGCTACTTCCAATATTTGTTCCAATGAAGCACTCTGCGCATTGGCGATTTCGGTATATCTGGCAACGATGGGCAAGGAAGGCTACGTTGAGACAGCTAGCCAGTGCCTGCAGAAGGCGCACTATGCCTATGGCGAAATTTTGAAAACTGGTACTGCCAAACCTGCTTTTGCTGCACCGTTCTTCCAGGAATTTGTTGTTAAGTTGGCTAAACCGGTAGCAGAAGTCAACAAAGAGCTTTTAAAAGAAAAAATAATCGGTGGCCTCGATTTAGGCGAATATTATCCGGAACTGGCAGGACACATGCTGGTTTGTGTCACGGAGAAAAGAACCAAAGCTGAAATTGACGCCTTGGTAGCTGGATTGGAGGCGTTGAAATGAACGAGCAGCCTTTATTATTCGAATTAGGTAAACCCGGACGTAAAGCGATAGACCTGCCTGCTTGTGATGTGCCGTTGGCGGAAGACTTATTGCCGGCAAAATATTTGCGCACTGCGAAGGCAGCTTTGCCGGAAATCAGCCAACTGGAGCTGATGCGTCATTATACCCAACTGTCCAATCGTAATTTCGGTGTTGATAC
>CAZCMY010000049.1:0-5175 GCA_964500055.1 uncultured Acidaminococcales bacterium | reverse complement strand
GTTCCTGCACAATGAAATATAATCCGAAAGTCAACGAAGATATTGCGCGTTATCCAGGCCTTGCACTTCTGCATCCATTGCAATCTGAAGACACGGTACAGGGCGCGATGGAAGTGCTTTTTAAAATGGAAGAGAGTCTGGCTGAAATTGCCGGCATGGCAGGTGTAACCTTACAGCCTGTAGCCGGAGCACATGGTGAATTGACCGGTCTGAAACTTATTCGTGCTTACCACCGTGATCGCGGTGACCTAGCGCGTACGAAGGTTATCGTACCGGATTCAGCTCATGGCACTAACCCTGCTTCCGCGGCAATGTGCGGCATGGATGCCGTAGAAATTAAATCCGAAGCGGACGGTTCTATTGATCTGGAAGCTCTGAAGGCGGCTGTTGGTCCTGATACTGCTGCTTTGATGCTGACGAATCCGAGTACGTTGGGACTTTTTGAAAGCAAGATAGAAGCTATTGCCAAGATTGTTCATGATGCCGGCGGTTTGCTTTATTATGATGGCGCAAACTCTAATGCCATTATGGGTATAGTTCGTCCTGGCGATATGGGGTTCGATGTTGTGCATCTCAATCTGCATAAGACTTTCGCCACACCACACGGTGGCGGCGGACCTGGTTCCGGGCCAATCGGTGTTAAAGAAAGATTGTTGCCATTTCTCCCTGATCCGCATGTGGAGAAACAAGGCGACAAATATGTTTGGGCGAAATCTGCAAAAAGCATCGGCAAGGTGCATGCTTTCCATGGTAATTTCGGTGTTATCGTGAGAGCTTATGCCTATATCCTGACGATGGGAGCTGCTGGCCTGCGTCAGACCAGTGAAGATGCAGTACTCAATGCCAACTATTGCAAAAAAATGCTGTCGGAAGCTTTTGATTCACCGTTTGACCGTTTCTGCATGCATGAATGTGTGCTGACTTCCAAGAAGCAGCAAGAACATGGTATCCATACCTTGGATATTGCAAAACGACTGCTCGATTATGGTTATCATCCGCCAACAATCTACTTCCCGTTGATTGTGGAGGAAGCTCTGATGATAGAGCCTACGGAATCGGAAAGCAAAGAGACTTTGGACGGCTTTATCGACGCGATGAAGAAAATAGCACAGGAAGCGGCAGAAAATCCGGACATCGTCCATACGGCACCGCACAATACCATTGTCAGCCGTCTGGATGAAACACTGGCTGCCCGCAAACCGGTGGTAAGATGGGAGCCTTGACGGCTGCCTGGCAAATTCGTCATCAAAATTTTGCACCGGAACTTTTGGTAGCAAGGCCGCAGGATACGGAAAGCATCAGCGTAACCGGAGCGGCCTGCGCCCTCAAATGTGCCCACTGCGGTGGGCATTATTTGTCTAAGATGACGCCTTTGTCCGGGCTCGAAAAAGCAGAGGATATCAAGGGAGCAAGCTGCCTGATCAGCGGCGGCTGTGATTTGAGCGGGAAAGTCGCGGTCATGGATAAATTGACCAAGCTGGCACAACTCAAAGGTGAACATCGCTATAATTTCCATGTCGGGCTCTTGTCTGAAGAAGAAATTAAGGCAGTCGCGCCACTGGCCGATGTTGTTTCCTTTGATTTTCTTGGTGATGACCTGACGATTAAAGAGACTCTGAAATTAAATAAAACGGTAGAGGATTACCTTGCCTGCTACCGCTTGTTAAAAAAATACTGCACGCATGTCGCACCGCATATCTGTATTGGCTTGAATGGCGGCAAACTGCGTGGTGAACGTGAAGCTCTGCGCTTATTGGCAGCTGAAGGCCTGGAAAGGCTAATTTTTATTGTTTTCATGCCGACTAAGGGCACGGAATATGCCGAATGTACTCCGCCGACACTGACTGAAGTTGTGGAACTGCTCAGCGAAGCGCGAGAACTGTTGCCTGAAACTCCGCTGGTGCTTGGCTGTATGCGTCCGGGAGGAGCTTATCGAAATGAACTCGACAAAGCGGCAATAGAAGCCGGTATCAATGGCATTGTCCAACCAACATCTGCTGCGTTGGCAAGAGCCCGTGAATTGGGTCTGACTATCAAAGAAAGCTGGGAGTGCTGCGTTTTATGAGTGATTGGAAATTATCAATCGGCACGGCGGGAGCAGTCGGTGCCAGACAGTTAAAAATAGACGCACTGCCGACGACAGCTTACGTTATGCTGGGCGAACACTGCCTACGCAATTGTGCTTTCTGCGCTCAGGCTCGTGACAGCACTACGCAAAGTAAGTTTTTATCACGAGTAGCTTGGGAAGAAACGCCTGAGGCAGAGGCTATCAGAAATATTGGCCTTGCTTTTCAGGCTGGCAAGATAAAGAGAGCCTGCCTGCAGGTTGTGAACACGCCTGACAGCCATACCCTGGTAATCAGGGCTTTGGACGAGTTCAAAAAATATGGTGATTTGCCAGTTGTGGTTTCCAGCCATTTCACGACTGTGGAACAAGCGGCGGAGCTTTTTGCCAAGGGTGCGTCACGTCTTGGTCTTGCCCTTGATGTTGCGACGCCGGAACTTTTCGCCTCCATTAAAGGCGGTTCCTGGCAAAATCGCTGGGACTTATTGTGTGCTTGCGCAGAACATTTTCCCGGCCGAATGACGACGCATCTGATTGTAGGCTTGGGTGAAACCGAAAAAGAAATGTGGCAGGTTATCTGCGAATGTTACAAACGACAGATAGCGGTTGGACTCTTTGCTTTTACGCCGCTCAAGGGCACTAAATTTGCTGAGCGGCAACCGCCTGACAGGAGTAGTTATCGCCGCTTGCAGATAGGCTTGGAGTTATTGAAGAAAGGTTATGCTGCAACGGTTGTTGAATGTGAAGATGAACGCATTACCAAAATCAACGTGCCGTCCTTACGGGAGGTTTTGGCTGATGGTCATGCTTTCCGCACTACAGGTTGTGAGGACTGCAATCGTCCCTATTATAATGAGAAGCCGCGCGACGTTCTCTACAATTACCACAGACCTTTGACGGCAGAAGAATTAGAGCTAGCTTTCACCGAAAGTGGGGTGGCAGGATGCTAAGTGAAACACAATGGCAGACTGCACAAAACAGAGAAGGCGCAGCTTCCTGGCGCTTAATCAATTCCGGGTTTCAATCGGCTGCTGCCAATATGGCGACAGACGAAGCGATTATGCGTTCTTATGCGTCTAAGTTGGTGCCGCCGACGATTCGCTTTTATGGTTGGCAGCCTGCTGCTGTCAGTATCGGTTATTTTCAGCACGGCGAGCGGGAAATTAATTTTGCTGCCTGCCAGGAACAAGGTATTGATGTGGTGCGACGTCTGACCGGTGGTCGTGCTGTCCTGCATGCCAAAGAACTTACTTACAGTATCATCGTGGGTGAGGATTACCCTGACATGCCGATGACGATTACTGCGTCCTACCGTTATCTGAGCCGTGGACTGTTGCTTGGCCTGGCAAAATTGGGGCTGACCGCAGAAATGACAAAGCCGCAGGCGGCTTATGCGCACAAAATGCCACAGCCAACATCGGCAGCTTGTTTTGATGCGCCCTCGCATTATGAACTGACAGTTAGTCAGAAGAAACTGATTGGCAGCGCACAGGTGCGCAAGCATGGCGTAATTTTGCAGCATGGTTCCATTTTGCTTGATTTTTCTGCTGAGCAACTGGCAGGAATCTTGCATGTTGGTAGCGAAGAAAGAGAAAAAACCTGCAGCATGCTAAAAAAGCGTGTTATGGATCTGAAAACTGCTTTAGACAGAAAAGTGACTTGGGATGAAGCGCGTCTTGCTATGGAAGCAGGTTTTGCCGAA
This sequence comes from uncultured Acidaminococcales bacterium, assembly GCA_964500055.1. Classification (GTDB taxonomy): domain Bacteria; phylum Bacillota; class Negativicutes; order Acidaminococcales; family Acidaminococcaceae; genus RZYP01. Next base: position 1,408 of record CAZCMY010000049.1, on the reverse strand, counting down.
GCGCTGGGCATTGAACTGGCTGAAGGAGAGCTGACTGCTGAGGAAAAAGGGACAGCCGGAGAATTATCAGTTACAAAATATGCCCAAGATGCTTGGACGCTGAAAAGATAAAATTGGGAGGCGGAAAAATGAACTATCAGGTATGTGTAATCGGAGCAGGTACCGGCGGTTACGTCGCCGCAATTCGTGCCGCACAGCTTGGCGCTAAGGTTTTGCTGATTGAAAAGAAGGATTTGGGCGGAGTTTGTCTGAACAGAGGCTGCATTCCCACCAAGACTTTGCTGAAAAGTGCAGAAAAGTGGCACGACATTACCCACTCTGAAGAATTTGGTATGTTTGTCAGTGAATATGCTTATGATTGGGATAAAATCATGGAGCGCAAGAATAATGTTATCTATCAGCTGCGCAGCGGCATAGAAAAACTGATCAAAAGCAACAAGATAGAGTTGGTTGAAGGTTCAGCACATTTGATTGATGCGCATAGTGTGCATATCGTGACCGACAATCCGGGCGAAGAACGCTGTATTAACGCTGAAAAAGTAATTCTGGCAACAGGCTCTGTGCCTGCAAAACCGCCTATTCCGGGCAGCGATTGCACAGGTGTCATTGATAGTGACGATATTCTGAGTTTGAGTGAAGTGCCTGAGAGTATCATCATTATCGGTGCCGGCGCTGTAGGCGTGGAATTTGCGGGGATTTATGCCGGTTTTGGCTGTGAAGTTACTATTGTCGAGATGGCTCCTAACATTCTGCCTATCTGTGATACCGATATGCAAAAACGCATGGGTTTGTCCTTGCGGAAACAATTTATTAAGACGATGACAGGCAGTACGGTTAAAGGTATCAAGCATGGATTTGAAGGCTTAGAAGTTACGGTAGAGAGCAAAGGTAAAGAAACAGTGCTTTCAGCTGAAAAAGTTTTGATGGCAACAGGACGTACACCTATTTTCAACAAAGTAGAACTGGATAAGGCGGGTATCCTTTATACGCGTCACGGCATCACTGTTAATGAAAAAATGGAGACATCAGTGCCGGGGGTTTACGCGGTAGGTGATGTTACCGGCAAGTGGATGTTGGCGCATACTGCTTCACATCAAGGAATTATTGCAGCGGAAAATGCTTGTGGCCGTGAGGCTATAATGGATTATGACGCTATTCCGGGTTGTATTTTTACTTCTCCGGAAATTGCCTGGGTGGGACTTACAGAACAGGAATGTGCTGAAGCTGGTAAAGAAGTAGTCGTCAGCAAGTTCAATTTTGGGGGTAATGGCAAAGCTTTGACTATGGGGCAGACCGATGGTCTTGTGAAACTGATAGCCGACGCGGCGACACATAAGGTTATAGGGTGCCATATCATGGGACCGCATGCGAGCGACCTGATCATGGAAGGGGTGCTGGCGGTAAGGCA
>CAZCMY010000048.1:4793-9291 GCA_964500055.1 uncultured Acidaminococcales bacterium | reverse complement strand
AATATTAAATACGGCGTGGTTGTAAAAAGAACGAATTTGAGGAGTCTGCCTACAGATTTAAAAGCCTTTTCAGCACCAAGCGATAAAGAATTCGATATGTGGCAGGAAACTGCGGTCGATCCGGCAGAGCCTGTACTAGTGCTGCATTATAATGAGAAGTGCAATTTTATTTATGTGCAAATGCGAAATTACAGGGGCTGGCTGCCGGCTAAAGACGTTGCTCTAACTGACCGTGACATGTGGCTGAAGTATGTTTGCCCGGATAATTTTGCTATTGTAACAGGCAAGTTATTACTTCTTAAAGAAGATAAAGCACAATTGGCCTTCCAAATGGGCAGCAGGATTCCCACAGATGGTAAGAATCTGCTTATGCCGCTACGTGATACCAATGGCAATTTAAAAATAGTTAAAACTTACGCAAATTATGGTGATACTCTGAATGCTGGGTATCTTCCCTATACGACGAACAATCTGATTAAACAGGCCTTCAGATTTTTAGGGAGCCCCTATGGCTGGGGCGGGCTGCACGATAGTGTTGACTGTTCAAGTTTTGTGGCAGATGTTTATCGTACGGTTGGCGTGGAATTGCCACGTAATGCTGACGAACAGGAAGAAGCAAATACAGGAAATGCAATTGATTTATCTGCCTTGGATGGCAATGAAAAGCTTAATGCAGTGAATGATTTGCCAACGGGCAGTGCACTTTTTATGCCTAACCATGTTATGCTTTATTTGGGTTCTAAAAAAGATCGTCCTTATATAATCCATGCCCTAGGCAGCTATGGGGCTAAGTCTGCAAGCGGTGGATATGTGCGTGTGCCTGTTATGAAAGTTGTAGTGAGCGATGTATTTTTGACGAGTCAAAACGGTAAAAGCTTTCTGGCTAAATTTACTGCAGCGCAAAGCTTTCGTTAATTGACTTGATTTCAATAGGATAAGTAATTTTGGAGGATAGCAGATGAGCCTTTATACCATCGTACGTGATTTTCAGCATGAGATAGTGATTGAAAAGTCACGTTTTATCTGTACACTGAAAAAAGCAGCAACGGAAGAAGAAGCGCAAGATTTCATTAAGGAAACCAAAAAGAAATATTGGGATGCCACGCATAATTGCTCAGCCTATATTATTGGTGAGAGTGGCACGGCGCAACGGTCAAACGACGATGGCGAACCTTCTGGTACCGCCGGACTGCCGATGCTGGAGGTTTTACGCAAGAATAATCTGCATAATGTGGCTGCAGTAGTTACGCGTTATTTTGGCGGCATCAAACTTGGTGCCGGCGGGTTGGTTCGTGCGTATACCAACAGTGTGGCCTCAGCAATAGAAGAGGCTGGTATCGCTGAAAAAGTGCTGTTCGGGTATTTCTATTTTCTGCAGGATATAAATTCGGCGGGTAAGGTGCTTAATATTCTCTATCAGCAAAACTTATTTACTGTAGGTAACGTCGAATACGGTGTTGATGCTAAAATAGTGCTGAGAATGCCAATGAGTGTAAAAACAGAGGCAGAAGCCTGGTTGACGGAGGCGCTCAACAAAGAGGTTGAACTGATCAAGGAAAAGGAAGAGTATGAGGAACAACCTTTAGTTAGTCGTAAATAAAATGTTGATTTATAATTTTTGTAGAAACTTGAAAGACAGAAGGTAATTCATTTGTTGAAGAAAACATGGCAAGAGGCGCGCGATATTGTCAGGAGAGAAACAGTAATGGCGCTTTCCTGGATTTTGGCAGCAGTGTCTTCTTTTTACTCAGTACCAAAAATTTCTTATATAGATTTCCATGTCTTAAGTATTCTTTTTTGCCTGATGCTCGTGGTAGCTGGGTTCAAAAAGCTTAAGGTACTTGACTATCTGGCTGTTTATGTTCTTGCCTTTTGCAGCTCATTGCGCAATATTACGCTGGCTTTGACGGGGATTACCTTCTTAAGTTCAATGCTTGTGACTAATGATGTGGCACTTCTCACATTTGTGCCTTTGGCACTTATTATCGGCAAGCGCTTGCAGCATGATATGGCGAAAATAATTATCTTCCAGACTTTGGCAGCTAATCTGGGCAGCGCGCTGACACCGATGGGCAATCCTCAAAATTTATTTCTTTATGCTCATTATAAGATGTCTTCTTCAGCTTTCTTGGCGGCGATGCTGCCATTGGCAATTATCTCCGCAGTCTGGCTTTTCTTACTGATTGGCAGCGAAAGAGATCAGGAAATGAAAGTTGAACTGTCTTTGCCGGTGCTCGGACCCAGAAATATTTTGATTCTTTATTTTTCTATTTTTGTAGTTTGTTTACTTGCGGTTTTTCATTTTTTTGATTTCAGACTGGCTTTTGTCGTGACTATTCTTGGCGTTTTCGTCAGTGACAGGAGCCTTTTTCGCCGTATTGATTATGCACTGCTGGTAACCTTTTGTGGTTTCTTCGTTTTCATAGGCAATATATCGAGTCTTGACTTCATTAATCAATTACAGAAAGATTGGCTAAACAATGCGGCTGGAGTTTATTGGCTGGGAATCATTACGAGTCAATTTATCAGTAATGTACCGGCAGCCATGCTCCTCGCAGGGTTTACCTCACAGCCAGAGGCGCTGCTCCTGGGAGTCGATGTAGGAGGCCTCGGAACTCTGATTGCTTCTATGGCCAGTGTTATCTCTTATAAGCTGTATATTGAGTCTAATCCATCGCAGGCACGCAACTATCTGATGATGTTTCTGTATTATAATGTCATGGGACTTTTAATTTTGGCACCGTTTATTTATTATTTAATGATTCGCTGAAAGGAAACAACGCCTGCGACGGCGAATAAATAGGTCGGGAAAATTATTTATAGGGGTGATTACATTGTTGGGGGCGACTATTGGGGATATTGTTGGATCTATTCATGCTTGGAACAATATAAAAACGAAAAAATTTGAGCTTTTTGATGTAAGATGTCGTTTTTCCGGTGCAACAGTGCTTACGTGCGCGGTAGCCAAAGCTTTACGAAAATATGTGGAAAGCAATAAGAAAATCGACTTACAGGCAGAACTCAAGGAAGAATTGCTGAACTATGGCTGGCTTTATCCGGATGTTAATTATGGCAGAAATTTCATGGCTTGGCTTTTTGCCGATGAACAACGCCCCTATGGCAGCGCGGGAGCTGGTTCTGCTATGAGAGTTTCGGCTGCGGGCTGGTTGGCCTCTTCTTTGGCAGAGGCAGAAGAATTTGCCAAAATGACGGCTGAAATTACCCATAGCCATGCTGAAGGCATCAAGGGAGCACAAGCTGTTGCGGCGGCTATTTTCCTGGCCAGACAGAAAACGCCGAAAGAAGAAATAAAAAAATACATTGAAGAAAAGTATTATAAACTTGATTTTGCTTTGAAGGATATCAGGATGCGGTATGCTTTCAATCCGACCTGTGCAGGTACGGTGCCGCCGGCTTTGGCAGCTTTTCTGGAAGCGGAGGATTTTGAGGACGCCCTCCGCAATGCCGTTTCTATTGGCGGTGACAGTGCTACTTTGGCAGCTGTGGCTGGCAGCGTGGCAGAAGCCTATTATGGTATTCCAGAAAATATTATCAAGCAGGCTTTGCCGTTTTTAGATGATGAAATTAAAAATACTTTAGACTTTTAACAAACAAAGTTACATGACAGTCAGGAGGTTATGATATGTCTATAGAACTGATGCGAGAAGCAATCAAGGAAGCAGAAACCAATCTTCTGACTGATGAAGGTGGCCCTTTTGGCGCAATAGTGGTAAAAGAAGGCAAGATTGTCGGTAAAGGACACAATATGGTGTTAAAGAATAATGACCCGACCTGTCATGCGGAAATAGAAGCCATTCGTGAAGCCAGCCGCAATCTCGGCACTTATGATTTAACTGGCTGCGAACTGTATGCTTCCTCTTACCCTTGTCCTATGTGTCTGGGTGCTATTATCTGGGCCAATATCAAAAAAGTATACTATGCTAATTCTGCTGAAGATGCGGGATCCATAGGTTTCAGAGATGATTATATCTATGATTTCATCGAAGGAAAATGTAAGGATAAGCAAGTTTTGGAGCTTGACCAGCTTGGCCGGGATGAGGCTATTGAAACCTTTAAAAGGTATCAAAGCGCGAACAAGACTATTTATTAAAAGAGAAACAAGGAGTAATCAGAGGCGACATGAAGCGTTGGATTATGCACGTTGATATGGATGCGTTTTTTGCCTCGGTGGAACAACTGGATCATCCGGAATATCGAGGCAAGCCGGTAATTGTCGGCGGACAATCTGAGAGGGGAGTTGTATCAACTTGCTCCTATGAGGCGCGCAAGTTTGGTGTACGCTCTGCTATGTCGATGGTAGAGGCCCATCGGCGCTGCCCGCAGGCTATTTTTGTTCAAGGCAGAATGTCGAGGTATGTAGAAATATCGAGAACTATCATGGCTGTTTTCAGAGAGTTTTCACCTTGTATAGAGCCGCTTTCTATTGATGAAGCTTTTCTGGATATGACAGGTATTACTGGTATTGCGGAAGATATTG
>CAZCMY010000048.1:0-4693 GCA_964500055.1 uncultured Acidaminococcales bacterium | reverse complement strand
TGTGAGCAGGTTGGCTGGCGGCTCCGCAATAACGACGTAGCCGGCCATACTGTCACTTTAAAAGTTAAATTTGCTTCCTTCAGGTCGATAACGCGCAGTTCTACCGTAGAAATACCTGTAAATTTTGACGAAGAAATCTTTGCTATTATTAGCAGGCTGGCAGAGCAAGTTGCCTGGACGGAACCAGTCAGGCTTTTGGGGGTATCATTGTCTAAACTTGTACCGGCGGGAGTGGCACCACTGGTTTCCGCGGAAGATGATGCCGCTATGCGGAAAAGAAATGCAGTACTGGATTCTTTGAAGAACAGGTTCGGTGAGAACATCATTAAGCGTGGCAATATTGAAAAAGAAACCCGTTAAACATTTTCCAAGTTTTTTGGAATGTTTAACGGGTTTTTTTATTTTTGATCTGTAGTGCAAGCCGTTGCACAAGTTTGCAAGGGCTCGACTTGGAGCTCCATATTGAAAACTTTGCTGAACCAAGGGAGGTGCTGCTTAAGCTGGTGTAGTTCTATACTCGGCATACAGCTTGATTTCAAGTGGAGCAGAGCAGTTTTTTTGTTTTTTATTTCAGGAATTATTTCGCTGATTTGCATGGTCTGTGAGTAGTCCATGCTTTCAGCAAGTGCTAACAAGAGCGCCATTTTGGAAATTTTGTTTAAATCTTCATCACTCAAAAAATATTTATATGCTTTGTTACGCAAGTAATTGCGTGATACGCCGTTATGCCAGCCGGCAATGACAGCGGCAATCACCTGCTCTTTATGCGTCAAACCGAAAAGACGGGCATTTTCAATCATATAGGCACTATGCCGTGCATGACTGTAGTAATTGATGGTAATACCAATGTCGTGAAGCATGGCAGCTGTTTTAAGCAAACGGCGCCAGGAATTACTGAGACCGTGAATTGGTTTCCAGGCATCGAACATCGTGAGAGCCAGAGCTGTTATATGCTCACTATGTTTTATGTCTGTGGAATAGAGCAAAAGAATATTACGCGTGCTTTCATCGAGAATGTCTTCGGCGATAACTGGTGTTTTTTCTTTTTTCGCGTAGTAGTCAAGGAAAAGGCCTTCGCGAATACCACAACCGGAAACGATTATTTTTTTGCTGCCAGTTGCTTCTAAAAGGCACTGAATCACGCTGGCACCTGCCAGGATGAGGTCGGCACGATCAGTGCCTAACCCAGATATTTTCCGGCGCTGTTCCAGAGTGGTTTCCCGCAAAAATTTAAAGGTTGTTCTGAAGGCTTGGGAAGTGAATTGGAAGTTATGAATTTTTGAAGCAGGATACTTGTTTTTTTTCTGCTCCATTTTGGCAACTGTACGAGCTGTGCCGCCAACGCCGATGAGTGGCAGAGAAGAATCTTTGAGCCAAGGGTATTTTTCTAATCTGCTCATGATCAAGTAACTTACATCACTGAATACTGTTGAGGGCATCACATCTCTTGTGTTGAACATCGTAGTAAGATTGACGCAGCCAAGCGGTAAGCTGACAGAATCGACTATTTTGCGATCATGGAAAAGAACCAGTTCTGTACTGCCGCCACCTAAGTCAAAGATAATACCATCTTTTATGTTGATAGTATTAATTACGCCTAAATAACTGGCATAGGCTTCCGCTTTGCCGCCAAGTATATGCAGATGAATTTCTGTTTCTTTTTCAACCAGTGCGGTCAGTTCTTTGCCATTCTTGGCATTACGCATGGCAGCAGTTGCAACGGCAACTATTTTATCAACATTAAAAATTTTGCACATGGTAGAAAAACTATGCATACATTCCAACGTACCGGTGAAGGCTTCTTCTGTAAGCATGCCATTTATATCGACTTTCTGGCTTAGACGCAAAGCTTCTTTCTGATTGTAGACCATGTTGTAAGCACCGCTTTTGTAAATCTGGCTGATGACCAAACGGGCCGAGTTTGAGCCTACGTCGATTATTGCTATCCTTTGCATAGAACCACACTCATTTCGAGAATTTTTAATTTTTCTGGTACTGTATATAGTTATTCGTTTTCTGCAAAAATCCTGCATAACAAAAAAACAAATTGTTTATGAAAAGCAAATATTTTTTGTTAACCTATATCAGCAAGGATTTCTGCAATGCTTGTCGAATTTAAAGACAAACAGGGAGGTATCTGACCGTGAGAAGGAATAAATTCAGAACGTTAGCGGCAATTCATATAGGCTCGGAATTTGTGAGCCTGCAGATTGTTGAATACCGCGATCTTGAAAAAATAAAAATATTAGAACAAGCTTCACATCGGGTTAAACTTGGTGAAGAAACTTTCAAAAACAAAAGTATTCCTTTCAGCATGGTCAGCGAAATCTGCGAGCTGCTCAAAGGCTATAAGAGACTTATGGAGGAATATGGCGCGGAGGAATATACTGTTCAGGCTACGACAGCTGTGCGCGAAGCCCAGAATCAGATTTATTTCCTTGACCAGATTTATACCAAAACAGGTCTGAAAGTTGATGTCGTTGATATGCCGCGTGAAATCTACACTAAGTATGCGGCAATACAGCGAAGTCTGAACAAAGAAGGTATAGGAGCAGGCTGCGGGGTACTTTTAGTAGATATTTCTTCCGGCGGCCTCGGCATTACATATGTGCGTGATGGACAAATCAAGTATCAACAGAACCTGCACATTGGTATCATCAGGATCAAGGAAGATTTTGACAGGGCACAAAAATCCTCACTCTATTTCAGCAGGGCTTTGACCGAATATATTTCAAGCACAATAGGGCCTGTGCGCAAAGATCTTGAAGAAGAGGATGTCAGATATTTTGTTTTATCCGGAACTGAAACGGAACTTATTTTAAAAATGTTGGGCAGGGACAGCAATGCTTCGCAGGTCGAAAGGATGCAGACTGCCGATTTTATAACATTTTACGATAAAATCCGTACGATGAATCTTTCACAAATAATCAGAGTCTTTAATATTGAAGAAACATCGGCGGAAATAATTTTCCCAACAATTATCCTTTACCAACAATTGCTGGCACTTGCACCTGCACAGGAGATATTAGTCATGCCTAACCGTTTTATTGACGGCATGACACTTCTCCATATTGCCAATCAAACCAATACTGAATATGCTGACGACCTGCATGAAGAGCTGATAACGCTTATTCATTGCATAGGTGAACGTTATGATTACGACTATAGCCATGTCAAGCAAGTAGAAATGCTTGCCCTTGCGATGTTTGACGCGCTTAGTAAAAAACATGGGCTTGATGAACATAGTCGTCTTTTGCTGAGAGCTGCTTGTATTCTGCATGATATCGGCAAGTATATCTGTCTCAGAAGCCATGCTCTTTATTCCTATCAACTGATAATGGCTTCTGACATTCTCGGTTTTAGTGATATGGACAAGCGAGTTGTTGCTTTAGCGGCTTATTATCATTCGCATTTGCTTTTCAATAATCAGAACGAGGGCAGGCCAAGAGTTGGAAGAACATGTATGCCGCTTGTAGCAAAACTAGCAGCCATTTTACGTCTTGCCGATGCCATGGATCGCAGTTATCTGCAAAAAATTGAAAAATGCAAGGTCACATTAAAAGGTAATGAAATGCAGATATTCGCTGTCAGCAGAAAAGATTTGACCTTGGAAGAATGGACTTTTGAAAACAAGAAGAATTTCTTTGTAGAGGTATTCGGACTAACTCCTGTTTTGGAGCGGGTAGGTGGGAGAAAAAACAATGGTTGATTTGAATAACCCCGAATATTATATTAACCGTGAATTGAGCTGGCTGAGATTTAATCTGCGTGTTCTGCGCGAGAGCGGTGTGAAGGCTATGCCACTCTTGGAACGCCTGAAATTTGTTTGCATTTCTGCCTCTAACCTTGACGAATTTTTTATGGTAAGGGTTGCAGGGCTTTACAATCAGCTGGAAAATGGTATCAACAAAAAAGATGCCGCAGGTCTTACAGTAGAGGAACAATTAAAGCAGATCGCTAAGTCGGCGCATATGCAAATGAAAGCCAAGTATCGCTACTTATTTTCCATTCTGAAAGAATTAAGAAAAGAAGGGATAATGCTCAGCAGAGTGGGTGATGTGGAAGAGGGCGGTAAACAATGGCTGGAAGAGTATTATCGTGAAATTGTTTATCCAGTTTTGACACCGATGGCTGTCGATGCTTCCAGACCCTTCCCCTTTTTGATGAACAGATCACTTAATCTCGCAGTTGAACTTATTAATAATGAAGGACAGCACAGCAGAGGTTTTGTGCAGGTGCCTTCTGTCTTGCCGCGTATTATTGAAGTTGAACGCTGCAGCCAACGAACCTTCGTATTTTTAGAAGAAGTCATTATCGTTCATTGTCAGGACTTGTTCAAAGGCTGTGAGATATTGGATATTGTTCCTTTCCGCATAACACGTGATTCGGATCTCGATGTTGATGAAGAGGATACGGAAAATCTGCTGAAAGAGATTGAGATATCACTGCGCAAACGTAAAAGAGGAGCTTCTGTGCGCTTAGAAATTTTGAAAACGCGCAATCAGAGTATTAAAAAATTCTTGGCTGAGAATCTTGATCTTACAGAACAGGCGATTTACGAAATCAACGGTCCGCTTGATGTTACCTGTTTCTTTAAATTCATTAAACTTTTAAACGAACCGAAATGGGAGTTTGAACCATTTGTACCGCAAAAACCGCTGGAATTGCCGAAAATGGATAATCTTTTTGACCG
>CAZCMY010000047.1:0-9364 GCA_964500055.1 uncultured Acidaminococcales bacterium | reverse complement strand
TTGCGACAAGGAGTCCTTCATTACCTTCGAGTGCACCTATAATATTAATTATTGCTTCAAGTTCTGAATAGGAAAGAGTTGAAAAAGCAATCTGAACCATAGCTCGTTTATGCGCGGCTTCTTCAATCTTAACTGTACGATTGTGCAATATTTCAATTCCTATGACTGTTGCGGCGTACTCGGAAAGAATGAGATCTCCTTCATCAAATGGAACATCAAATTTAGCAAGAATAAGAGTTGCTAAGCGTTCACCACCACCATAAATCGGTACAATAGTAGTATATTTACTATCAAAAAGACACTTAGTATCACTTTTAAAGGCACACATACGATCCTGCAATTCAACATTAGGCAGCGTATTGTGGCAATCCGCCAACCATTTAGTGTAATTTTTTGGAAAGAAAGACTTATCCAAAACCTGAGACTTCATGATATCACACTCAAAATCATTTATCAAAGCGTAACCTCGAACGTGACCTTCATTGCTCACAATATATATGTTGGATACGATTACATCACGAAGTACTTTAACTAACTCCGCACAACCAATCTTCCCGGATCTTTGAAGTAATTTGTTAATTTCTCTGGTTTTTTCAAGTAGTGTTTGCATGACATCCTCTTCTCTCGGTAAAATTTTAGGCTCGTGGGTGATTATTTTGATAAACAGTTGAAATGCGCTCGGTTGTCACATGTGTGTATATCTGGGTAGTTGACAAGTTGGCATGCCCAAGTAATTCCTGGACAGCTCTCAAATCAGCACCATGTTCCAGCAAATGTGTTGCGAAAGTATGCCTGATGACATGAGGCGATACATGTTTTTGCAACGCCAGCTCCGCAATATATTTGCCCAGAATCCTCCTGACGCTTCTTGCAGATAACTGCGTCCCTCGATGATTGATAAACAACCGATCATGTTCTTTTACATTAAAACGGCGCATAATTACAGGTCGAGATTTAATCAGGTAAATGTCTACAGCTTTTACCGCAGCACCACCAATTGGAACTATGCGCTCCTTATTACCTTTTCCCAAAAGTAAAACATACTGGTTACCCAAATCAATATGTTCCAATGTAAGGCCGACTAGTTCAGAAACGCGGCAACCTGTGGCGTATAACAATTCAAACAATGCCTGATCACGCAAACCTAGTTCATCTTTAGATGGCAATTCAAGCAGTTCATTAATCTCAACTTCTTCCAGAAAAACTGGCAGTTTTTTATCTAATTTTGGGGTTTTTATTTTCATAAATGGATTAGATTTTACAAAATTTTCACGCATTAAAAATCTGTAAAATGAACGTAAAGAAGAAATACGCCTAGCAATCGTTCTCCGAGCGTATTTCTCATTATTCATCAGAGCAAGATAGGCCCGTATATCTAATACTGTAATGTTTTCCCAATAAACAGTTCCAACTCTATTCTGCAAAAATGCAATGAATAATCTTATATCGGTTTCGTAATTCTGTATGGTCAATAATGAACTATTCTTTTCTAATTCCAAATATCTAAGAAAAGCGGTCAATCGAATTATCGCAATCGGGTTTTCCATTTATTTCCCCACACTTTTTAGATACGTAACTAGGTAAATGTTAACACAGGCTAAAAATTTCTGCAAGACTACTTTTCCATCTCAAGCAAAGTATTTTCTAACGCTTTTAAAGCTCTTTCAGCGATCAAAGCGTTTTTTTCTCTCTTTTTTCTGATGCGGATATTTAACGGCGGCATTAAGCCAAAATTAATGTTCATTGGTTGGAAATTTTTTGTACTGGCATTACTTATGTAGTGAGCTAGCGCGCCAAGTGCCGTTTCAGGCGGGAAGTCAACAGGCTCTTTTCCTAAAACTGCCATTGCCACGTTCACTCCTGCTACCAAGCCGGATGAAGCGGATTCGACATATCCTTCTACTCCTGTCATCTGCCCCGCAAAATAGTATCTAGGTATTTGTTTAAGACAAAAATGCTCATCGAGCAAGTGCGGCGAATTAATATATGTATTCTTATGCATGACACCATAACGCACAAATTCAGCATTTTCTAATCCGGGAATCATGCCGAATACACGTTTTTGCTCTGGCCATGTTAGGTGTGTCTGAAAACCGACAATATTATATAAGGAGGCAGCGGCATCATCCTGACGAAGTTGAACAACAGCATAAGCTTCTTTTCCTGTTTTCGGATCTATCAATCCAACAGGCTTCAGAGGGCCAAATCTCATTGTGTCTTCTCCTCTGGAAGCCATTTCTTCAATTGGCATGCAAGCCTCAAAAAACACCTCTTTTTCAAAGTCTTTGATTGGTGCCGTCTTAGCATTGCATAACTCTTTCCAAAATTCAAGATATTCTTCCTTGCTAAAGGGGCAATTTAAATAATCAGCGTCACCTTTATCATAACGTGATGCTCTGAATACTTTCGTATAATCAAGAGATTCTGCCGTAACAATTGGTGCCGCCGCATCGAAGAAATAGAGATAATCGGCTGCAATTAGCTTTTTTATATTCTCCGACAGCTGGTTGGAAGTTAAAGGCCCGCTGGCAACAATAACAAAACCATCTAATGATTGTAAATCAGTTGTTTCTTCATGAACAATGGTTATCAATGGGTGGTTGCTTATTGCTTCAGTAACCGACAAAGAAAACCCTTCCCTATCAACTGCCAGTGCGCCTCCTGCCGGTACTTGATGGTCATCAGCACATTTCAAAATAATTGAGTCAAATCTTCGCATTTCTTCTTTTAGTAAACCTACAGCATTCTCTATATTGTTCGCTCGTAAGGAATTACTACACACAAGCTCTGCAAAGTTGTCTGTCTTATGGGCTTCGCTTCTTTTTATCGGTCTCATCTCATGTAAAATTACAGGTATGTTTCTTTTCGCCAATTGCCAGGCTGCTTCGCAACCTGCAAGACCTGCGCCCACTACATGAACAGGATTAACTAAACTTGAACTCATTAAATCATTTCTCCTTTGAATTTTCACAGGCCTCATTAATGCAGTAAGCTTTTTTTAGGCCATTTTTTCCACTTTTTTCTAGCAATACGCCATTGCATTTGGAGCACTTATCTTTAAGTGGTTTATCCCAGGTAGTAAAATCACAGTCAGGATATCTCTCGCAGCCATAAAAAATTCGACCTCTTTTAGTCTTTCGCTCAATAATTTCGCCTTGCTCGCATTTAGGACATTTTATGCCTGTTTTTTTGAGAACTGGCTTAGTATTACGACATTCAGGGAAACCGGGACAAGCTAGAAAAGTTCCAAATCTGCCGTGTTTGTAAACCATCATTCTACCGCATTTATCACATTTAACATCACTAACTTCAACCGGCATCTCAATAATTGGCATTTCTTTTTCCGCTACAGCAAGGGCTGACGAAAAAGGAGTAAAAAACTTCTCTAATACTTCATTTTTTTCTAGCTTATTTTCAGCTACTTCGTCCAATTCTGATTCAAGTTCAGCTGAAAACGGTATATCAATTAGACTTTTAAAATAATTTGTAAGCAGTTCTAAAGTCAATATACCTAGCTCTGTTGGAACTAATTTCTTGCCATCTTTTTTAATATAATTACGTTCCAATATTGTTTGGATAGTCGGAGAATAAGTGCTTGGTCGGCCAATTCCTTTATCTTCCAATTCCTTGACCAAAGTAGCTTCTGTGAAATACGCTGGTGGCTCAGTAAAATGTTGTTTAGCAGGTTGCAATTCGGCAACCTTTAATGCTGTTGCCGGACTAAGAAATGGTACAGGTTTTTCTTTTTCCTCTGCCAGTTCCTTTTTGTCACTTAGCTTTAAAAAGCCATCAAATTTTAAAATTGAACCACTGGCATTTAAAAGGTATTCTCCAGCCTCGACCTGCAGAGTTGTAACATCATAAAGCGCTTCCGCCATTTGACTTGCTAAAGCGCGTTTCCATATAATACCATAAAGTTTTAGTTGGTCTTTAGATAAATACGACTCTAAGGATTCCGGAGTTCTTTCTATACTGGTTGGCCTGATAGCTTCATGAGCATCCTGTGCATTTTTTTTGCTGCTAAAAATGTTTGGCTTAGTGGGTAGATAATTATGTCCATATTCCACTTCAACAAAGCTTCTTATATCTGCTATAGCAGCTTCCGAAATACGCACCGAATCGGTTCTCATATAGGTTATTAAACCAACTGATCCTTCTTTGCCGATGTTAACACCTTCGTATAACTGTTGTGCCATCATCATGGTCTTCTTCGTTGTAAAATTAAGCCGCTTAAATGCTTCTTGCTGTAGGCTGCTAGTCGTGAACGGCGCCATAGGTTTACGTCGACGCTCTTTTTTGTTGGAATCTTTGACAAAATAAGAAGCAGATTTCAAGTCATGTTCAACTTTGGCGGCTTCTTCCTTGTTACTTATCTCCAGCTTTTTTTCGCGAAATTTTATAACTTCTGCTAAAAACTGTGGGGCCTTCGTATTTTCCCGTAATAAAACAGAAATTGTCCAATATTCTTTTGGAACAAATTGATCAATCTCTTTCTGCCGGTCACAAATTATTTTAACCGCTACCGACTGCACCCTGCCTGCACTAAGCCCTTTACGAACTTTACGCCACAGTAGCGGACTCAGTTGGTATCCAACAATTCGGTCCAGAATACGTCTTGTTTGTTGTGCATCAACTTTGTTCAGATCAATACTTTGAGGACTCTTAAGAGCATTTTTTACAGCAGTGTTTGTTATTTCATGGAATTCAATTCTGCATTTATTATTAGGATCAACTCCTAGTATATGGGCCAAGTGCCAAGCAATTGCCTCACCTTCGCGATCAGGGTCAGTTGCCAGATAGACTTTATCCGCCTTTTTGGCAAGAGTTTTCAGTTCTTTAATCAAATCGCCTTTGCCGCGAATATTAATGTATTTTGGTTCAAAACCTTTTTCAATATCAACACCAAACTGGCTTTTGGGCAAATCACGCAAATGTCCCATAGAAGCACGAACTGTATAATTTTTTCCAAGAAATTTCTCTATCGTTTTCGATTTAGTTGGTGACTCAACTATTATCAAATTATTTGCCATCAAATATCCTCCTTAAAAACGTATATACCTCTTGCCAGTTTGTTCGGCCACATATCCGTTGACCTGCAAATTCAGCAAGACAGAACTTATGACATTCAGCGGTAACCCGGAAGCAGCAACTATTTCTTCCAAGGTCTTCGCCTCATTAAAGTTAAGAACAGTTAATACTTTATTTGTAACAATCTCACAATCATCCGACATACCTGAAAACAAATCAGGCATATCAACTTTCTCCTTTGGTTGTTTTTGCAATAACAAATGGAAATCCTCCAGGATATCCTCCGGCCTTTGTACAAGTTTGGCACCTTGCTTTATTAATGAATGAGTGCCCACACTTGTTGGAGAAAAAATACTGCCAGGTATGCAATATACTTCCCGGCCTTCATCTATAGCAAACTCAGCCGTAATCATTGCACCACTTTTACGCGCAGCCTCCACAACTAAGACGCCTTGTGACAAACCGCTTATAATGCGATTTCTAGCGGGGAAATTTTTCGCCTGAGGCCCTGTTCCCGGAGGAAATTCAGTTATTATTGCACCATTCTTAGATATTTGTTTAAATAAATCAACGTTCTCGTATGGATATATGACGTCAATGCCACAGCCAAGAACTGCTATTGTTTTGCCATCTGTTTTTAGGGCACCTTTATGGGCAGCTGTGTCTATCCCCCTCGCACCGCCGCTTATTATCGTTAAACCGGCCAGGGTCAGGTCTTGCGCAAATGTACTCGCAACTTTGAGGCCATAGGATGTAGATTTTCTGGAACCTACAATGCCAACTGCCTTATCAGTATCAGGTAGCGTTCCTTTGATATAGAGAACTGAAGGTGGATTTTGAATGTTTTTAAGTTGAAGCGGATAATTGCTGTCTTCAGCCGCCATAACTGCCACACCATTTTTTTCACAGAACGCTTGTAACTTATGAGGATATTCTTTTTCTCTGCTAGCTAAAATCTTAGAGCATTTTTCAGCAGTAATCAAGTGAGTAGCTGCCAGCTCCTGAGCACTTGCCTCATACGCCTTAATTACACTGCCGAAATGCTCAATAAGTAACTGTGTCTTTTTAAAACTAAGATGATAGACGGCGTTTAACGCCGCTAAATAATATCTTTCCGTACAAATCACCTCTAAGGTTCATTAGGATGATTGGGACAAGAACAACCGGTGGTAATTATAGTTATCTCAATATCTATATGCAAGTCATTATAATTCGTAAAATTTAGATGGTCAAGTCGTACAAAGCTAGTTAAGCATATTTATAACAGCTTTGGCTATATCAGGTGCTGCTTCCGGCCTACCTAATTTTTGCCGTTGTTTTAACTTATCAATAGAATAATTGCTTATTGCAAGCAGAACATCATTTGGAGTTTTTGCAATAACGGCAGCGCCAGAACTCTTAAGATATTCAGCATTGGCTTCTTCCTGCCCCGGCAGAGGCTTATAAATTATATAATTTAGACTGGTAGTAAGTGTTTCAGCAGCAGTCAGACCACCAGCCTTGCTGATAATTATATCAGCAGCGTGCATAAATTCTGGTATTGCTTCTGTAAAACCATATACTTCCACATCAGGGTACAAATTTTCTAAGTCATTCGCTAATTCTTTATTTCTACCAGTAATTGCAACAAAACTCATTTTTACCGGAATCTTTCCACTGACGCCCCCAAGAATTTCTTTCATTGGCAGCAGACCTTCGCCACCACCCATCAAAAGACAAATTGCAGTGTCATCTTGCCAACCAAATTTTTTACGTAATTCATGTCTGCTATATTCTTGTCTGAAAGCACTACGAACCGGTATACCATAAAAGAACAATTTTTGCCCCTGTTTTTTCTGTATTTCTGGCTTTAGATTATCGGCTGCCAGAAAATAGGCATCTGTACCTTCACATATCCACCATTTATGTATTGTAAAATCGGTCACAACTGATGTAAGTATTATTTTTGCGTCTTTATGTTTCTTTTTATACGCGGAAATAATACCCGCCGGTGTTGCATGTGTCGCTATTACAACATCAGGTTTTACTTTACGCAAATAACTATCTGCAAGAAAAGCCAATATGTTATTTATTATGTTGCGCAGCCAAAGAGAACCCGAAGGGTTATTACCCCATTTATATGCTATTTCATATAAACCAGGTACGTATTTCAGCACGGAAAAATAACTTTTCAAGACGATTTTTCCGATAAACTTAGGGAAAAAATCAAAAGCACTCCCTAAAATAACATCACAATTATACGATTTTTTAAATTCATCTTTTAACGCTTCTGCGGCCAAAGCATGACCAGAACCTATGGGCGCAGACATAATTAAAATCTTATATTTTTTGTTTGTCATATCTAAGCCCTCTTAAGTTAAAATAGAAATCCAATGCCAATTATACAAGCAAATTAAAGCACTTACTTGCATATTAGAACGCTATTATTGTATCATAATTGGTAAGCATTACAATATGCGTTTAAATTACTTAATACCAATTTCTATAATTTTAGGAGGATAAAATGAAAAAAAGAACACCTATATCTGCTTTTAATATTCCAATCGAAAAAATCAAATCTGGTTATTATAGCGATGACTATTTTCTGCGTACAGCGGAAATATTAAATAAAGACAATAAACACCCACGTATCCTCATGCAAGTATTTCAACGTGAACATATCGTTCTTTGCGGTGTCGATGAAGCTATTGCTATTATTAAAACCTGCGCCTTTAACCCAGAAAGTATTACTATTCACGCCTTACACGATGGAGATGAAGTAGCGCCATGGGAAACATTAATGACTATTGAAGGAGACTTAGCTGATTTTTCCCACTTGGAGACAGTTTATCTTGGAATACTGGCAAGACAAAGTCGTATTGCAACAAATGTTAGGCGTGCTGTTGAAGCTGCCAACGGCAAACAGGTACTTTTCTTTTCAGCGCGTTACGACTCTTACTTAACGCAGGAACAAGATGGATTTGCTGCATTAATCGGTGGTATTAAAAGTTTTTCGACAGACGCTAATGCAGCAGCCGCAGGCGTAGAAGGTTTAGGCACAATCCCCCATGCCCTCATAGCCACATATGGCGGTGATACCGTCGCTGCTACGACAGCTTTCGATAAGTATATTGATCCATCTGTAAGCCGTATCGCCTTGGTCGACTTCGACAATGACTGCGTCAATACTTCCTTAGCAATAGCACGTAAATTAGGTAAAAAATTGCAGGGAGTTCGATTGGACACTTCAAATAATATGGTCGACAAAACAATTCAATCACAAATGGGAATCTTCCCTCCTACAGGCGTATGTAAAGAATTAGTGTACGCAGTGAGAAAAGCATTAGACGCCGAAGGCTTCGACTATGTTAAAATTATAGTTTCCGGTGGTTTTGATGCCGAAAAAATTACTGAATTTGAAAAACTCAATGTCCCTGTTGATACATATGCAATCGGCAGCAGCTTTTTTGATGGCAACATTAATTTCACTGCTGACATCGTTTTACGAGATGGAGTTGCATGTGCCAAAGCTGGCAGAAAATACTTACCAAATAGCAGGCTGGAACTTGTTGACTAGTATTTAAAAAAACTAAAGGCGCTATCATAAGATATATGATAGCGCCTTTAAAATTTTTAAGCTCGTTTAAATATTCCAAGCGGTTTTCCTAGTGGCCAGAATTGGCGACCAAAGAAATTGTTCAGGAAGATTGCGCTTGCACCGTACAAAGATAGCAATGACACAATTAATTCAGAATAAGCTGCCATCGTATGAGCCCAATGACCGCCAAGGCCAAGAGTATCCAATGTTAAGCCTAATAAAAGCAAATCAATAAACACCATATCAGCAAACAAGAATAAATTTGCTTCTGACGCGGCAATCGTGCCTACACAGGCAAATAAAAAATACCCGAGAAAAGCAAAACCCAATGCCTTAGGATCGACACCAGCAGCCAAGCCTGCGCCAAAGGTACCTGCTTTTATCATCCAGCTCATCGCTACGCCGGACCAGAAGAAACCAAATGCGCCAAAAATTGTTGCGCCAAAGATATTTTTGTGACAAAAATCAAAGTATGAAGCCAGTAATTGGGCGAAAGAACCCATAAAAAGAGCCCACGGAATTACCCAGGAAACGCCAGAGACGATACCAAGTTTTTGCGCTGAAGCGACCAGTGTCACAATTGCCAAACCTAACAACCCAAGCGGCGTTGGGTCTGCAACCGCGATTTGAACGTGTTGCGTAGAATTACTTGTACTCATTAACATGCCTCCTTTAAACTATGTAAGCAATTATAACCGTTTTACTTACATATAGAGTTTAAAGATAAATTGCTAAAAAGTCAATTAATTCTTCATATAT
>CAZCMY010000046.1:0-9383 GCA_964500055.1 uncultured Acidaminococcales bacterium | reverse complement strand
AATTATGAAAAACAAATTATCAGGTTGGGTTGCCGGAGGATTACTTGCAGTGGCGGTATTGGGGGTGTCATTAGGCAATAATGCTGTTGCCAATGCATCGACTGGTAAATCTGCTAGCATGAGTATGCAACAAGAAAAATCAGTACCTGCGGATACAACAAAGACACAAGAAACGCAAAAACCATGTGGTGAAGCAGAGGGCAAAACAGAAACTTCAGCAGCGGCCGGCATGATGCAAAGCGGGAAAATGAATCAAGATATGATGCAGTCAGAAGAAATGCAAAAACAGTGTGGGGAAATGATGAAAGATAAAGATATGCAAGGTATGATGAAACAAATGATGGCGGATACTGAAATGCAAAAAATGATGAAACAAATGTTAGCGGATGATCCGTCTTTCAAAGAAATGATGAAGAATATGGTTGATACTACAGACACAGAAGCTACTGCAGCTGCAGCTAATGGACAAGATCATAATGCACACCATCAAAATTAAGTAGATCAGAGTTTTTCATTTCAAAACTAATAATCCAAGATTGGTGCATGCGGTTGCCCAGTGTTAAAGAATGCTGGGCAACCTTGCATTAAGAAGATATTTTCTTGGTTATCAAGGTTTGTGAAAGAAGGGGTCGGTATGTATCCAGTTTTATTTACGGTTGCAGGTGTACAATTTCATACCTGGGGAATTTTTGTGACACTAGGCATTCTTGCCGGTGTTTGGTTGACAATTCGACTTGCCAAGGGCAGTGAGTTTTCGTCGGAGAAGATTCAAGAATTTATCATATACGGTGTTATTGTCGGCTTTTTAGGAGCTCGAGCATGGGAGGTTCTCTTTTCTTTAGGTGATTATGTTAATGAGCCTTGGCGAGCCTTCATGTTGTGGCAAGGCGGCCTCTCAATTCAAGGCGCAGTGGCAGCCAATGTAATCTTTTCCTGGTGGTTCTTTCACAGAGAAAAATTATCGTATCTTAAATTTGCTGATATAGCTGCCCCAGGATTGATTTTAGGGCAAGCTATCGGACGAATCGGTTGTTTTTTCAATGGTGACGCTTATGGAAAGCCAACTGATGATTGGTACGGGGTTATTTATAAATCTGGAACCTCTGCTTTTTCAGCCTGGGGTGCAACTCCGCTTGTGCCGGCAGAATTGATGGAGGCTGGGCTGGATATTGCCATTCTGGCAGTACTGCTTTTAGTATTTAAGAAACGTAAATTTGACGGGCAAGTGGGTTTGACTTATTTTGTTCTCTATTCATTAATACGCTTTGGGTTGGAGTTTTTGCGTACAGATAGTTTGATGGTCGGTAATTTTAAGGCGGCACAAATAACCGCACTGGCCACCGCTTTTATTGCTAGCTTAATATGGTTATGGAAAATGAACAAAGTGCGTTAATTTTTGTTAAAAATAGAGATGGATCAAAATGTATGGAGGGAATAATATGGAACAGCATGTAATGTGGGGCTACGGGTTATGGCCTGTAGTAGTCATTAATTCACTGATTTTTATCATCTTTGCCTTTAGTTTTGCTCGTCCCAGATCTTTAACGGATTGGCGGGCCTTTGGCTCATTTTCTGCATTTATCGTAGCACTGTTTACAGAGATGTATGGTTTTCCACTAACGATTTATTTATTGTCAGGGTGGCTTAGCAAGTATTATCCAGATAGCGCCTTGTTTAGTCATGACTCTGGACATATTTGGTATACGCTGCTTGGTATGAGTGGCAACCCACATCAAAATCCCATCCATGATGTGAGCAACATACTGATCTTTGGTGGATTAGCTTTTTTGGCGTTTACCTGGAGATATCTCTATCAGGCACAACGTGAAAATCGTTTGGCTGTGAAGGGACCATACGCATTCGTGCGGCATCCACAATACATTGCTTTTATTGCGGTTATGAGCGGCTTTTTGTTGCAGTGGCCGACCATACTTACTGTATTAATGTATCCGGTTTTAGTAGTGATGTATGTGCGGTTAGCACGGATGGAAGAGCGGGAATCCATCTCCTATTTTGGTGAGGAGTATAAACAATATATGGCTGAGACACCTGGCTTTATTCCTTGGTCTCGCCCAAAAAAGAATAGTGTATAATGCTATGGATGTTTTTTAACAAATTACAAATAAAAGCAAGGAGGAAAAGAAATTGATTCAAACAGGTAAAAGAATAATGTTAGCGGCTTTGCTGGCAGCTTATGTAGCAGGTACGGTGGTTTCTGACACGAATGTTGTATTTGCAGCAGAACAGACTACCAGCCAGGAGCAGCAAACTCCAACAACGGCAGATCAGCAAAATAGTCAAAATGAGCATGCCGGACATCACGGTTAAATAATGGTTAGAAAAAGTGACACTTAGTTTTTGCTTGCTTTGAGCTTGCATAAGGTAAATGATAAAAATCCTGACAGAATTTTGTTTCAAACAATCGTTTCTGTCGGGGTTTTTTATTTTTGGTAGTTAATATTTGGTGGTACAGGTGATACTTAAAACATCTTTGTTAACTGTATTTTATATAGGAATTCCAATAACATAAGTTCTTCATTGTATCTTCAATACTTCTTCACAATCCTTCCGTATACTGGTGCTAATGAGATGTGAGGAGGTCGGAATAATGAACAAATTTGTATTGGGAATAGCCGCAGTACTGATTATGTTGGTGATTGCCATTATCTCCAGCTATAACAATTTAGTTGCCATGAATGAAAATGTAAACGGAAAATGGAGCCAGGTCGAGAATCAACTCCAGAGACGAGTAGACTTAATCCCCAACCTGGTCAATACAGTAAAAGGGTATGCGGCACACGAGCAGCAATCAATTCAGGCAGTAGCTGACGCCAGGGCAAAGATGGCCAGCGCGCAAGGACCTGCAGCCAAAGGTGAAGCAAATAGTGAATTAAGCAATGCGCTTAGCCGTTTATTAGTTGTTGTTGAAAATTATCCAATATTGAAAGCTGATAAAAATTTCCGTGCTTTAATGGATGAATTATCCGGAACGGAAAACCGCTTAGCCGTAGCCCGCAAGGATTACAACGAAAGCGTGCAAAGCTATAATACAACAATTCGTTCTTTGCCGGCTGGTTTGTATGCCAGAATATTGGGTTTTGATTCAAAGGAGTATTTTAAAACCGATGAAATTGCAAAGCAGGTACCACAGGTAAAATTCTAACTGGCTGCAACGTTATAAAAGATGCACATAAGAATTTGCAATAGAGGGTTTTTCTTAATTGGGCATTGTTGTTAAAGATAATAAGGAGGGTTGATAAGAGTGATAAGAAAACGATTAACACAAAAAACGATAGTGCTGGCAATTGCTTTGGTCCTAGGCGTTGCTTCAACAAGTCTGGCGGCGGAAGGCCCAGAGATGTTGACGTTGCAACAGATCATTGATGCGGCGGTGAAGAACAACCCAGCTACGGTCGAAAGTCAGAAGCGGTGGGAAGAAAAGACGAGCCGCATTTCAATTGTGACTGCTCAGCCCAATCCAAAATTGGGTATTATGAAGGATGATATTCCGACAGGCAGCATTAATCCTGGGAAAGGAATGATGACAGAATTCAGCATCTCGCAAGAAATTATGAACCCGGCAAAAGTCAAAGCGATGGGGAAAATGGCTGAGAATGAAGCCAACATGATGAAAGCAGACTGGGATGCAAAACAAGTTGAACTCTATGTGCAGGCCAAACAGGCTTATTATGACTATATTTATGCCAGACAGGCGTTGGAGATTGGCAAAGAAAGTCAGCAGTTGATGGGGCAGCTTGTGCAGCTGGCTCAGGTCAATTATTCAACTGGAATGGTACCGTTGCAAGATACTCTAAAAATGCAGACGGAATTTTCGCAGATGACGGTTGATCTGTTAAGCATGGCATCCATGGAAGGAGTTGCAAAGGCAAAAATCAACAACATTATGGGGCGCAGCACTAATACCGGGTTTGAAACAAAAGAAGAGTTTGCGGCTCCGCCACCCGATTTTGATTTAGACAAACTGGTCAAAGAAGCATCTGACGGGAAGCCTTCAATAGTTGGGATGCAGTATCAAGCTGCTATGGCACAAAGTGGGATAGAATTGGCTAAAAAGCAGCAACTTCCTGATTTTGAAATCAGCCTTGGCTACAAAAAAAATAAAGAACCGATGTTGGAAGCACAAGCGGACCCAATGGATCCAATGAATACAACATTTATGCTGGGGGACAGAAAGCCTACCTGGAAAATGGAAGTCATGGTTATGCTGCCTATTTGGCAAGGAAAAAATAAAGCGGAAATCAAAGCAGCGCAGGCGAATTATGCTGCTTCACAGGCAGCATTGCAAAATATGCGCAACATGTCTGAACTCGACATCCAAATGGCACTGACCGAAGCACAATCTACCTGGAGGCAGATAGGACTTTATCAAAACACTGTTATCCCACAGGCTGAGCAAACTTATCAAGCGGCCATTGTCGGCTATACCAATGGCAAAGTCGACATGATGACGGTTTTGGCAGACCTTAACACGTTGCATAACGCAAAACTAGGCCTTTACAAAGTGAAAACGGATTACGAAAAAGCGGCGGCCAATTTAGAAAAGGCTGTAGGAAAACCCTTGTTCAAAACTACCACGCAATCATAACGTATAAATTAAAAAAGGAGAGAGCAGCATGATTGAAATAATGCAGACTAAAAAGAAACTTATGATCGGCGTGATAGCGGGTGTTTTGACTGTCGGCGGCGCCGGGTATTACTACATAACTCAATATAAAAAACCAGTACCCGTAAACAGCAATACTCATCAAACCAATGTTCCTGTCATGGCCATGGGTGACGTTGTCACACTGGATGCCAAAGCTCGCCAATTATCAGGATTGCAAACAGCAAAGGTATCGATGAAACCGCTTACTAAGGCAATCAGGACCACTGGAAAGGTAGCGCTGAATGAAAGCGGCCGAACCTATATCACTTCGCGTGTGGAAGGCCGGGTGGACGAGTTGTATGTAACAGCTGACGGCGACTATATTGCTCCAGGACAGGCGATTGCAGCCTTATACAGTCCGACTTATCTCGCTGCGCAGGAAGAATACCTGTTGACGCTTGATAATGTACAGAAGCTGCAAAATGCCGGCAAGGATGTTGCACAGCTCAACAGCCGCTTGCGGGATGCTGCCAGGCGCAAACTTCAGTTACTCAATGTTTCTGATGATGACATTGCTCATCTTGAACATACGCGCAGCCCCAAGGAACTCATGATTCTTTATGCACCCTTTGGCGGGACAGTATTAGAAAAACAAGTGTTACCGGGTGTGTATATTATGCCGGGAGATAAATTATATAGCTTATCTGATCTTTCTACTGTTTGGCTGGATATTGATGTCTATGAAAAAGATATCGCCGTAGTAATGCCGGGACAAGATGTAAGCGTAACAAGCGGCGCTTATCCGGGAGAAACGTTCAATGGGCGGGTGACCTTCATTAAACCTATATTGGATGACGTAACGCGGACGGTTAAGGTGCGTGTCGAAATGCCGAATCCCGGCGGCAAGCTGAAACCTAATATGTTTGTTAATGCTAATATAAATATTCCACTGGCCGAAGGCCTTGTAATCCCTGAATCCAGCCTGATTGATACTGGCAGCCGCAAGGTCGTTTTTGTGGCACAAAAAGAAGATACGTTTGTTAAACGTGAGGTAACGATTGGACAGCAAGCCGACGGATACGTACAGGTGTTATCTGGCTTACAGCCAGGTGAAATAGTTGTTACAGCAGCAACTTTCCTGATTGATTCACAAACAAAACTAGGCAGTTTCGGCAGTCACGCAGGACATGGCGGCAGTAGCTCATCTTCCACAGAGCATGCAAATGGTGGTAGCACGAATGCCAGTCCGGAAACATCTATGCCGGCACAGACACCTGCAGGTGGCCATAGCGGCCACGGCAGCTAGCTGGGAGGCGAGCTATGTTGAACAAACTGATTGAACTATCTTTGCACAATCGTGTAATTGTGCTTGTCTTTACTGTACTAATTCTTGTTTGGGGTGTTTTCACTGTTCGCAATACTCCTATTGATGCTTTCCCTGATCTAAGTGAAAATCAGGTATTGGTTTCCGCTGATTGGATGGGCAGAGGACCGCAGGAAATCCAGGACCAGGTTACTTATCCGTTGGAGACAGCCTTGAGGGGATTGCCGGATGTAAAGGAAGTAAGGTCTTCCTCTTCATTTGGAATGTCTCTTATTACAGTTATTTTTGAGGACGGCGTTGATCCTTATTTCGCACGTCAGGTTGTTAATGAAAAAGTCCAGCAGGCGGTACCGCGTTTGCCGAGCGGTGTGCAGCCGTCATTAGGGCCGGTAAGTACTCCGATGGGTCAAGTTTTCATGTATACGCTTGAAAGTGATCGACACAATTTAGCTGATTTGCGTACGGTCGAAGATTTTACCATTAAACCACAATTAAGTGCCGTACCCGGCGTAGCCGAAGTGGCTAGTATCGGCGGCTATGTCATGCAATACCAAATTAACCTTGATCCGCATCTTTTACAAAATTATCGGGTAACGTTCAACCAAGTGTTTAGTGCACTCGGTGGAAATAATGCCAATATCGGCGCCAAAGTAGTCGAACAAAATGGGCAGGAGTATATTATTCGCGGTTTGGGCCTTATTCAATCGGTTGAGGATATTAAGAATATCGTAGTTGCCCAGAATAATAATGTGCCGATTTATATGAAAGATGTGGCCAATGTGACTCCTGGTCCGGATTTTAGGCGGGGAGTGTTGACTAAATCCGGCTATGAGGTGGCTGGCGGCATCGTTATACAGCGCATGGGCGAAAATACGCTTAATGTCATTGACCAGGTGAAAACCAAAATAAATGAGATTGAACCAACCTTGCCGGAGGGAATGCATATAGTTCCTTTTTATGACCAAACTGATTTGGTGAAAAAAGCAGTCAACACCTTAACCAGGGCTTTGGTAGAAGAATTCATTCTGGTTTCAATCATTGTCATGCTTTTTTTAGGCAATCTACGCTCCAGTCTGATTGTCACCAGCGCAATTCCTATTGGTATTTTAATCGCTCTGATTGCTATGAAAGGGATTCATTTGTCCGCTAACCTGATGTCTCTGGGCGGGATTGCAATTGGCATCGGCGTAATGACTGATGCGGCAATCGTAATGGTAGAAAATATTTTCCGCCATTTGGCAGAGAATCAAGGGCGACGCAGCATTGTCGCAGTGACGCTGGAGGCGGCCAAGGAAGTGGCAGCACCAATCTTCTTTTCTATCACAATCATTATCGTGACCTTTCTGCCAGTCTTTACCATGACCGGAACGGAAGGCAAAATGTATACGCCAATGGCCTGGGCCAAATCCTTTGCTATGAGCGGGTCATTACTTCTGGCTTTCACGATGGTTCCGGTTCTTTGTACTTTGCTGCTCAAAGGTAAAATACAGGAAAAAGACACCTGGCTGGTCGCCAAGATGCACCAGGCGTATTTGCCTTTTTTGCAAAAGGTGATAAAGTTCCGTAAGGTGACCATCGCAATTGCTTTAGCAGTAATGATCGGTGGTTTTTCGCTGGTGCCATTTATCGGCACAACTTTTATGCCTGCTTTGGATGAAGGTACCTTCCTGGTTATGCCGACAATGCTGCCAAGTGTTTCTTTAACGGAGGCTGTCGAGTCATCTAAAACGATGGACAAGGTCATTATGGAAATTCCCGAAGTTGATATGTCGGTGGGAAAGGTAGGCAGAGCAAATTCGGCCATGGATCCGGCGCCGATCAATATGATTGAAACAATTGTGACCTTAAAACCGAAAGATCAGTGGCGACCAGGCATGACGAAAGACAAGATCGAGCAGGAAATGATGACCAAGCTCGCCAATCTGCCCGGTCTCAATATGGCCTTTACCCAACCAATAGCTGGGCGGCTGGCCATGCTTACAACTGGCGTTCGTACTGAATTGGGGATAAAACTTTATGGTGAAGATCTCAATGTGCTGCAACAAAAAGCGTTTGAAATGGAAAAGGCATTGGGAACTGTGCCTGGAGTCAGCGATTTGCTGGCTGAGCGTGTTTTTGGCGCACCATATCTGGAAGTACAGGTCAATCGTGATAAAGCCGCACGGTACGGTCTGAACATAGCTGATGTAGAAGACGCCATTGAATTAGCGGTTGGCGGTAAGACGGCCACTACAACAATCGAAGGGCGTAAGCGCTTTGATATCATGGTACGCTACAACAGAGAAAACCGTGAAACTATAGACGCAATGCAAAACATCCTAATTCCTGTAACAAGCGGGACGGCTGCTATGCCAAGTGCTGGCGGTATGAACAGCGGCATGGGTGGTGGCATGGGCAAAAGTGCCAGCACTGCTAATGTTAAACCGGCAACCGGTGCCTATGTGCCGTTGGGGGAAGTTGCACAGTTCCAGGTCGTGGATGGACCATCCATGATTAGCAGTGAAAACGGCATCTACCGCATGATTGTACAGATGAATACCAGAGGACGTGACGTCGTCAGCTTTGTCGACGAAGCGAACAAAGTGATTAAGGAAAAGGTTGATTTGCCGCCAGGATATTCATTTAAATGGACTGGCCAGTATGAAAATCAACAACGTGCGAAAGACCGTCTGGCGGTTGTAGTGCCAGGTGTTATTCTGCTGACATTCTTTTTGCTGTACATGGCATTTAAGTCAGTGAGTGATGCTTTTCTTATACTGATGAACATCCCGTTCTCTTTGGTTGGCGGCATTGTTGCCATGTATGTTACTGGCACTTATTTCACGGTGGCAGCGGCAGTTGGCTTTATAGCTCTGTTTGGCATTGCGGTGCAAAATGGCGTTATCATGGTGACCTACATTAAGCATCTGCGGGATCATCGGACATTGGAAGAAGCGATTATAGAAGGCGCCTATACAAGACTGCGCCCGGTAATGATTACGGCGCTGGTGGCTAGTTTGGGATTATTTCCATTAATCTTTGCTACGGGAACCGGCGCGGAAGTCCAGCGCCCTATGGCGACGGTTGTAGTTGGCGGCTTGGTTACTTCCACGATACTCACGCTTGTCGTACTTCCTTGTATTTATCTGGTGTGGAATAGATGGCGTGAAAATAAGCAAATGCCGCAAAACGGCAATAGTGATTCCGGTGAATAATAGACCGGAATCACTAGGAAAAAATTACAAAATTTGGAGGAGCATTCACAATGAGAAAAGGTAAAGTTTTGCTTGTCGGACTGGCAATTGCCGGATTAACTATATTAGCAGCCGGTTGCGGTTCAACTGAAAAACAGGCGGCTAAGCCGCCTGCCACTCAGCAATCGGCAGCCGGACACGAAGGACATAGCATGACTATGCCTAAGGAAGACCCGATGCCGACGATGAAGGATATGGATAAGGCATTGCAGGATGTGGT
>CAZCMY010000045.1:2150-9472 GCA_964500055.1 uncultured Acidaminococcales bacterium | reverse complement strand
GCCTGGATTTTTGTAAACATGCCGCCAGTACCGACCTTTGAGCCTGCATCACCTGCACTGGCTTCTATTTCGGGCGTGATATCCGTTACCTCAGGTACCAATTTGGCATTCGGATCTTTTTGCGGATTAGCTGTATATAAACCATCAACATCAGAAAGAATGATCAAGAGGTCCGCATCGACGATACCCGCTACCAAAGCTGAAAGATTGTCATTATCACCAATTTTCAACTCATCAATGGCGACAACGTCATTTTCATTAACAATAGGTATTACTTTGTGCTCAAGAAGCGCTAAAAAAGTATTACGGGAATTAGTGTAACGATGCCTGTCAACAGAATCTACTCGCGTCAACAGCACCTGTGCCACAATTTGGCCATATTCCGCGAAGATTTTTTCATAGGTATGCATCAGCACTCCCTGCCCAACTGCTGCTGCAGCTTGTTTGCCGGGAATTGTTTTGGGTTTTGCAGGCAAGCCCAACCGATCGACGCCAACTGCAACCGCACCTGAAGAAACAAGGATAATTTCCTTGCCTTGGTTCGCCAGATCAGCAATTTCGCGAGCCAAATGATCTATCCTGGAAAAGTTCCTTTTGCCATTGCCATAAGTAATAGTGCTGCTACCAACTTTTATTACAATTCTTTTTACGTCTTTCAGCGTTGCCCGATCAAAACTCAAACGACTCATCCCTTTACTGTTCTTTGAACTCAAATACCATATCAAGGATGCGAACAGTCTGTCCTTCCTGCACACCCTTTTCCTTCAATGCTTCTTCAATGCCCAATCTACGCCAGATGAGCTGGAAGCGATAAAGTGCTTCATCATTGTCAAAATTTGTCATCGCGACTAGACGCTCTATATTCTTACCTTTTACTTCAAAATCCGTATCATTACCCGGAATAATTTCAAAGCTGTCCGGATCTTCTTCAACTATTTTTGCCGTTTTTTCTTCTTCCGGTTCCGGCACATAGTTCTGCAACATTTCATAAGCTTTGTACATAAGTTCGTCTAAGCCTTCACCTGTAGCAGCTGATACCTTTATAATATCGCAGCCTTTGCCTTTGACGTATTCTGCGACACGTTCAAAGTTTTCAGCTGCCTCCGGCAGGTCCATCTTATTGGCCACAACAAGTTGTTTGCGGCGCGCCAGCTTTTCGCTGTAAAGAGCTAATTCCTCATTGATTTTATCGAAATCTTCGACCGGGTCACGTCCGTCAAGACCTGAAACATCAAGCACATGCAGTAAAACTTTCGTACGCTCTATGTGTCTCAGGAAATCATGTCCAAGACCAACGCCTTTATGTGCCCCTTCAATAAGACCGGGGATATCTGCCAAAACAAAACTACGCTCAGTGTCAATACGCACTACGCCCAAAACCGGTGTAAGCGTTGTGAAAGGATAAGCCGCTATTTCCGGTTTTGCTGCCGAAACGCGAGATATGATGCTGGACTTGCCAACGCTAGGATAGCCAACCAAACCAACATCTGCTAATAATTTTAACTCCAACTTTACCCAGCAGGATGTACCAGGTTCACCTTTCTCAGCAAATGTAGGTGCGCGATTGATGCTGTTTACGTAACAGGCATTGCCTTTACCGCCGCGACCGCCCTTAGCGGCTCTGAATTGCTGTCCGTCCTCTGTTAAGTCTGCCAGAATTACGCCAGTCATATCATCTTTTACCAATGTTCCCATAGGCACGCGTACAATTACATCATCAGCAGCTGCACCTGTGCAGTTGCTGGCGCCGCCGCCGTTGCCTCTCTTAGCCACGAATTTCCTCTTATAACGGAAATCGATTAACGTATTAAGGTTCTTGTCAGCGACGATAATTACGCTGCCGCCACGACCGCCATTGCCGCCGTTCGGCCCGCCTCTCTCTACAAATTTCTCTCTGCGAAAGCTACTCGATCCATCTCCGCCTGCTCCCGCCTCAACATATATTCTCGCTCTGTCTATAAACATAATTTTTTCTCCTGTTTCCTTTTATTACATTCTTACGCCACTATATATCCATTATAATACACAATAGCCTATAAGTGAACTAGCATTGCTGGCAAATAATGAGCATATAGGTCCTTACAGCCGCTTCCTTATGACAAAAAAAATACCCGTGACATTAAGTCACGGGTATTCGTGAATTGCAAATTACATAGCCTCTACAGTAGCAGGATACACGCTGATTTGTCTTTGGTCACGGCCTTTACGTTCAAAAGCAACATTACCTTCAACTAATGCATAAATAGTATGATCCTTGCCGATACCTACGTTATTGCCTACATGGAATCTGGTTCCACGTTGACGGACGATAATGCTGCCTGCGGTAACAAGCTGGCCGTCATGAGCTTTGGTTCCCAATCTTTGAGCGTTGGAATCACGACCATTGTGGGAGCTACCAGTACCTTTTTTATGTGCAAATAATTGTAATTGAATCTTAATCACGGTGTTCACCTCCTGTGTTCTTTAATACGAACACGCTGCGGATATTGTTCGGCAATGTCTTTCAGGGCCATTTCCATGGTTACCAGAATTGCTTGCGTCAAATCATCCGGCGTTTGTTTTAATCTTACTTTTAAATCTCCGTCGCTGCACTCGTAGGCCAGCTCACGTTTTAAATGTTCTTCAAGCCCATTAATGGCTGCTAACGTCAATACGGAAACCGCTGCACAGACAATGTCCTTGCCTTCTTCGGCATAATCGGCGTGCCCGTTGACTTCATAAGCTACCATAAGGTTCTTCTCATTTTTAAATAAATCGATTTTAATCATAGTGATTATTCTTCGATTTTAGAAATTTCAACTTTAGTGTATGGTTGACGATGGCCTTGACGTTTACGATAGTTGGATTTTGCTTTATATTTGAAAACCAAAATCTTTTTGCCTTTGCCGTGTTCCACAACTTTAGCTGTTACTTTAGCGCCTTCAACAACCGGCTTGCCGATTTTAATATCGCTATCAGAAACAACAGTCAAAACTTGGTCAAAAACTACTTCTTCGCCTTCAGCAGCAGTCAATTTCTCGATTGAAACGACATCGCCTTCGCTGACGCGGTATTGTTTACCACCAGTTTGGATAATTGCGTACATGAATTGCACCTCCCTCTTCTAATACTCGCCAAATACGGTACCCCTGCTTAAGAGGAGTTTTTAAAACCTCTTCGTGCGGTCGGAGACAGACCTATACAGTCTATACTAAGCTAATTTACCACAGCAGCAATCATTTGTCAAGAGCTGTATTGTCCAGAATCGCGAAAGCTTCCACATGCAACCTTTCATCCGACTCCACCAAAATGCTGCAGGAAAATTCGCGTTCCATATGTTTAACATCGTGCTTGATCAGCCATTCGGCAACCAACGGATGCACCTGTATCAGTACATTCTTGGCCGCCATGCGTTTACTCATCAGCTGACGCAAGCGCCTTCTGATTTCTACGCTGATGGTTTCCGGCGATTGCACACGCCCGCTGCCCTGACAAGTCGGACAGGTATTATACAATACTGTAGATAAATTCTGACGTGCCTTTTTCCTGGTAATCTCAACCAGATTCAGTACAGTAATATCCTGTACCTTCGGTTTCATCTTATCGTCTGCTAACACACTGTTCAATAGTGCAATAATTTCCTTTTGGTTTTCCTCAGAATGCATGTCAATGAAGTCCACGACTATGATGCCGCCTATATCACGCAAGCGTAATTGTCTGGCTATCTCAGCAGCAGCCTGCCGGTTGATCTGCATAACCGTATCTTCCAAATTAACATTGCCGCTGAATTTGCCGCTGTTGACATCAATGACCGTCATTGCCTCAGTATAATCAATAACCAGATAGCCGCCGCAGTCCAGCCAGACCTTGCGATCTGAAATGCCTGCAATCTGATCATTTAATTGGTAATAAGCGAAAACATCGTCTTTGCTTTCGTGCAACACCAATTTCGTTGGCAAAACGCTGCCCATATCACTTAAAAGTTCGCAAACCCGCTTATAGACAACGGCATCATCCAAAATAATCTTATCAACTTGTTCAGTCAGATAATCACGTACTATCCTGACTGATAAATCAAGCTCCCTATACAAATGCAGCGGTGCCTGTCCGTGCTGTGCCCTCGCACTTATAACCTGCCAGGTTGCCAAGAGCTGCCTGATATCCGCCAGCAATAGTTCGTCAGGTACGCCTTCAGCTAAAGTACGTACAACGAAACCTAGACCTTCAGGTTTGTGCGCAGCCACCAGCGACTTAAGCCTCTGCTTTTCATCCTTATTGCTTATCTTGTGGGAAATGCCGATATAATCCGAAGAAGGAAGCAGGACGGCATACCTGCCCGGCAGAGCAATTTCTCTGACAACTGTAGGCCCTTTGGTGCCTCTGGCATCTTTGGTCACCTGCACCAATACCGATTGGCCCTCAGTAACATCTGAGTTTTCACCCAAAAAAAGAAAAGCGTTTTGTTCACGGCCTATATCAACAAAGGCTGCCTGAATACCGCGTACCACATTTTTAACTTTTCCTTTGAAGACACTGCCAACCATATGTTGCTCGCTATTACGTTCAACAACATATTCCATCAGCTTACCGTCTTCTGTCAGTGCCATGCGCGTTTCTTCCGGCGTTGCACTGATAATGATTGTTTTCGGCATGGCTCTTCCCCACTTTCCAATAATTCAACTAAGCAATGTATTCAGGTTTTAAAAGAGACTTCTTTTTACCATCTTGATCAACAGCGTACAAGTCTGTTCTTAATATATCTGCTTTTTCTACCAGCAAAGGCAGCTCGAAGGAATCCCTTAACACCAGAAGAATCTCTGCCGCTTTCATGCTCCCTGTCGGGGTAATCTTGCAGGAAAACGCCAGCTGCAAGTCATCACCAGAGCGCTCAACCTCCAGATGGTCAATAAAATTCTTCACTTCGATTTCTTTGGTTTTCCCTCTGCCTTTAGGTATCGGCTTCTGAAACAAGACGCTTTCAGCCTTATTAAAATTCTCTACAGCAGCTTGCCAGTCACAGTCCGCTTTGCAAGGAACTATCACTCTGTAATCAGCGCCGCCAGCCTGTGCCATCAGTTTATCTGTTTTAGTATCAGCTAGGTCAGCCGCTAAAATACGTATGCCTGTTGGCAGGTTAACTGCTAGTTTTTTGATTGTAGCTGGCAAATCTATTTCTTCTGCTAGCTCAATTTCCACGAATTCGGCTTCACTAGTCACACCAACGCCCAAAGCTGAAGCCAAAGAAAATTTCATATGAGGATTAAACCCTTCTGAATAAGCAACCGGCAGTTTAGCCCTGCGGATTGCTCTCTCGATGGTACGAACGTACTCCAGGTGTGATATAAAACGAATGCCGGCATCTTTTGTTATCTTAATTCTTAGCTTCATCATGACCCTGTTCTTTCCAATCTATGATTTTGACATCAAGAGTCGGGCAGACACCGCAGCCGCTGCATTTGCCATGGCGACAGTCCTCCGTCAATTCTTCACGCATAGATTTTTGATATTCATTCCACAAGAATGCTCTGCTTACAGCCGGCTGAATATGCTCCCAAGGGAAAACCTCATCAATTTCTCTATCCCTGTTAGCATAGAAAGCTTTGTCGAGACCGCAGTCACTAATTGCTTCCAGCCATCTGCTGTAGGAGAAGTGCTCAGACCAGCCGTCAAATTTGGCGCCTCTCTGCCATGCGAGATAAAGAGCCTTGCCCAGGCGGCGGTCGCCGCGCGCAAAAACACCTTCTATGACACTGGTTACGGAGTCATGATATTGATAGGTTATATTTTTGACCTTTAGGGCATCTTTCAACAACATCTGTTTACGTCTGATTTCTTCAATTGTATCCTGGCCCTTCCATTGGAAAGGTGTATATGGTTTGGGAACGAAGGAAGAAACGCTGACGGTAACTTTAGCGCCTCTGTGTCCTGTAATCTGAAAATATTTGTACTGGACAGCCTTGGCAAGTTCAGCAATAGCCAAAATGTCTTCATCGGTTTCACCAGGCAAGCCGATCATGAAGTAAAGTTTGACGGTTGACCAGCCTGATTCGAAAGCCGCGCCAACCGCGTTCATCAGATCTTCTTCGGTAACGCCTTTATTTATAACATTGCGCATTCTCTGGCTGCCTGCCTCTGGAGCAAAGGTCAAACCACTTTTGCGTACAGCCTGAACTTCTTTGGCCAAATCGACCGAGAAACTGTCAACGCGTAAGGATGGCAGGGAAATGCTTACTTTTTCTTCTTTGAGTTCTGCAATCAGGTCATGGATAAGCGGTGCCAGACAGGAATAGTCGGCTGTGCTGAGGGATACCAGGGAAATTTCATTGTACCCTGTATTATTAACCAGTTCGCGTGCCAACTGTTTCAGCAGCTCAGGCTTTCTTTCTCTGACCGGGCGGTAAACCATACCAGCGTGGCAGAAACGGCAGCCGCGGGTACAGCCCCTGAAGACCTCCAGCATAATACGATCATGCACGATTTCACCAAAAGGCACTATCGGCGCGGTTGGGAAAGAAATGGTGTTCATATCTTTGACTACACGTTTTTTGACAACCGCCGGTGCCAAGTGGTTATTGGTTGTAACCTTCGCCACTTTGCCATCCGCGAGATATTCAACATTATAGAAAGCTGGTACATAAATACCATCAATAAGTACAACTCGGTTCAAAAATTCGCTGCGCCCGCCAGGCATGCCTTCGCTTTGCCATTGTTTATAGGCATTCATCAGCTCAACCATGATTTCTTCGCCTTCACCGATGATAAAGAAATCGACGAAGTCAGCCAAAGGCTCTGGATTATATACGCAAGGGCCGCCGGCAATGACAAACGGGTCATCATTGGTACGCTCTTTGCTGAACAAAGGTATTTGTCCAAGATCAAGCATATTAAGAATATTTGTGTAAGACAATTCATACTGCAGCGTAAAACCGACAAAATCAAAGTCTCTGAGAGTTTTGCCTGTCTCCTGCGACGTCAGCGGCAAGGAATTTTCACGCATCTTAGCTTCCATGTCAACCCAGGGAGCATAAACGCGTTCAGCAGCAACTCCCTCTTCCTGGTTCAGAATATGGTATAGAATTTTGAAGCCCAGGTAACTCATGCCGACTTCATAAACATCGGGGAAAGCCAGTACGATTGAGACCTTGGTATCCTCAGCAGTTTTGATGATGCTGCCGAACTCACTGCCGGTATAACGGGCTGGTTTCTGTACCTGGCTAAGTATGTCGATGGGAAATTGTTTAGTCATATCTTTCTCCTTACTTGAAAGTCAGCTTTTGCTGACGCATATTTATATTAAGCAATAAACCAATCAAAACCATATTCGTTGTCAATGAACTTACGCC
>CAZCMY010000045.1:0-2050 GCA_964500055.1 uncultured Acidaminococcales bacterium | reverse complement strand
GAACCAATCGCAATCATCGACTGAATAACGTGATAACCTGCTCCTTGCGGCTCTAATCCAGGATCGAGGAATACTTTTAGCCTCATCTTCTGGTAGTCATGCAGTACCATCCATAATAGAGGTGCTGAAACAATTCCTATGCCAAACAAACGCACAAAAAACTTCTTTTTGAAACCGCAAATAATCATCAGTCCCAGTAAGATAGCAGCAAAAACCAGTGCCGTGCCAAGATCGGGCTGCTTCATGACTAAAAGGAATGGAACCAACACATAACCGAAAACCGGAAGCCAGCTCCAGAAAGAATCAAGATCATCCAGTCTCGTATTTATAAAAGCCGAAAGGGCCACTATCATAATAATCTTGGAAAATTCGCTTGGTTGGATGCTGACAGGTCCGATCTGAATCCAGCGTTGAGCGCCAAGCGCCGAATGACCAAGAAACATAACCGCGAGTAACATTACCAAATTGAAGATATAAAGTCTTTTAGACATATCTTCTAATAAACGGTAATCAAAGCGCAAAGAAAAAAAGATGAATAGTAAGTTAAGCACAGCAAACATGCTCTGACGCTGTACATACCAATAGCGATCTTCCGATGCAAGATTAATGTGCGTTGCACTGCCAATTAAAGTAATTCCTATGGCTGTAAGCGCCAAAACAGCAAACAGCAGGACATAGTCCAATCTTTTCAGTATTCTGCCTAATTCCATTTTTAACCTTCCTACTGCTTTTTCTGAGTATTGACGATCGCTGGTTGCTTAGGTGGGAAAACATATTCGAATATCCGCTGTACAATAGGCGCAGCAGATACAGAGCCAAAGCCGCCCTGATCAATGACTGCAACTACAACCAGATTTGGGTTGTCGGCAGGAGCATAGCCAACAAACAAGCCATGGTCCTTGCCATGAGGATTCTCTGCCGTACCGGTCTTACCGGCAACAGGCACTGACAAGTTAGCCATTTGGGCAGCTGTACCGCCCTCCTGAGCAACCGCTTTCAAAGCACTTTGCAGAAGTTCCAACGTTTCCGCGGAAACCGGCAGGCGGCCAATCTTCTCAGGTTTTATTTCCTTGACGACACTGCCATCGTCATTAACTATTTTATCAACCAGATGCGGCTTGTAAATATCACCATTGTTAGCAACCGCACTTAGCATGACTGCTAATTGTATAGGTGTTGCCAGATTAAAACCTTGTCCTATTGCCGCATTAAAGGTATCACCAAGATACCAGTCTTCGTCAAAGACTTTCATCTTATATTCGGGGCTCGCGATAATGCCCTCGTTTTCACCAAAAAGGTCAATACCGGTAGTCTTGCCAAAACCGAAAAGGGCAGCGTATTTCTTCAGAACATCAATACCTACGCGATTGCCCATCTCATAGAAGTATACGTTATCTGAAGCCGCCAGCGCCTTATGGAAATTAAGCCAGCCCAACGCTTCACCCTCAGCATTGCCCATCGGAATCAGCCAATGTTTACCTGAGTCGAAAATCATTTCCTGTGGCGTAACTTTGCCTGTTTCCAAAGCTGCTGAACCAGTTACGATTTTAAAAGTTGAGCCCGGCGGATACTCACCGGAAATTACTTTATTGGACATAGGATCAAAAGGATTGTCGTTAATAGTCTGCCAATCCTTCGAAGATATGCCATTGACAAATAAATTCGGATTAAACCCAGGCCTGCTCACCAAAGCTTTAATCGCGCCATTACGTGGATCAATAGCTATGATAGCAGCTGCATTAGCTTTAGGCGCAAAACCGCTGGAGCGCAGATACTTCAGGTGTTCATCAACAATTTTTTCTGCCTCGCGCTGTAATTTAGCATCAACTGTGAGCACAAGTCCTTGTCCTGGCTTTGGCGGTAATTCATCAAGGGTTTGCACCACTCTGCCGGCGACATCAACTTCTTCACGATAGCTGCCATCAATACCACGCAGATAATTATCATAAAAACGCTCTAAGCCGAACTTACCAACAATACTGCCAACCTTCAAATCAGTATTTTGTTCCTTACTGATTTCATATTCGCTGACTTCACCGACGTAGCCCAG
>CAZCMY010000044.1:0-9658 GCA_964500055.1 uncultured Acidaminococcales bacterium | reverse complement strand
CAGCATTCGCTGTTTCAAAATCAAGAGCAACAAAATCCAAAGCAACACCTCCAAAAAAATAGTCGTATTTATGTTTCAACTATTCTTTAACACAATTCTATTATAAATAATAAGCAGATATAGTTCAATTAACTACGAATTTTTATCTGTCTCTTTTCAAAGTGTTGATAATAAGAAAGAACTTTTTAAAGATACCAATAATTTGTATGAACGTCAAAACACAGAAGCCTGTCGCATTTTTGCGACAGGCTTCTGTGTTTTACTATTTTATCCATTTTTAACTCTCCAAAAAGATTACATGTTCCGAGGTTATGCCTACGGTTATATTCGTTCCTGTTTGCAGACAAGCAATTTCTTTTTTGCTGACAACCCATCTGAAAGTTTTCTTTGCCTGTGGCGAAAGCTTCAACACCACTATCCAATTAAAAACATCTTCGATAACGTTGACAATTTGTGCGTTGAATACGTTCTCATATTCCGAGCCTGGCATCATCAGGTGTGCACGCACTGCGACAAACCTGACTTTATCTTCATCTGTTCCTTGTGGAATTTTGAAGCCTACTCCCCAATCTTCTGCTATCGCTATGCCATTGTCTCTGCAAAAGGCCGGCGAGATATTCTTGCAGCCTGTCAGAATGGTTCCAGTTACCGTCGTAGGATTTTCAAACAGCTCATGTTTTGTGCTGTTACTGACAATTGCACCTTTATCCAGGATAACAATATGATCACACAAACGGAAAACCTCTCCTCTATCGTGCGACACATAAAGAATTGTTCTGTCGAAACTGGCAAAAATATCCAGCAGTTCCTGCTCCAGCTCCCATTTCAGGAAGCTGTCCAAGGCCGAAAGCGGTTCATCAAACATGATCATTTCTGTGTCAAGCGCCAACATTCTGGCTAATGCGGTACGTTGCTGCTGACCGCCGCTAAGCTGGGCGGGGTATTTGTTTTCCAGTCCCTGCAGCCTAAGTTTATGAATAATCTCTTTAACAATATTATTTCTAGCTGTTTTTCCTTCTAAGGCAAACCCTATATTCTGCGCCACGGTCATATTGGGAAACAAGGCATAGTTTTGAAAGAGGTAGCCCACTCTGCGTTTTTGCGGCGGCAGATTAATACCTTTGCTGCTGTCATACAAAACCCTGTCATTAAGGACAATATGGCCGCTGTCAGGTGTTTCAATACCGGCAATGCACTTCAGCGTCATGCTTTTTCCACATCCGGAAGCACCAAGAATTGCTAATTTTTCGTTGGCAATAGAAAATTTGACTCTTAGCTCAAACTCACCAAGTTTTTTCGTGAAATCGACATCAAGCATCCATCTCTCGCCCCGCTTTCTGGCGTATATAAGCAGGGTTTTTCCCTTGTTTCGCAATCCAGCTGTTAAGCATTAGTATCACAGCGAAAGAAATGAACACCACTACGCTTACCCACTTGTAGGCAAGTTCATAGTCGCCTGCCTGTACAGCGGTAT
Source organism: uncultured Acidaminococcales bacterium (assembly GCA_964500055.1). Taxonomy (GTDB): domain Bacteria; phylum Bacillota; class Negativicutes; order Acidaminococcales; family Acidaminococcaceae; genus RZYP01. Next base: position 8,184 of record CAZCMY010000044.1, on the reverse strand, counting down.
ATATTGCTGTCGAAATAGTTTGCGTTTTGCCTGGTATATTACCTGCCACCATAATTGTCGCGCCAAATTCTCCCAGGGCTCTTGTAAAGGCAAGCACTACGCCTGCCATAATGCCATAAAAACTATTCGGGAGCATCACGCGCCAAAAGATTTTCCATTCAGAGATCCCTAAGATTCTTGCGGCGTAGATTATATTGTTGTCTAACTGCTCAAAAGCGCCTCTTGCCGTCCGATACATCAAAGGGAAAGACACTACAACGGCGGAAACGACAGTTGCTTCCCAGGAAAAAATGAAATTGTAATCAAAAAAAGCAAAGAACTTACCTGCGAAACTATTCTTTCCTAGTAAAAGCAGCAGAAAAAAACCAACTACGGTAGGCGGCAAAACCATTGGCAAGGTAAACAAGCCATCCCAAAATCCCTGATAGCGTTTTGCCCTGATAACATATACTGCGGCATAAATACCAAGGAAAAAAGTAATTACTGTAGCAAGCAAAGCCGTCTTAACAGAAATCCAGATCGGTGTGAAGAGTGCGCTGTCCATAGGGCTACTTCACAGCAAAGCCGTATTTTTCGAATACCTTTTTCCCCTCAGGGCCTGCCATGTACGCAGCAAAAGCTTTTGCAGCTTCTGACTGTTTGGTGCTTTTAATGATTGCCATCGGATAGATTACCGGCTTATGACTGCCTTCGGGGGCAGTGCAAATTACTTTGTTGCCCTTGGAGATTGCGGCATCAGTCGCGTATACTACGCCGGCATCTACTTCGCCTGTATCAACCCAGCTGAGTACCTGCCGCACATTAGAACCGTAGACTGCTTTGGCTTTCACTTGGTCTAAGATGCCAAGCTTGCCAAATATTTCTTCTGAGTACTGCCCGACAGGAACGCCTTTTGGTTCGCCAAGACCGATTTTCTTCACATCATCTTTTAAGACATCTTCAAATTTGCTTAAGGTGAGCTTGCTGTCTTTAGGTACGATCAGCACAACTTTATTTTCCAATAAGTCTTTACGTGTTCCTTCTTCCAACAACCCGCCTTTATCTAAAGCATCCATTTGTTTCTTGGCAGCTGAAATAAATATATCCACCGGTGCGCCTTGCTCAATAGCTTGCTGCAATTCTCCGCTGGCCGCAAAGTTAAAGACTAGTTTGACAGCAGGATTCCTCTTTTGATACTCCCCGGCAATCTCTTTCATGGCATCAGTCATACTTGCCGCTGCTGATATGTGCAGTTCTACCGGCGCTGCAGTCTTTGCCGCTTCCTTTTTCTCACCGCCGCAACCGGCAAGCATAATTCCCATAGATAGCAAACCAGTTAAAAGGATTCTAAGATTAAAGTCCATCATTCATTCCTCCATTCATCAGATACATATTTTTTTAATCTATCTTGAGCAGCTGCAGCTTCCTTGATCGATATGCCGCAGTTGTTCAAACCTTTTAGTAATCTGACCATTTGCAAAAAATCGCAATTACCAGCACGTTCACCAATGCCCATGATCGTGGTATCTGCCAACACAGCGCCTGCTTGTATGGCAGCAAGCGTATTGGCTGTCGCCAGTCCCAAATCATTATGCCCATGAAATTCGATGTTATAGGGGCAAAAATATTTCAGGCGTCTGATTCTTTCAAAAGTTAGCGTCGGTGTCAAGATTCCTACCGTGTCAGCATAACGTATATGTACAGGATTATATTCACTCAATAAAACGATGAATTCTGCTAGGAAAGCTTCGTCAGCTCGTGAGGCATCTTCAAATCCTATGCTGATCGGATAGCCATAACATTTTGCTAAGTAGGCACATTCCTGCAAAGCTTTTTTGACTTCACTGCGACTTTTTTTCAATTTGTATTGTATCTGATTGTCTGATACAGGAACGCTGATATGAATAATATCAGGCAAACATTCAAATGATTCTCTGATGTCGTTTGGCACCAAACGGTTCCAAACAGCTATTTTCGCCTTAGAACAACATTGTTTTATCTTCAGAATGGTTTTTTGCTCTGTGGGTCCCATTGCCGGAATGCCTGCTTCGATAATTTTGACACCACAGTTGTCTAAAATTGCTGCTATATTCAAACGTTCTTCTTCTGTAAAGGCGATGCCAGGACTTTGAGCTCCATCACGCAAAGTCGTATCAACTATCTGCACTTCGTTTCGCATATTCTTCCCCCAGAGCCGTCAAAAATTCCTCGTCGGTGAGGTGTCGTTTCAGGTGTCGTCCTTCTGTCTGCACATAAGTCAAAAGTCCGTCAATCATTCCTTCGCTGCAGTATATCTTATATTCCTTCAATTTTTCACGTATAGAAATATGACCGCTGTGGCTTCCCAGCACGATCTTGCGTTTCATGCCTACCACTTCAGGAGAAAATGGTTCATATAACTCAGGATTTTTCAGGATACCATCAACATGGATACCTGATTCCACAGCAAAAATTTCACGGCCTACGACTGGTTTATGAGCTGGTATTTTTTTGCCGGTCAACTCTTGCCACAATTTAGATATCTGAGCCATTATGTCAAAATCTTCCGCCCCTAAAGGCAATCTTTCGTTCACATATAGCGCCATGATGACTTCTTCTGTTGCGGCTGTATTATGTAACCCCCCAAAAGCCGTTCTGACCGCGCCGTCTGCTTCAAGTTCGCGCAAGGCAACAGCTCCTGCAATGCCTAAATCGTCAAAAGGAAACAGGATTCGCCCCGCTGCCTCTTTGGCTTCGCCGAAAAGGGGCAGCGGTAGGGCGTCTTGGGGTGGCAGCACATTTATCGAGGTACTGTTGGGGCACAACGAATTAACTTTTTTCAATAATTCTTCTGCTTCAAGCGGATATTCAACAATAACAGGCAGCTGGCAAAGCGCTTTGTAGAGTTCTACAAATAATTCCTGTTTGAAATTATCAGGTAACAAGCACAGAGTACAGTCATAGATCTGCATATAGCCACCGCCATTATTTTCCTGCTGCTTTTTTCACCGCATCTTCTATACGGTCATAGGTTGTAATTGAACGAATACCGATTGCCGCCAGCCTTTGACTTGGTGACGAGCCGATGCGTAATGCCAGGACTACACCGCAGTCTTTGATTGTCCTGATGATATTTTCTATCTTGTCATCCTTGCCATCATCACATTCACTTTGCCCTGTACAGTATGCAATTGCCTGTCTTTTTTCGATAAACTTAACCTTGACGCCATCACTTTCGTAAATATAGAATTCTTTGGCATGCCCGAAGTGCTGATCAACAAGGATACCGCTGCTGGTTGCAACGGCAACTCTCTGCAATTCACGCTCCTGTTTTTGCTTTTCTACCTTGTGACAGCTGCGGAACTCCAGGGAAATATCATTACCCAGTGTACCGATAGCATCGGCACGGCATTGTTTGCAGTGCAGCATTTGCTTGAGATGTTCACCACATTTTGTACGCATCTCCATTACTTCTTTGTTGCTTACAAGGGGCATATTCTCAAAGATACTTCCTTGTACCGGTATCATCTGCATGATATTAGTTATCTCACAGTTCAGATTGCGTACTGTTTTGACAACTTCTTCGATGTGACCATCGTTAATGCCCTTAAGCATAACGATATTTACTTTGCAGATTACACCGCGATCCGTCAGGAATTTCAAACCACTAAGCTGATTACCAAGAAGAATGCCGGCTGCCGCTTCACCTGTATAAGTCTGCCCCAGAAAATTAATATGATGGTATATCTTTGCACCAATCACCGGATCTACTGCGTTAATAGTGACAGTAACATGCGATACGCCAAGGTCGACAAGTTCCTGCGCATAAGTTGGCAGCATCAAGCCATTAGTTGAAAGGCAGAAAGTAACATCAGGATCTTGCTCACGAATCAGCTTCAAGGTTTCTCTTGTTTCTTCAAAATTTGCCAGTGCATCGCCAGGTCCGGCTATACCGACAACTGTCAGGTTAGGTACTCTTTCTTTGACATAAAGATATTTTGCCAAAGCTTCCTGCGGTCCAAGAACTTCTGTCGTAACACCAGGTCTGCTCTCATTAGGGCAGTCATATTTACGCAGGCAATAATTGCACTGGATATTACACTTAGGCGCAACTGGCAGATGAATGCGGCCGAACTGCCCTGCACCACAGTTATAACAAGGATGGGTCTTAGTCTTATCGCTATTGATGGCGCGTGCCTCTTCTTTCGTAAGTGAGCGGTTATTTAACATTTTGACCTCCTGCATTGCTAATTTGCTGCCATCGCCACCATATTCGCTGCCTGAGTAATATTTGGCATAATTATCACTTTTGAAGTTTCTGCTCACCTGCAGCAAGAGTGCGTTATTTACTTTGTCCAACATATCCAGCGATCCTTCGTAACCAAGCATACGGACTCTCTGACCTCCTACCTGGTCATGAATCGGAAAACCGCATCGAATAAGGTCAAGGCCTAATTTGGCAGCAACGCGCCGACCGTCGCCATTGCCAATCATTACGTTGCCTTTTGTTTCGACTGCGAGCTCTTCAATCTTGTCAAAATCAGCATCATCAACAATGAAACTTTTTTCAATAAGCAGCCGGTCGCAAGCTTTTTGCACTTTTTCCTGTAATACTTCCTTTAAGCTCGAGCATTCACTGCCCGTAGTTACAGCTACCGGGACAATACCACTTTCACAGCACAAATCTGTAATAGCCTTCACAGTGTCAGGTTCACCAAAAATTACCGCCCGTCCTAAAGCGCTGTATTTATGAGCATCGACTAAGGCATCAAGGTATCTCCTGCGCTCTGCTTCAACAGCAGGGATTATGGTTCCACCCAGCTTCGTCAGTTCGTCCAGCAAAGCATCAGTAGCTTTTAAACCCACCGGCAAAGATAATCTCTTATAAGGTACGCCATAAGTATCTGACAAATATTTTGCAGGTGAATACGCATCTTCTACGAAGCTGGTCAATTCTAGTGTGAAGCGAGCTCCACCCATCTGGCCGATTTCCGCCAGCGTTGTACCCTCTTCTGGTAAGCGGCTGTATTCCGGATTATACCCGCCGTCTAGATTATCTGCTAAATCCGGCAGCAAAATATACTCTAGTCCGCTTTGTTCAAGAATTGTCTTTAACCACCTGGTATCTGCCGGCGAAATCTGTCCTGTAATGATATTTATTTTCTTATTTTTTGCTTCCTGCATGGGTGTTTGCGACAAAATCGAGTGTAAGGCGCGAAAGAATCCTTCGTATTGGGTTCCTGCATAACCGCCAGATGAAACATGGATTATTTTCACTTTTTCGTCAGGATTTTCTTCGTAAAAGCGGTAGATAATTCCTTTCACATCTTCGCCGATCGTTTCAGCCAGACAGGTTGTGGAAATACCAATGATTTCCGGATTGTACACCTTTATTACGTTTTTAATGCCTTTGAGAAGATTATCAGCACCGCCAAAAACAGTACCTTGTTCCGTAAGAGCTGAGGAAGCCACATCAATTGGTTCATTATAGTGTGTGGCCATGTGCCTGCGGATATAAGTCGCACAGCCCTGTGACCCATGCAAAATGCTCATAGAGTGCCTGATTCCGAATAAGGCCGTGACAGAACCCATTGGCATACACATTTTACAGGGATTAACATTAAGATTAACGAGATTCATGCTCATAGCCAGCGACCTCACTTTATTCTAAGCCAACAATTCCCAGACAGGACTGTTGATGCTAAGATTAATTTCCTCAATAAAATTCACAACTCCCTCATAGCCTGACAGAGCATGTTTACGTTCATGATTGTGGTCACAAAACGCTACTCCTAACTTGTAGGCTAATGGTCGTTCTTTCACGCCGCCAACTAATATATCCGCTTTTTTCTCTTTCATAAAAGTTTCCAGTTCTGAAGGGTTGGCATCATCCATAATGATAGTGCCCGGAGTGCTGAGTTGTCTGATGATATCGTATTCTTCCTTCTGTCCGGTCTGGGTACCGACAACGACAGTTTCTATGCCTAGTTCATTAAACTGCCGAATTAGTGAAATAGCCTTAAAGCCGCCGCCTACATAAATGGCCGCTTTCTTGCCTGCCAGTTTAGGCTTATATTTAGCCAAAAACCCTTGCAGCTTAGCGCTTTCTGTTTTAGTAATAGCTTCTGCTTTCTTCATAACGGCTTCGTCACCCAAAGCCTCTGCTACTCGCAGAAGAGAATTACTGGTATCTTCAATGCCAAAGAAACTGACCTTGATAAAAGGAATTCCCCATTCCTCTTCCATCCTTTTAGCCAGGTAGGTACTGGAGCCTGCGCATTGCACGATATTCAGGACTGATTTTGATGCCGTTTGCAAGGTCTCCAAAGAAGCATCCCCCGTGATGGTGGCATTGACTTTAATGCCCAGTCTTTTAAAATACCCCTGCATAATCCACATTTCACCGGAGAGATTATAATCTCCCAGTATATTGATGCTGCCTGGTATTTTATTACCGTCAAAGGCAGGCATAATAACTTTCATGATGGCGTCACAGGCCAGTTTGTAGCCTTGACTTTTGGTGCCTGAAAAGCCGGGAGCTTTAACAGGAATTACCAAAATGTTGTATTTCGCCTCAGCTGCTCTGCAAACAGCTTCAATATCATCACCGATGACACCAACTATACAGGTCGCATAAACAAAGATGAGTTTCGCATCATGCTTTGCCACTACCTCATCAATAGCAGCTTCTAATATTTTGGTGCCGCCAAAAATAATATCGCGTTCTTTCAGGTCCGTAGAGAAACTGTTGCGGAACAAGTCGCTGCCGCTGGTCAGACTGCCTCTGATATCCCAGGTATAACTGGAACAACCTATCGGACCATGAATAATGTGAAAAGCATCGGTAATAGGATTTAAGACAACACGTGCGCCACAGTAAACACACGCCCTTTGACTTACCGAACCGGAAACGCTGGCTTTTTCACAGCTGATACCACCGCCGTCACCATGACAGCAAAAATCACTGCTGATAATAGACTTTTTTCTTTCTTCTAAAATATCTGCCGTCATAATAACAACTCCTTTGCCTGCTGCGTAGAGATAGCAAAGGGACTCCTGCTTCAATGCATACCACATCGTAAGCAAAAGTCCCTTGATAATATTTTTTCTTTAATTAAAGCACCATTTCCAGATCTTCATCAGCACAAACGCGATCTTGCTTATCAAGAATAGCGTTCAAAATCATTTCGACCAAGCGCAGAGCTCCTTTGTAACCTACGATAGGCTGCAAGGAGTGTGCATGACGGTCAAGCACCGGAAAGCCTGCTCGCACCAACGGAATATCTTCTGCTTTGGCAATTTGTTTGCCGTAGGTTGTTCCAATTAAAACATCAACAGTTTCGTTCTTGATCCATTGATGCAGCTCAAATAAATCACCATTAACCTTGACCTTGCATTGATCGGCAACGCCGTATTTCTCCAGCAAGGCGGCAGCTTTCTTGTTGAAGGAGTCAATGGGAGTACCTGTAAGCAGATATTTTGGAACCATTCCCATTTCCAGCACCAGGGATGCAATGCCCAAAACAGTATCAGGATCGCCATATATTGCTGCCTTTTTCCCAAAGAGATGTGCAGATGCATCAAGCATGATATCAACAATTTGTCCGCGTTCTTCTTCCAGCACATAGGGAACTTCCGCATGTGTCAAGCGTGCAAGTGCCATAACATACTCATCAGTATTCGCTATGCCAATGGGAAGCGGCAAGATATCTGAGTCAACACCGGTTTTACGTTTCAAGACCATACAAGGTTCTTGCTCCGTTATTTCGCCAAGAGCTATTATCTTTCTGGCAGCGCCGAGTTCGCGTATTTCAGAAATTTTTGTACCGCCTTTCGGGTACATTTCATATCTGCCGGTAATTGGCGCATCCATTACACCGCTTGTATCTGGGAACATAATATAGTTCGCTTTCAGCAGTCCTGCAATTCTCTTCATTTCACGTATATCGCCCGGATTGACAAAACCTGGGAAGATACCGATCTTACCATTGCATGTCTCGGATTTCTCAGCCAGATACTCAATGAAGCCAGCCATCATATTGAAAAAACCGTTGACATGAGAACCAACATAGCTAGGTGTGTTGCAGTGAACAACTAATTTTCCTTCCGGTATATCCATTTGCTGTATATAGGTGTTGAGGTCATCGCCGATGGTTTCCGAAAGGCAAGTCGTATGGCAGGCAATAATATCAGGATCATAAATATCGAAAATATTTTTTACTGCCG
>CAZCMY010000043.1:4561-9784 GCA_964500055.1 uncultured Acidaminococcales bacterium | reverse complement strand
GCTTCCGAAAAAGTCGTTCTGTCACTGGTGCCAAAATCGGTAACTACCCCTATTGCCATGGATATTTCGGCAGGTCTTGGTGGAATACCTCCTTTGACTGCTGCCTGCGTTATCTTCACCGGCATCTTTGGTGCTATGTGTGGCCATAAGATTCTTTCTTTATTCGGTGTAAAAAACGATATATCAATTGGCCTCGCCATCGGTGCTTCCAGTCATGCTCTCGGCGTCAGCAGCTGCATTCCTAAAAGCGGCCTGCAGGTTGCCATCGGCAGCCTGGCAATCGCCCTCGTCGGTATTGCCACTGCTCTCTTGGCCGCTCCTGTTATCCACTTGCTAAACTGAACCTTCAACAAGATACCCCCTATGGTAAAAACATTAATAGCTGCATCGCCCGTAGGCGATGCAGCTATTTTCTTTACTCTTTTGTTTTGTTTTTCAATGCAGACAGTAATCTTGCCCAGCTTTTTTGCACTGCACGCCAGGCTCCCGGCATCTCTGACAAGCGCCACCCCAGCAAAAGACCGGCATCACGATATAGAACCCTGCTATTACTGCCATGCAGGAAAGCAATAATATCCTTATGTCCATAAATATCAAAATTCAAAACCTTTAAATGACGATACAAATCCTTCATATATGCAAAACTCTGTTTATCAAGTGTACCAATTTTAATGCTACGGCGTACCAAAACCATGACTTCAATAATCTTTCTCATCTCGCGCGCGTTTTCTTCTTCGAGCATCTCATTGCTAAATTCAAACTCCAACAGTTTTTTATGCCAATCGCGGAAACGACAAAGAGAAAATTGCTCCAGCTGAATAAATTCAGCTCCCTGCCAATGAGAGTTTTCTGTCCAGGCGAGCATTTTAAACATGCCGCATGCGTAAAGGCCGCTTTCAATCTGATTTTTGATTGTCTGCATTATTTCCAGCCGGCGCTCTTCCAACCGTTCGGTCAAGACATTGTTTTTCAAGATCGTGCCGGTTTTCTTATAAACCTTATCCCACTGCCGCATAAATCTTTTCAGCACATAAAGTTGCTGCAAAGGATCAACAATTTCGACCAACAGGTTATGGAAATATTCATAGTCCTTCTGCTCGATCAATGGCTTAATAAAATTGACAACAGCACGCAGCCGTTTGACCCTATTCAAAAGTATCCGGTCGGCGTCTTCCAGTCCTGCCGTATCCCTCAAAGCATTCTGAGCCTCAAGAATAACACCTATATCATAATAAATCAGTTTTTTAAATTCTGTTTCTACATTGCCATTTCTATCAATTTTAACGCCTTTTTCTTCAATATCCGCATAATCACCGCCATTAGATAACAAATCAATGCCTCGTTTGAATTTGCTGCGCGGTTCAATAAAGAGAGGAATTTCTGCCGCTAACGCTGCCACAAATTCAAATAAGTCCCCTTTGGTGCCCTTGACTATCTCAAATTCTATCTCTTCAATTTTTTCTTTATTCTTACCGACAACTATATTGCCTTTATCAATAGCCATTTCCAGTAAGGTTTCCGGTGTAATTTGCAGAAGACGGATCTGCCTTTTTACTAATACTTTAAATAATACCTGCAGTTCCTCTTCCGCCAGCAATTTCTTCAAATCAAGCTCTAAGCCAAGCTCGGCAAAGCCTTCCAAAGTGGGCGCTGCTTCCTCGACCGGCACATTATATTCTTTTCTTTCCGAAAATCCGCCTTGGGAAGCGTCATCGGTTTTGATAGTAGCAACATAACCAGCATTGCTTTTGCGGATACGGTATGCTATACCCTCATGAAAAAGTTTGTAACTCGCGGTGTCATAGTAATAATTTTCCAGGTCTTTCTCTTGCAGACTATCCGGCACCATTGCTGCTTTCAAAAGCGATGAATCCAATAATTTCTTTAAGCTTTCTTTGCTGGCAGAAAGCTTAATTTCCATCTCTGTCGTATTATCCAAAATATTCCACCCGCCTTTACGAAAATATACTTTTTAACCCCTGATATCAGTAAAAATAATCTTGGCTTCTTCTAAAGATAAAACCGTGGGTTCCAGATTACGCAAATCTTCAACTCGCCAACCTTGTTTCTGCTCCGCAAGTTTGCACAAAGCTTCCTCTAAATCATTCGCAGCGACAATAGCTATCGCATCAAGATAAAAATCCTGGTTCACACAAGGTTCCTGAATCATACTATGGCTGTGATACGTTCTATTATGCCGCCATAAGTAAATATTCATATCGGTTCCTCTCTTTCTACAGTTTTCGATGCTCGTCACTTAAGTACCACCATAAAAGAGGTATGCCAAAGGCAATGACAGTAATCACGACAGCCCCTGGAATACCCATAGTTTTGCCCACGAAAGAATCCGCAAGAAAATTGTAGGCAATAGCACCAGGCAGCATACCAGCAACGGTAGCAGCCGCATAAGGTGCATATTTCATGCTGCTGCCGCCAGCGACAACACTAACCGGATCATAGGGGAAGATTGGCACTGTTCTGAGCCAAAGCATACGTGTAAAACCTCTGTCATCGGAAAGATAGTTATCCAGTCTTTTTCCCCAATTGCCTCCGAAGCGTTTGAGCAAGCTTTGTTTAGTCCCAAACAGTCTTGCTGACCAGAAGCAGACGCTGGCATTGGCCAAGCCTCCTAACAGCAGATAAATTATTCCCCACCAGGGTCCGAACAAAATACCAGCACTGAGATTCAAAAGCAGACTCGGGAAAAACAGGAATGGTCTGGCAGCATAGAGAGCTATATAGACCAAGGGGCCAAAGGAGCCGAATCCTGCCACCCAGCGGCGGACATCATCAACAGACTGGGGACGAAATACCCAGGAAGACGTATTAAGAAAATATAAGGCAGCAATAAAAAAAATGAAAACAATTAGAATTTTTTTATGCCCTAAAACAATGTTAATTTTATGCTGCAAATTCGCCACCTGATATTTCAGTCCTTCTTTTTCTATTATCTTATTATTTTTTCTACAAAGTTGCAATAAAAAGCGGCTTCGCATTCACGAAACCGCCACAAGTTTGTTATTTCTTTTTCTTGCCGAGATAAGCTTCTCTGATTTGTGGGTTCTCCAGCAATTCTTTGCCGGTACCTTCCATAGTAATTCTGCCCGTTTCCAAAACATAGGCCCAGTCAGCAATTTTTAAAGCCATATTGGCATTTTGTTCAATCAACAAAATCGTCATACCCTTAGCGTTGATTTCCTGGATAATACGGAAAATGTCTTTAATGACCAAAGGAGCCAAGCCAAGCGAAGGTTCATCCATCATAATCAGCTTCGGTCTGCACATCAAAGCTCTGCCGACAGCCAGCATCTGCTGTTCACCGCCGGACAGCGTTCCGGCTAATTGCCAGTTGCGTTCCTGCAGCCGTGGGAACATACCGTAAATCCATTCAATGTCTTTTTCTATCTCTGCCTTATCATTACGCATGTAAGCACCGATTTTCAGGTTTTCCAGAACAGTGAGATTAGAAAAGACACGGCGACCTTCCGGTACCAAGGTAATACCTGTTGTTACTATTTTTTGGGAATTAAGAGAGGTAATTTCCTTTTCATTATAGGAAATCTTACCCGACTCGGGTTTAACCAGACCAATGATCGTACGCAGCAAGGTACTCTTACCGGCACCATTGGCACCAATCAAAGTAATGATCTTCCCATCAGGAACATTAAGCGAAATACCTTTGAGAGCTTCGATGCCGCCATAGGAAACTACGAGATCTTCAACTTTAAGCATCTTCTTCCACCCCCAAATAAGCTGCAATAACGCGCTCATTATTCTGAATTTCCAAAGGCGTGCCGCTGGCAATCGTCTGACCAAAATCCAAAACATAGATACGGTCGGAAATGCCCATGACCAAATCCATGTGATGTTCAATCATAAAGATAGTCAGATTATATTCGTCACGAATCTGACTGATAAACTCAGTAAGTTCGTCTGTCTCCTTAGGATTCATACCAGCCGCCGGTTCATCAAGCAAAAGCAATCTCGGGTTAGTGGCCAAAGCACGTACTATTTCCAGATGTCTCTGTTGTCCATAAGGCAGAGAAAAGGCCTTCTCTTCCCGCAAATCCCACAAGTTAACTTTTCTCAAAAGTTCTTCAACTTCTGCTTCCGCCTGACGTTGTTCAGCATTATAATGCGGCAGATGCAGTGCGGCAGAAATAAAATCTGCTTTCAAATGCAAATGCTTGGCAATCATAACATTTTCATATACGGAAAGTTCCTTAAATAAACGAATGTTTTGGAACGTACGCGCTATGCCCAGTTTAGCAATTGCGCTCGGCTTCTTGCCGGTTATTTTAATATCATTGCCTGCGGCATCGGTATAAATCACATTGCCGCTGGTTGGAGTATAAACCCCTGTTATCATATTGAAGGCAGTAGTCTTGCCAGCACCATTAGGCCCGATAAGTGCTACTATTTCATGTTCATTGATGTCTATTTGCAAGTTATTAACGGCAACAACACCGCCAAAGCGCATCGTGATGCCGTCAGTTCTTAGAATCGTCATGCTTTACGCGCTCCTTTCCGTCCGAAAAAACCGAAAGGGTTCTTGCAGAATGCAATAAATTTATCCCAGGTAAACTCCCTGGTGCCCATAATACCGTGGCGCCAGAAAAGAACGAGCACCATCAGCAGCACCGAGAAAATAACCATACGGAAGCCAGGTCTGAAGAGTGGTATCGCCATGCCGAACAAGTCAAGCGGCTCGTCGAAAACACGCAGGAATTCAAGGCCGGCGGTAACAAGAACGGCACCAATCATGCTGCCGGTAATACTGCCCATGCCTCCCAGGACGATGATCAAAAGGAAATTGTACGTCAAAGTAAACAAGAAGTTCTTCGGATCAACTGTCCCTAGCAACGCACCATAAAGGCCGCCGCCAATGCCCGCAAAAAAGGCACTGATCATGAAAGCCAGGCATTTATGCTTGAACAAATCGATACCCATAGCTTCAGCCGCTATCTCGTCTTCCCTGATGGCTTTGAAAGCTCTGCCATAGGAAGAATTAATCAAAGCAGTGATAAAGATAAAAATTGCGGCGGTAAAAATAAAAATATATCTGACATCATTAAGCGGCGGAATATCTTTGATACCAAGAGCGCCGTTGGTAATAGTCTGAGCGTTAGTAATGACAATACGGATAATCTCCGAAAAGCCAAGAGTTGCAACTGCCAGATAATCACCACGCAGTCTGAGTACAGGCGTTCCAATCAGAAACGC
>CAZCMY010000043.1:0-4461 GCA_964500055.1 uncultured Acidaminococcales bacterium | reverse complement strand
CAATTCAATATTAGGAAAACGCAGAGGCCTGCCGCTGAAAAGATAATTAGCCAAGTTTTCCAGCAGGAAGGATGCGCCAATAGCCGAAATCAGAACAGAATTTTTAGGAGCATCGCGCAAAGGGCGATAAGCTGCACGTTCAATAACCACACCTAAAAGTGCAGTCGCAATGATAACCCCTACAAAGGTGAGATACCATGGTATGTTAAAGACAGTAATACCGAAGAAAGCAAAATAGCACGCCATCATAACGATATCGCCATGGGCAAAGTTAATCATCAGCAGGATACCATAAACCATCGTGTAGCCGATGGCTATCATGGCGTAAAGGCTGCCTAGCGATATTCCGTTAACCATATGCTGCGCAAAACTTGCGCCGGACATATTAAAAATTGCTTGGAAAAATTCCATTATTTACACCACCATACATATTTGAAAAAAGAATTGCTTCCTTCCCTTGGGAAGGAAGCAGAAGAAACGATCAGGATAAAAGAATATTTATTTTACATCAACAAAATCAAGATATTTAAATTTGCCATCTTGAACAGTTTTAATAATGGCAGCTTTAATAGCATTGCGATTTTCGTCAAGAGTAGTTTTACCTGTAGTAGTTTCCAAATCTTTAGTTTGTGCTATTGCATCACGAATCTTCACGGAATCAGTAGTAGTGCCAGCACGTTTAATACCGTCAATAGCAATCAGGTAGGCATCATAAGCCAAAGCAGTAAGAGCAGATGGTTCGCCTTTATATTCCTTCACATAAGCATCAAGGAATTTCTTAGCTTCGTCAGTTGTTGCTTTTTCACGGTCAAAAGCAGTAGACAGTCTTACACCTTCAACATCTTTGCCGCCGACATCGATAAATTCCTGAGTTTCCCAAGTATCGCCACCATAGAAAGGAACCTCCAAACCAAGTTGACGAGCTTGTTTAATCAATAATGCAGATTCAGTAAAGTTACCAGGTGCAAATACAACATCCGGGTTTTTAGCTTTAATGTTAGTCAAAATAGCAGAGAAGTCTTTGTCACCAGTCTGATAGTTAGCAACTTCAATTACACTGTCAGGATTTCCTGTCAGTTTAACAAATGCTTCTTTAAAGAACTTAGCAAGACCTACAGCATAGTCGTTGGATACTTCCTGAATGATAGCAACTTTTCTTGCGCCATTCTTGTACGCGTAGTTTGCCATAACTGTTCCTTGGAACGGATCGATGAAGCAAGCACGGAAGTAATATTCGTTATTAGCAGTTACCTGCGGATTGGTGCAACTTGTACCAATAGCAGGAATCTTGTTTTCCTTTACTATATTGCCGGCAGCCATAGCCAAAGAAGAACCGTAGGTACCGATAATTACCTTAACCTTATCCTTTTCAATCAGGCGTGCAGCTACAGAAGCAGCTTCAGCCTTATCGGATTTGTTATCAGCTATAACAAGTTCAACCTTTTTGCCAAGAACCTCAGGATGTAATTTGTTAGCCAATTTAATACCGCGTAATTCCAATTCACCGCCTGCTGCGTTATCACCTGTCAGAGGCTCGAATACACCGATTTTGATTACGTCGGATTTTGCGGCATCCTTCTTCTCGCCACCGCAACCGGCTAGCATACCGACTGCAAATGTTGAGGCCAATAAAACTGATAGAATCTTTTTCACAACTATCTTCCCCTTTATTGTTTTTTTGTAATGCACACACATCTAATTGCTCATTATTATAGCACGCTGTTAAAAGCATTACAATATTACAAAAAAGTCACAAATAGTTACAATTTAAAACACGCATTTTCGCCAAAACTGTATATATGTCATTTTTCAGTAGTGTTTATGTCACGGGCAATTGATGTTTTTGTTCTCATGCAAGAGACATTGCCAAAAACATTTTCTTTGTGAGTCCGCAACACACGGACAGATATTTTCCAATAATTTACAGAAAATTATTCTGTTATTTTGTTTGTGCCACGCATCTCCCGTAAATAATCCGTAACCAGACGGGTACGTCCTTCAAACGTAACCAGGCCTGTTTTCATGTTCTTTTCCAAAAATGGCAGGAGCAGTTCCAGTTTGTCCTTTTTGTCAATGATTTCCAGCACTATCGGCAGGTTGGTAGGTTCTGAAAATCTGATCAGCGGTCTTCTTTCAAGACCACGGACTTCAGTAGCATAGCCCTCTATACATTTAAAAACTGTGGCGCCCGCAATTTCCAGTCTCCTTGCCTCTTCGATAATAGCATTGAAAAGAGGCTTGTCATTGTAATAAACATCCTCAGCAGTATAAATCTTCAAAACCCAGATTCGTTCAAATTCCATTGTCATGAATCATCACCCGCTTTCATTTCCTTATACTTACCTAGATTCTATCATATCCAAGGCATTTATGAGAAAATTTTGACGAATTATTGTTTAAGGACTTCATTCAAACTGCCTGTTCGATAACCTTTGATATCGATCGCCGTATAGGTAAAACCTATTTTTGCAAAGGCCTCAGCTATTTTATTGCGCATTTCACTATTTAAAAGTAACGGAATATCTTCTTCCGGCACTTCAATTCTGGCTAGTTTATCATGACAGCGCACGCGCAGTTGTTTAAATCCTTGCGCCATCAGAAACAGCTCTGCTTTTTCAACCATTGCCAGTTTCTCCTTCGTTATTGGTGCACCGTAAGGAATACGGGAAGCAAGACAGGCAAAAGAAGGTTTATTCCAAGTTGGCAGGTTCAGCATCTGCGACAAAGCTCTTATTTCTTCCTTTGTCAATTGAGCTATCCGCAAAGGGCTTTTGATTTCAAGCTCTGCAAGAGCTAGCATGCCCGGGCGATAATCCCTTTCATCATCCAGATTGGAGCCATCCACAACCTGCTGTATCTCCATTTTTTCAGCTAAAGCCTTGATCTGCGTAAATAATGCTTTTTTGCAAAAATAGCATCGGTCAGGAGGATTCTCCGCGACATGCGGAATACTGAGTTCATCCACTCTGATGAATTCATGCTGAACTCCTAAAGCAGACGCAAAAAGAGTTGCCTCTTTCACTTCCTTTTCCGGTACAAACCCCGAAAGCAGGGTAACAGCAATGACCTTTTCGCCCAGAACTTCTTTAGCCGCGGCCAGCAGGAATGTGGAATCTACACCACCGGAAAAAGCAACTGCCAAACTATCGAATCCTTGTAAATACTTCTTTAAATCTTCGTATTTTTCCTTAAGCTGTTTTGTCATTCGCTGGTTTCCTTCTTTTCTTGCGCCAGAATATGCCGCCTGCTACTATTGCTACAATAAGCAAGCCGCCAGCCTTATAAGGGTTGAGATAGGTAACTTGTGCCGACAATTCGTTATCTTCACCCAGAACAAGGTCCCAGACCAACGTTTTATTACCATCCGGACTAGTCGTTGCATTACTGCTGTCCGCAGCCGTAGGCAGTTTAAGAACAAAACGCAAGTTAACCTGTTGCAGTAAATTTTTAACAAGCCATTGGTTTTCCTTTGTTTCATCTTTTTTGTTCGAACGTAAATCAAGATGAGTATTCACCGCTACAGTATCAAACAAAAGCCCCTGCTTATAGACTACCGCGGACTTTTTGACTTCGCCATCGGTGCTCTTTGCAGTATCTGTCTGCGTCTTATTCTTGTTCAATTCAAAACCGCGCACTATCTTGGCCTTATTTAACTCATCAAGACTCTTAAATTGCTTTTTGGCGATAAATCCCTGCATTTTATCTTCAGTTACATTTTCAATCTGAAAGCCATCGCTGCTGAAGTCTTCTTTTAAAGACCCAAGCTGTGACGCCACAAGCGGTATGGCAACAATCTTGCATTCTATATTAGCAGAGCCGAACCTTGACAATTCCATCACAACTTCGCCCTTCGCACAACCTGTGAGAGCAAAAGTCAGAAACAGAAAGCTGAAAAGCAAAAACAATTTTTTCATAATATTCCTCTCATCTCTTACGGCTTACCATGTCAATCAATGCCTGCTCACGCAAAGCGGTTTTTAATATTTTACCTGTAGAATTCTTCGGTAACTGTGCGCAGAAGAAGAATTCCCTCGGCACTTTGTAAGTAGCTAGTCTCTCCATCAAATATTTTCTGATCTCTTTTTTATCAAGGGCAGCACCTTCAGCCAAAACGATATAAGCGCAGACCGCTTGGCCTCGTAATTTATCGGGAATGCCGATTACTGCCGCTTCCTCAATCAGCGGATGCGTATAAAGAGCTTCTTCGATTTCACGCGGATAGATATTCTCGCCGCTGGAAATAATCATGTCTTTTAGGCGATCGACAATAAAAATATAGCCATCTTCATCTTTGTAAGCTAAATCACCTGTATGCAGCCAACCGCCGCGCAGCGTATTTGCTGTTTCCTCCGGTAAATTAAGATAACCCAGCATGACATTATCGCCACGTACGCATAATTCGCCTACTTCGCCACGCTTCATTTCTTTGCCGTCCTCATCCTGAATCATAACTGTAACACC
>CAZCMY010000042.1:0-10434 GCA_964500055.1 uncultured Acidaminococcales bacterium | reverse complement strand
ATCCTTCTGTTGAAAATGGCGTGCATATTGGTATCAGCGAGTTCTTTGTGGAAAAGGGTGCTAAACTATCCTTTACCATGATTCATAATTGGGGTGAAAATGTAGCAGTCCGCCCGCGTACAGTTGCTATTGTAGGTGAAGATGCCCAGTACACGTCTAACTATGTCTGTCTGGAACGTGTCAAAGATGTGCAAATGTATCCAACTACAAGATTAGTTGGCAAAGGTGCCGTAGCAAGGCTGAATTCCATTTTAGTTGCTCCGAAAGGTTCCCATCTCGATATAGGCGGCAAGTCTATTCTAGAGGTTCCCGGCACCAGAGCGGAAATAATTACGCGGTCATTATCAACTGGCGGCACTATTATCAACCGCGGCTTGCTTGCTGGTATGTCTGAGGGTGTGCGCGCACATCTGGAATGTAATGGTCTGATGCTCAGCAATGAGGGACGTATCTATGCCATACCAGAGCTTGATGCTCATACGGGGAATGCGGAGCTCAGCCATGAGGCGGCAGTAGGTCGCATTGCACCGGAAGAAATCGAGTATTTGATGGCCAGAGGCTTGAGTGAGGAAGAGGCAACGGCGATTATTGTGCGTGGCTTCCTGAACATAAATATTGAAGGTCTGCCGGAAAGCTTGGCTAAAAAGATTAATGATACCCTTGATGCTTTCAGCTTGAATAAGGGCATGTAAAAAGTAAAAAAATAAGCGCAGCAAAAATTATTTTGCTGCGCTTTTTTGTGTTCTTTTTTATATTTCTTGCAACTTGAAATCTACAGCATCGGCAGCAACAATTTGATAATTCGTTTCTGCTTTCAAACCTTGAAAAGCGTTTTTGGCATCTTCACCATGAACGTGTCCGAAGATGCAGGTTCTGACCTGATATTTTTCGCAAAGCTCACTGAAACCAGATTCTTCGACGCCTATATAGAGCGGTGGATAATGCAGGGCTACTACTATATCCGAGAAGCCGGCTGCACTAGCAAGCTGCAGTGATGTTTCCAGACGGAGACATTCGCGTCTGTAGATTGCTTCATCTTCAGGTGTAAAGAATTCGTTGCCTGGCAGGTTCCAACCGCGAGTACCGCAAATAGCCGTGTTGCCAACGGCAAAGAAGTTGTTCTGTAAGAAAAGGAAGTTTTCGTTGGTAGCATTACTCATTTTTTTGACGGTGCTCCACCAGTAATCGTGATTACCGCGAAGTATGATTTTTTTACCGGGCAAATCAGCAATTGCGTTGAGGTCCGCAAGAGCGTCGTCAAGGTGCATGGCCCAGGAGGTATCGCCGCATAATATGACTGTGTCTTCGGCGTTTACTAAAGACAACCATGATGCTTTTATTCTGTGCCAATGATCATTCCAGTGTTCACCAAAAATCGTCATTGGTTTTGTCGGTGGATTGCCGGAAAGATGTAGGTCTCCGATAGCGTATATTTTCACTTGTTATGCCCCTTCTGTATAGGATAATTTTTATAATTTGAAATGCAGCTCCGAGATATCAGCATTGTCTAAGCTGCGAAATATTACGTTGCTAACGCTTAATTTATAGACAACCATGTTTGAATCAGAAGCATCTTTGAAAATATCTTTGACATGCGGCAGATTATCAAAAATTTGCTGTCGAATATCTTTTATTTCTTCCAAACAAATATCTTTTTCCTGCAAAAGAAAGCCTTGCAGGCGAAGAACATCATTATTGTCAACAGTACAAAGTTCAACCTTATTGTTGAGTTCTATTTCTTTATTTTTTTCAGTGCCTTTATAGCTTATCAGCCAAATGCTGCCTTCAGCATCAACAAATGGGCGCATCGGTCTGACCCTGGGCGTACCTTCACATGTTGTACCAAGGAAAAACAACTGCTTCTTTAATATTGCTGTAATTTGTGGGCTGAACATAAATCTACCTCCTTATTGGTATATGATAAGGAAATTTTGTGCAGAACTATCAACAACAATGGATTTTGACGCTAGTTTTTCTTAACTTAACAATAGCACAAATTAATAGAAACAGAAACAGCGGGTTTTCAAAAGCAAGTATTTTTATACCAAATTAAATTGAAAATTGAACAACGTCTTGTAAGCTTTTAAAATTATGATATAATGTTTTGTAAGTGCTTTTTCAGGTAGGTTTTGTTTGCTGTTAAAGCATTATAAAATAATCATATAAACATGACATTATTGATAAATCCAATGAAGTGGAATACTAGTCTTGCTTTTATGCTGCAGAAAGTTGACGGTTGATGCGAGTCAATGCATAAAAAAGATGAACTCACCGCGAAGGAGCTTATGTGCAAACATAGGACGCAGGTCTGCGTTAAAGATTTCTAAGTGGTCGGCTAATACCGACAAACAGGGTGGTACCGCGGGTTATCTCGTCCCTTTCTGCTAGAGCAGAAAGGGACTTTTGTTTTTCTTGGACTAGGAAAATTTTGGGAGGTTTTTGAAGTATGATTGACGAAAAGTACGCTCCGCACGAACTCGAAGCAAAATGGCAAAAAGAATGGGAAGAAAAAAAGACCTTTAAAACAGAAATGGACGACAGTAAGCCAAAGTCCTATGTCTTGGAGATGTTCCCTTATCCTTCAGGCAATTTGCATATGGGACACGTGCGTAATTATTCAATCGGTGACGTTATAGCTCGTTTCCGTACCATGAAAGGTTTTAATGTTTTGCATCCGATGGGCTGGGATTCTTTTGGCATGCCGGCAGAGAATGCCGCAATCAAACATGGCATCCATCCTGCTAAATGGACGATGGAAAACATTGCCAACATGACGCGTCAGCAAAAAGAACTAGGTTTGTCCTATGATTGGGACCGTGAAGTAACTACTTGTAAAGAAGATTATTATAAATGGACACAATGGTTTTTTGAGCTGTTTTATAAACGCGGTCTTGCCGTTAAGAAAAAATCCGCTGTTAACTGGTGTGATTCCTGTAATACAGTACTTGCCAATGAGCAGGTAATTGACGGCAAATGCTGGCGCTGCGATTCAACGGTTTACAAGAAAGACCTTGAACAATGGTTCTTCAAAATTACTGACTACGCAGATGAATTACTGGAAGACCTGAAAGAGCTTGATGGCTGGCCGGAGCGCGTTAAAACCATGCAGAAAAACTGGATCGGCCGCAGTGAAGGTTTGGAATTCAGTTTCGATGTTCCTGATTTCCAGGAAAAGCTTGCTGTCTATACTACCCGCCCGGATACCATCTATGGCGTAACTTTTGTTGTTGTGCCCCCTGAGCATCCAATAGTAGAAAAAATATTGGTAGATAACCCTAAAGCAGCTGAATTGAAAGTTTTCTGCGATAAGGTAAGAAATCAGTCTGATATAGAACGTACCTCCAGCGAATCTGAAAAAGAAGGTATGTTCACAGGTCATTACTGCATTCATCCGCTTACAGGCCGCAAAGTACAAATCTGGATCACGAACTATGTATTGTATGATTATGGTACAGGTGCCGTTATGGGCGTTCCAACTCATGACTCACGTGACTGGATGTTTGCTGATAAATACGGTATTGAGAAAATCATCGTTATTCAACCAAAAGATCAAGTTCTGAAACTGGAAGAAATGAACGGCGCTTACGATGAAAGCGGCGTTATGGTTAATTCAGGCAAATTCGATGGCATGGGCAATGAAGAGGCAATGGGAGCAATCATGGATGAAATGGAAGCTCAAGGCATTGGCTCTCGCCGCGTAAATTACCGCCTGCGTGATTGGCTGGTAAGCCGTCAACGTTATTGGGGCGCACCGATTCCAATTATTTATTGCCCGGATTGTGGCCCTGTACTCGTGCCGGAAGAACAATTGCCGGTAAGATTGCCAGAAAACGTGGACTTTGCCAGCGGCAGCGTGTCACCGCTTGCTACTTCCGAAGACTTTGTAAATTGCGTTTGCCCGGTTTGCGGCAAACCTGCTAAGCGTGAGACGGATACCATGGATACCTTCCTTTGTTCCTCCTGGTACTACCTGCGCTACACTGATCCGAAGAATGACAAGCTTCCATTTTCTAAGGAAGCCGTCAATTACTGGGCACCTGTAGACCAGTATATCGGCGGTATTGAACATGCGATCCTGCATTTGCTCTACTCCCGTTTCTTCATGAAAGTTCTGCGCGATGCTGGCTTGGTAGAAGCTGGCGAGCCATTTAAGAACCTTTTGACCCAAGGCATGGTTATTAAAGACGGTGCCAAGATGTCAAAATCACTTGGCAATGTTGTTTCACCAGAAGAAATCATCAGCAAATACGGTGCAGATACAGCTCGTCTCTTCATTCTCTTTGCTGCCCCGCCGGAAAGAGAATTGGAGTGGAGCGACCAAGGAGTTGAAGGCTCCTTCCGCTTCCTGAACAGGGTATGGCGTATTGTGGCTCATTTTGGACCTCAATTGGATCAACATGTAGTTTCCTATGATGTTGCTGCCTTGGACGAAGATGATAAAGAATTGCGTCGCATTCTCCATACAAGCATTAAAAAGGTAACTGATGATATTGAACAACGTTTCAATTTCAATACGGCAATCAGCTCCATGATGGAATTAGTGAATGGGCTTTATGCTTATAAGGAAAAGAAGAACAATCCGAATGCCGGCCTAGTTTTTGAAGCAATTTCAGCTCTGCTTCGTTTGCTGTCTCCATTTGTTCCTCACATTACTGAGGAACTGTGGACCAAGGTTATCGACGCTAATGCCAGTGTTCATAAAGAACCATGGCCTTCCTACGATGAAGAGGCTATGAAGGTAGCTGAGGTTGAAGTTATTCTTCAGATCAACGGCAAGGGTAAGGAACGTATTGTTGTTCCTTCTGAAGCTACTAAAGAAGAACTGGAAGCATTTGCTTTGTCAGATGCCAAAATCAAAGAGCTCCTCGGCGGCAAAGAAATCATCAAAGTGGTTTGTGTTCCAAAGAGATTGGTAAATATTGTCGTGCGTTAATAAAGATAAATAAGGGTAGTGCTGGCCGAGGCCAGTCACTACCCTTATTATTTTGCAGCATTTCTTGATTTGAATAATCAATTGCAGAGTGCTAAGATAAAAGAAGAATAGTAAAATAGTAGAAAGTTTTTTAAAAACGACGCTATTGCAGACTCACTCACGGTAACGCCATCACAGGCAACCGAGGTGAGTCTTTTTTTATGGGGGTCTTAGGGTGAATTTGTGGGAAAAGAAAAAGCTGATTGTCATAGCTGCACTTGTTATTATTCTCGCCGGTCTGAGTATCTGGCAGAGTACTCCGGGCAAACTTGAGGGAGGCGTCATACAAAATGGGGAGCAGTTGGCAGAAAGTAAAACCAAAGGTATAACGGTTTATGTCAGCGGAGAGGTGAAAAATCCGGGGATGTACGAAATGCCTGCTGGAAGCAGGGCACAGGAAGCTATCGAAAAGGCCGGAGGCATGACTGTAAATGCCAACATTAATAAGGTTAATCTGGCTAAGAAATGCAAGGATGGTATGCAAATCAACGTGCCTACGTTAAGCGTGAAACAAGCTAAAACAAGGGTTGGCAACAACCAGGGAAGAAGTTCAGCGGGGAACGTGAGCAGCGTGGAAACGGGGCAGGAGAATCTGACTACAGTTAATCTTAATTCGGCCGACGTTGGAGAGTTGGAAAA
The DNA here is from genome assembly GCA_964500055.1 of uncultured Acidaminococcales bacterium. Taxonomy (GTDB): domain Bacteria; phylum Bacillota; class Negativicutes; order Acidaminococcales; family Acidaminococcaceae; genus RZYP01. The sequence goes on along the minus strand of CAZCMY010000042.1, from coordinate 4,823 downwards.
TTTACCGGGAGTAGGACAGGCAACGGCACAAAAAATCATTGAGTACAGACAGCAGCATCGCTTTAATAAAATTGAAGATATCATGAATGTTAAGGGCATCGGCAAGGCGAAATTTCTGAAGATGAAGGACTATCTGGAAGTCTGAAATGGCTTATTCTCTTTATGGTGGGTTGTTGTTCTGTCTTGGTGATTATTTTGGCCTTTGTTACCGGCAATTTTTAAGTTTGACGTGGGTTTTGTCATTTTTAGTATTATTGATTTGTCTTGGCCTTTATTCGTTGAACAGAACGAAAAATTTAAAAGCAGGTCTTTGCTTTGTTGCTGTTTTTATTTTTATGTGTGGTTGGGCAATAGGTGCGGCCGGCGGCAGAGTCAGCACGAATAATATAGAAAAATATTTAAATAAGGAAGTTGTAGTTAGCGGAAAGATAATACCAGGTACAGTGAAAGAGTTGGAAGATGGCGCAATAAGTTTGCGCATGGATTGCGAGCTTATTAAGCAGGGCGATGAAACACTTGCTACTAATAGCATTTTACGGTTAGCAATTGCCAAGGTGCCAATGGATAGCAAAATAAGGAAACTAGGCTATGGTCGGCTGAATGTTCAAGGTGAAATCAAGCATATCAGGGGTTTTGCTAATCCTGGTGTCTTTGATACGGAACTAGCTGCTAAAGTGCAGGGCATCGGCGGCAGGATGTCGGTTAAGGCGGAACAAGTCCGGTATATTAATATTGCAAGACCTTGGAATTCTTATCTGGCAGATGTAGGTAGTGCGATGCGCATGCAACTGAATAAAGTTATGCCGGCAAAAGATGCAGCTATTCTTGCAGGCATGACTTTGGGTGGGTATGACGGTATTGACGAAGATACCGTCAGGAATTTCTCTACTACCGGTATCGTTCACATTCTTTCCGTATCAGGCAGCCATGTTGCACTATTGATAGGGTTTGTTCTTTCTCTAACGAGGGCTTTGCAAGTAAGAAAAAAGTTCGCTTTGCCCATAGCTGCGGTAACCGTTGTCAGTTACTGCTTGATTTGCGGCTTTTCACCGCCGGTAATGCGTTCAGCTCTGATGGGAATGGCAATGCTGCTCGGTCTTGTCTTGCAAAGAAATGAAGACAGCGGGGCAGTGCTGGCGTTCGTTGCTATAAGTATGCTTTGTTATAGACCAATGTGGGTTTTTGATATTGGGTTTCAGCTTTCTTTTGCTTCAACCGGCGGACTAATTTACCTATTTCCTGCAATCAAGGCCTTGTTAGCGCGCTATATGCAGAAATATATTGCTGATGCCCTGGCTGTAACGATTGCCGCACAGCTTGCGGTTTTGCCCTTGCTTGTTCATTATTTTCATCAACTGTCTATCAGTTCACTGGCGGCCAACCTCATCGTTGTGCCTGTTGTGGAATTCATTGTGCTTTTAACGATGGCTGGTTTATTTCTGTGTTTTATTATCAAACCGCTGGGTATAATTCTCTTGATGTTTGCGAGTCTTCTGTTAGGACCTGCTTTGACCGTGACGAATTGGATAGCTGGTTGGCCTTTGGCCAGTATCATTATTGCTCGCACGCCCTTGGTAACGGCATTAATCTATTACTTGCTCTTAATATGTTTGTTTCGTTTCTGGCCTTTGGCTAGCCTGACTGACTATGAAAGAAAGATAGTCATAGCTTTAACGTGTTTCGCGATGTTATTGCCTGGCTTAACAACGCATTTTGCCAGGCAGCCCTTTACTGTCTATTTCATTGATGTTGGTCAAGGTGATGCTGCACTTATTATTACGGCAGACAAGAAAACTATCTTGGTTGATACCGGTGGTTTACGAGGCAATTATGATACTGGTGAAAGGATTATTCTGCCGTTTTTAAGGTATTTAGGCATCAACAAGCTTGATGTATTGGCTCTTAGTCATGGGCACCATGATCATGCAGGTGGTGCGGCTGCTGTGGCACGTTCGCTTCCCATAGATTGTATCTTATTGCCGCAGGAAGAGCCCAGCCAGGATGTTTCAGCTTTGCTCAACTTTGCTAAAAATAAAAGCCAGATAAAACAACTGGCAAGCGGACAACAATACTGTTTGGGTACCTGCGAAATAGATATCATTGAAGCAGCGCCTGCATCATCTTTGGAGGAAAACCATAATGAGAATGAGAGCTCTGCAATTATGAAAATAACAGATAGGGGTAAAAGCATAGTTTTTACCGGTGATGCCACAGAGGAAGAAGAAATCGCAGCAGCCGCAGCTTCCATTAAAGCTGATGTCCTGAAGGTTTCCCATCACGGCTCCAAAACCTCATCGTCATATGAATTTTTGCAGGCTGTACATCCTGGGTTAGCGGTTATTTCCGTAGGCGCCGACAATAAATTTGGACATCCTGCGCCTGAGACTTTAGAAAAATTGCAGGCAATTGGTGCAAAAGTATTACGGACAGACCAAGCAGGCAATATAAAAGTTGTTTTTGACGGTTCAAATTGCACATGGTATAGTTATCGGTATCAGGGTAATTACTTTTAGCAGGGAGTTAGAAATGGAAATTTCAGCAGAAAAATTTCTCGAAACTCTGGATAAACATTTGGAAATACCAAGGCTTGTTATTATCTGGGGTGAAGAAGATTATTATAAAGAAAAAATAACGAAAGCAGTTGTGCAGGCGACTTTTGCTTCTGTTGCTGATCGTGATAGAGAAATAGCTGTCTTTGATAAGGAATTGCCCTTAAAAGAACTGGAAACAGCTATTAACAGTTATCCGTTTTTTTCAGGGAAGAATATGGTGCTAATCAAAGAGCCTAAAATTTTGAAGCAGGATAAACAACAGGAAAGCGAAACACGCAAGGAACAGCAAATGCAATTAGCAGAATTACTCAGCGATCTTCCGGATTTCTGCCAGGTTGTATGTGCGGTGGCAAAGCTTGATAAACGTTCGAAGTTTTATAAGACCATTTTGCCAATTGCGGCAATCGTTGAAAGCAAGGCCATCAAATCTTATAATTTAAGGCCTTGGCTGGATGAACAGGCAGCTCTTTATGGCTGTATGTGGGAATATGGCGCGGCTGAATTAGTAGTGGAATATATGGCTGCTACTGACAACGTGCCCTTATTGCTTTTGGCAAATGAAATTGAAAAACTGGCAATATATGCCGGAACAAGGAAAAAATGGACGAGACAAGATGTGGAGGCCATTTTCTCTGAATTGCCGGAGGTTTCGATTTTTGCTTTGACGAATGCCATAGCTGAGAAAAAAACCGAAGAAGTGCTGACTTTACTTGCCTTGGAAGAAAAAAGAGGTACCAATGTTCTGAAGGTTGCTGGTATTGTAAGCTCGCAAATTCGGAAATTGTGGCAAGTTAAAGAACTTATGGAAGCTGGTTACGACAAAACCAGCATTGCGAATGAACTGAAGATGCATCCTTTTATTGCACAAAAAACAATTGCGCAGAGTAAATTCTTTACGACGGCAAGCCTGCAGAAATGTTTAACGGCACTTGCTCAACTTAACATGGACTTGCGTAAAGGCGGCAGACGATTCGAACAGTTGGAAGAAATTCTGGTTATGCTTTTGCATGATAACTTAAATAGAGGGTGAGAAGATATTATGATTAAAGAGCCGATTCTAGTCAGCGCATGTTTTTTGGGCATTAAATGCAGATATAACGGAGAAATAAATACTAATGAAGCTATTGCTTCTTTGAGTGAAAAATACGAGCTGATACCTGTTTGCCCTGAAATACTGGGCGGTCTGGTTACACCAAGGCCAGCTGCTGAACGCCTTGGAGAGCTTGTCATTAACAAAGAAGGCGAAGATGTAACAAGCTACTTTAAGCTGGGAGCGGAAAGAACTGCTGCTATTGCTATAGAACATAGCTGCCAACAAGCGGTGTTAAAAGCACAAAGCCCTTCTTGCGGCTGTGGCATTATTTATGATGGCACTTTCAGCGGCAAGAAAATTGCTGGCAATGGTGTGACTGCTGCCAAACTTTTAGCTATGAATATTAATGTTGTTAATGAAAATACTTTGCAGAACTTAAAGTAAAAATCAGGAATTCTGCCATGGGCATGGGATACAGAGTTTCAACAATAATTGTGGGAGGTAGAAATTTATGTTGCTGGCATTATTACAAAAAGGTTTTGGCAATGACATCGATTTGAACTGTGCTGAAAAAATGCTTTACGGAGCAAATTGGGCATACGATTTGAAACTTACTCCAGAGGCTTTAAAATTGGCTGCCGGGTTTGGCGGCGGTATGGGTGTGGAAAGTATTTGCGGTGCAATTACCGGCGGGATTATGGTTTTAAGCCATCTCTATGTAAAACAACGTTCCCATGAAAGCAATCGCATCAAAGAGTTGGAAACAGAATTTATTGAAACCTTTAAAAATGAAATGGGTTGCATCGATTGCAAGTGCCTTAAAGAAAAATACAGGAATGATGAGATTAAGTGCAGCCTTGTAATTTTTAAAGCAGCTGAAATACTCGACCGTATCATAGCAAGAGAAAGTGCAAAGACTGAATAAGACATAAAAAAACCTGCTCAAGTGAGCAGGTTTTTTATTTTAAAATTAAAATATTTCCTGAGGCTTAAGGTTATTACGGACTACATTATAAAGTAAAACAGCTATCACAACAGAAGGAATAGCGCTTGTAGCCATGGAGATGGCACAGTTTATAGAAGAAATTTCAGCAACCTGTGGTGCATAGCCTAAGATATATACCTTAAAAGCATAGCGGATAAGAGGCTCAGTAACCACATTTACCAGACAACTGCCAATGGAAGCAATGAGAGTAGCTGTATAGATTTTCTTTTGATCTGTAAGTTCATTAAGATGC
>CAZCMY010000041.1:5587-10473 GCA_964500055.1 uncultured Acidaminococcales bacterium | reverse complement strand
CCTAACAATTATATCAGCACTGACACAATCTTTCAACTATTCCTACAAGTTACCAATTAAACGCAAGTAGGGCTTGTCGTTTGAGTACACATATTCCACACTCAAGAATTCGTGAATACGGAAACGTGCCCCAAACTCGTTGACGTTTGTGCCAGAGAAATGTTCTGCACGTAAACGCCATTTCGGCGATACATCATATTCCAGGCGATAATTATTTTCGTGATCGGAGATTCTTCTTGCATAAGCAACAGTTGTTTTGCCATTGCGATGAGCGAGTCCTGGAGCAAATTCCCATTCCATGTTTTCCAGCTCAACAGAAAATTCCGCAAAAAGTTCATCATCTTCTGAGATATACTTACCAAAATGTGCTCTGCCGGCAAGATTATTTTCTGAACGGCCGCTGTCCCCATATCCTTCGAACCATATCTTGTACTTGTCTGCTTCCATTCTTATTTCAACCATCGTCACCGTGCCTGGAGTTATGGTTACCGTTGGTTTCAAGGAATAGAGGCCGACGACCTTTTCCTCATTAACAGAGGCCAAAAGACGGTTTTCAAGCTCTATTCTGTGTTTTTTTACAAAATCAACAGGTAGTCCTCGCAGTTCATCGGCTTTTTCATGCAAACGTTCTTTGGTTTTCAGAAAAAGAATATTTGGCACAGTTTCGGATAAAAGCTCAAACTGGACATCATGTACTGTCTGTCCGACAGGATAAACAATAACCTGTGCCACAACTTTTTTGCCCTGTTGACTTAAATCAACAGATGCCCTGAATTCCGGCAGCATCGTCTCCATATCTTGTCTGACTTTCTGCCGCAATACTCCACCAGCCCAATCAACGGCGTCTACGGAAGCGCCGCTTACCGTTCTGATAATCCTCGCTTTAAGCTCAGGCATCTTCTCTAGCAAAACCTCAGACATAGACGGGTCAATACCGGAAAATTCCAAATCCACCTGCACATCGTTTACTACGTCCAGCCAAGGCGATAATTTAAAAACTATTTCTGCAGAAGGGCCGAGCTTAATAACGGTTTCTTCAACCTTATAACCGGTAAGTGCCCGCTCGCCAACTTCGCCAAGCAGCCGGGAGTAGTCATTTTTAACCGGTTCGATCTGCGCCGTATCCTTTTCCAGAAAAAGTTGCTCGGCAACAACCTGCATGCTGGCCGTCATTCGTTCCATCAGCGCCTGCCCTGTCCTGCCTGTACTATCGATAACACTTACTTTAACATGCCCGATAGTTTCAGCTGAAGCGGCTTGCGGCGCGAGCAGCAGAAACAAACTAAAACATATTAAGCTGGTAAACTTGCTTTTACCAATTCGCAATGTTTTCCAACCTCCCCGCTTTTACCAGCTTGCCTAGAATTGGCCGCCGAAGCTGAAGTGGAAGCGACCGCCGTCTTCGCCGATGCCATAGTCAAGACGCAATGGGCCTAATGGTGAATTAATACGTAAGCCAACACCGTAGCTATATTTCATCAAACCAATATCAAAAGCATCCTCTGTATTTTTATCCCAGGCGTAGCCTGTATCAGTAAAGAGGACCCCTTGCACTTTCTTCATCAATGGCACCCTGTATTCCAAAGTGCTTCTCAGCATGCTGTTGCCTTTAAACTGATCATCCTTATAACCACGCAGGCTGTCAGAGCCGCCAACCGCGAATCTCTGGCTCAGCGGCATCGTACCATCGGCATAACCAGCGCCAACCATAAAGGCTAAAACATCTTCGCTGGCTCCCATACGGTAGTAATAACGTAAGTCAGCCGAATACTTGGTAAAGTCAAAGTCGCCGCCCAGTCCAGCCCACTCAACTGAGTAGGAATTGCGTTTGCCTTCATGCGGGTCATTAACATTATCACGGGAATCAAAGGCTCTGGTAAAACCAATGCTGCGCGTTTTACCGAAGTTTTCTTTTCTGCGTTCAGCCTGTAGCGCCAAATCATCCGGCACTTCAAAATATTGTTCTGAATCTTCGTACCCATCAGCCACACCTTTATAAACATCTTCCCTATTTTTCAAAGTCAGATAGTTTACAACATATTCATTATTCGTCCTGCGGCTGAAAGTCAGTTCCTGACCACGGCGCTGCTTATCATACCTTGCTATTTCATCACCGGTATGATTGTAATCAGCGTATTCGTTCGTCATATCATAAATGGATAAACCAACGCTTGTCTCTTTGTCATCAAGCCATGGTTTTGTATAGCTGAATTCATAGTTTTTGCTGTTTTCGCTATCGCCGCCAAATTCCCAGCGGACATTCACCTTGTCACCGGTACCGCGGAAATTCTTGTCACCAACGGAAACCATGCCCAAGAAACCATCCGCATCACTATAGCCGGCGCCGATACCAAAGGTACCTGTATTCATCTCAACTACAGTAATCTCCACATCGACTGCATTAGGAGCCTTACCAGGATTCAACTTGATGTTGACATCCTCGAAGTAACCCAGGTTATAGATACGCTGCATACTGCGGCGAGCATCCTTGCTGTTGAAGGGTTGTCCCTTTTTCAATTTCATTTCCCGGGTAATAACATAATCTTTGGTCTTAGTATTACCTTTGATTTTAAAGTCCTCGACAACGCCTTCATTAACCTGCACGTATAATTCGCCGCTCGGCAGTACACGCACATCGGTAACACGCGCCAGTATATAGCCATCTTTTGAATATTCGGCTTCTACTTTGCGAACTTTTTCATTAACATCCTTCAGATTAATTATCTTATCTTTAGGCAAATCAATAATGTTTTTGATTTTGTCAGTGCTTACTTTGGTATTACCTTCAACCACCAGTGTTTTAAAAACAGGGTTCTCCATGACATGATAGGTAACCTGCACGCCTTCAGGCACTTGGTTGTATTCCGGCACGATATCGTAGAACCAGCCAAGTTGATAGATTGCGTGTAAATCTGCCGCAATCCCATCCTTAGTAAATTCCATGCCTGGTTTTACTTTAAGCGCATCCATAATTGCATCATGGTTACCGTGCTTGTCACCATCGATAGTAATCTTGGTTACCGTCTGCCCTACATAAGCATTTACTTCTTCTGCTGACGCAATTTTGATGTTATCTTTAGTACTATCCTGACGTTTGACCGGTTCCGTCGGCAACAAGGTATCCGTTACTTTCTCTGTTGGTTTAGTGGAATCCGGATTAGTTTCTTCGGCATATACCGGTAGAGCAACAAGCAAAGTTGCCGCCATTCCCATTGCAATTGGTCGCCACATTTTTTTCTTTTTCATAACGAGCCCCCTGTTAATTAGAATCGTTCAAGGTCTTTCGCGCTGTTCTCACAAGATTCCTCACTTCATTTTCAGGAACCTGCAAAACGGCCTTTTCAACTTGTTCAGTTTTCTGTGGTAAAACTTTAGTTTCTTCCTGTATCGTAGTTTGTTTTTTTATGTTTTCCGGTACACGTTCTATTGAAGAGGTGGACCTGGGAATTTTCTTTTCATCCGGCACAATGGTACTTTGTGCGATAACAACATCAGCAGACGTTGGTGGCAACGAATTTCTAGCCCAGAACCAGCCGCCGACTCCCGTCAAAACCATTAGGCAAGCCGCAATAGCAGCAAGTCTTTGGCGAGTCCATATAGCAGCCAACCCACGTTTTTCACGCAAATGCTGCATTTCTGCTTCTGCCAGCATCAGATCCAATTCGCCGCGCATATCATTATTGCTGCGAAAACTATCCTCAGCATTTTTCAAACTGTTACGCACATTTCTGATATGGTCGCACACATTTTTAATATTGCCAGACATTATGCTTACTCCTTTCTCTAAACATTAATCATACTATTATATAATCGCAGACTATCGTAAAATTTAATCCTTGAAAATTAGTAATTTTTGACTATATTTCGGCATTTTTAGGCTTTTTAGTCAGATTATCTAGGCAATATCACTGTTTTTCTCCAGCTAGCTTTATTTTATTTCCGCCATCAAACGCGAAAGCATACCGCGTACACGCTTGACAGCTTTTTTCTGCAAACGGTAAATATGGCTTGGAGTAACATTAATATCCGCCGCCAGATCGCTGGCTGATTTATCTAAGAGATAAATTCCGGACAAGACTTTCTGTTCATTAACAGAAAGTCTGTCCATGGCTTCCAGAATTTTGCTGGAAAGAAATTCTCTCTCAGCATTTTCATCAGGAGATAATTCATTGGACACCAGACATTCCGCCCAGGAAATACCGCTGCCTTCATTAGTCTCACTATCCAGCGATAATGTCTTTTTGCCATATTCACGTTCTAAATAATCCAGCATTCTGCCCCTGATGCGGTGCACGGCAAAAAGACTGAAAGCAACGCCTTTTTGATAATCATACCGTTCGGCAGCCTCCAACAATCCAACCGTTCCTTCCTGAATCAGTTCCCGTGTCTGGGCTTCCGGCACACGGAAACCCATTGCCACCTTAAAGACCAGCGGCTGGTAAGAACTGATCAACCGGTGGTAAGCATCTTCGCTGCCTGTTGCGCTGGCGCGCCACAGCTCGAGCTCCTCTTCCCGTGACAACAATTTTATTTTTTTCAGTTCTTCCAGATAGCTGTTTAACACGTTGGTACTCCTTTTTAGAACGAAATATGGTATTCTACGCCATACCATTTCTTCTGCTCTTCATCAATTGCAAAATTAACAGTTATATTTTTATTGAGCTCATACTGCGTAAATGTATCATGATATTGTCCATCTAAGCTTGTTGCATAGCCAACTAGAACATTGTCTGTGACATACTTGCTTGCCAGAACATTATATTGTTCTTTTTCTTCCTTGGTGAATTCACTGGAATCCTTGGCATTAATTTCAAAGCCAATGCCAGTTGCGGTATTGCCGCTGTAAACACGGAACTGGTCAAGATTGAGGTCTTCCTTGAAGAGGG
>CAZCMY010000041.1:0-5487 GCA_964500055.1 uncultured Acidaminococcales bacterium | reverse complement strand
GTATTGCCGCTGTAAACACGGAACTGGTCAAGATTGAGGTCTTCCTTGAAGAGGGTTTCCACATCTCGCAAGAAGGTCATCTCAATACCGACATCAAGAAGTGCCTGCAAATCCTGTGTCTCCAGACCATTGCCGCCTGTACCGCTGCCACCATCGCTATAGCTTTTCAGCGTCAGCATCCTGAATAATTCCTGCTGGCTTAGTGGTGGATCGGAAGACAAGTGTAATTCCATCTGTTCAAGTGGGCCGTCAATTTGCATATTCACATTATAACGTCCAAATTTAGTGTAGGAATCGAGATTGATTGTTGGCAAAACCGAACCTGGTGTTGGGAAACCTGCTGTCGCTCTCCTGATTTTGAAAGGCGTTCTTAAATAGCTGACAGTTCCCTTTGTTGCCACTAACGATCCATCCACATTAGTATACCTCGTACTGCCCATAATATGCAAACCACCAGCCAACCACAGGTCATAGAGGTATTTATTGTAAAGATGGATTTCCGGTCCGAGTTCTATCTTGATATCTAACCCTATATTGGAACTGCCAGGTTTTATCTCCGGAATCGTCGGCATATTGACAAGAACCTTATCCAAACGAACTTCACTAGTAATATGCGGTCTGTTCCGTTCTTGCGTTATAGCAGCCTTACCGTTGATAATACCACTGAAAAGTGGCGAAGCTATTTCAACATTATCGGCTTTCACATCTAGTTGATAAGGGGTGCTGTCCCCGTTCGGCAAGGCAAAAGTGCCATTAGCGTTTAACTTGCCATTCGGGCCAATTTTAGCTGACATTTCTTCCAGACGAATTCTGCGCCCTTCAAATTTTACAGCCATCTTTAAATTCTCAATCAAGGTGGATATTTGTTTCAATTTGATAGTGCCGTTATTTATATTGAAACTACCGTCAACAAGCGGTTCCTCGAGAGTACCTGTCAGCATCAGTCCACCGCTCGTCTCTCCGCTGCCGCTTTCCACATTCTTATTAATCATTGGTAATATGGCCAGATTGGCATTATCAAGTTTAACCTTGATTGACATCTGCGCATCCGGATTTCTGCGGTCTACCTTTGCCCTGAATAGATCTTGAGGTACCGCTCCATAAGCGCTGGCTTTGTAGATATCTTTCTGAACATACAACTGTTCAATGTTATAGAGGTCGTCACGCAAAGTAAACATGCCATACAGATTATCAAAAGGAGTATCTGCAATTTGTCCCTGGCTGACCGATAAGGAAGCATTGGCTGCAGGGTTTTCAATCGTGCCGCTGACCTGTGCGGCGAAACTCATTTTGCCGCCAAAATCAATCGGTGCTTTAATGAAGGCATTAAGCACAGATGCATCAGCCTCACTGCAGAAGGCGTCAAGTGCCAGATTGCGGTTTCTGAAATCGACTGTGCCTTGCGCTGCAAGGAACCCGCCTTTTGCTTCGTCTATACGGACTTTAAGGATATTAAGAATATCTTTGTGAATGAAAACATCAAAAACAGCCGATGGGTAGCTGATACCCCGAATGCTGCAGTTGCGAATCTGACCTCCTACACTGATGCCAGTGCCTTTTCCTTCCTTATTGACAATGATGCTGCCGTCCAGATCGCCTGCTATGTCATAATCCTGGCCGGCCAAAGAGAGCAGCGATTTCATATTGCCACCCTTGACTTCGACATTGCCCTGCAAAAGAGCATCAGTAAAATCGATCAGCATATCTATGCCAAATAAGCCGCCACCTTGTCTGGCACTTCCTCTAAGCCTGTTGACCTTACCGCCGGAGCTTTCCAGATTACCTGTAATATCCGTAAATTCCTGGCCATTGATCACTATACTGTGCGAATTGAGTTCACCCGTAAAGAGTGGTGCGGATAAAGTTCCCTTCAACTTACCATTAAGATCAACAAGACCAGATACTTTCACTTTGTCAGGTATCGCGAGTCTCTTCAGATCAATCTTGCTGGCATTCATCACGAAATCAAGATTCTTATTCTTATCAACTGTACCATCGAGATGAATTTCGGTCTGCAAAGCGTGAATAATAAAGTTTCTGAGATACAGATTGCCTTCTGTTATGCTATATTCACCAACCGCATCATCCAACAGGTATTTGTTTAGGCTGCCTTCGTAAAAATTCATTTTGCCGACTACTTCAGGATTTGATATTTTACCTTTCACGGTAACCTCATTATCCAGATTGCCGGTAAGGGCAACATCAGGTGCCATTGCGGCTACCAGAGGTTCAACTCTGATTCCTTTAGTTAAAACTTTCAAATCTACAATCGGTTCCTCACTACCAAGGTCAATCCAACCGTTTACGCTATGTTCACCTGCCGGCATTTTTACGGTGAGACCATCAATTTGCAAGCGTTTATTCTGCCACAGGAAAGAGCCATGCGCATCAGTAATTTTTTGCTTCATGATTTCACCGTCAGTTAATCTCGCTGTACCGCTGACCTGCGGTGAAGCTTTCGAACCACTGACAATGAAAGAGCCTGTTAACCTGCCCTCTCCTTCTTGTCCCGCCAAAGCCAGAAACGGCTGCAACGGGAAGTTGGCAATACGTGCATCAGCCGCAATATTACCGCCTTTGATGCTGCCTTGAGCTACAAGCGAACCATCGTCGTTACAGTAGCCTGAAAGGTTATTGATAACTATATTATTCTTGTCGTAATCGATATCCAGCCGAAAATCTCTGAATATATTATTGCGCCAGGTCAAAGCGGCCATCTTGGCTACAGCATTGACTCTGCCTTGTTCGCCTTTGATGTTCCCTGAGAGAGCAACATCGCCGGAAAGAACTGCCTGTTCACCAGCTAAGCCGGCTAAACCTGCAATATCAGCATTATCAAACTCCAGTGCCGCAGAAAAATCTCCGGCGTTTACTTCGTATTCACCAAAGAGAAAAATACCGCCACCGCCATATTCAGCCTTTGCCCCCGGTATGACTATTTTACTGTTCTGCGCTGAAAGCGGCAGACGCACCTGCGAGAAAGTCTGCCCATTAAAGTCCAGGCCATCAGAACTAAAAACTCCATTAGCAGTGAAATCTTTCTGGGTTCCATTCAAAGTCAGCGAACCGGATACTTTGCCGTCAACAGGCAAAGAAGCTATGGCGTTTTTTAAATCAAAAGCAAAAAGTTCTACAGAAAGGTCTTCAGCAACAGGTTCATCCATATTACTCAAATCAAGTTTGCCATTAAGACGGCCTTTTTCACCGTTAGCTGTAAAATCAAGATTAACTGCTTCGACAACCTTTTGGTGGAAAGATACCTTGCCGTTCAGTACTATCGGCAATTTTTCTTCCTGATAAGTTGCAAGCGCAGAGACTTTTGCTAAGGAACCTGCTCCTTCTAATGTAATGTCATTGCCATCACCGGACCAGCGCAGATTAAGATCCTTAACCGAACCTTTAAGTCCTTCTATACCCAGATACCGTTTTGCCAAATCGCTGAAGGGATCAAGGGCAAAATGCTCTGTTTTCAGGAACAGATGCCCTTTGGCTTCAGTATTAACAAGGCCGCTGATCTTCCAGCTTTCGTTAGCATAAGCAAGTATGAAATTAAGATCGTAATCGGGACTGGCGGCAGCATCGATACTGCCATCGACACCAAAGTTCCAATTGCCGAAAGGTGTAGCAACTTCACTCCGCCCGTCATTAATGCGTACGATGCCCGCAAATCTGCTCTTTTCCTTTTCTCTTTGCTTAATAACGTCTTTGACATTCCAGTGTTCTTTTTCATCCATTTGCAAATGGAAAACAGGCTGGTTAACATTTATCGTGTTAACAGCCTTGATGGGATCGGCCTGCATGAGGCCCCTCAACAAATCAAAACTAATTGTTACAGAAGGAGCAGACGCCACCAGTTTGCCATTTTTGTCAAAAATAGCAACATCGTCTGCTGCCAGCCTGAGAGAGTCAGACACATGCAAAGACCCAATATTAATTTCTCCGTTAACGTATTCAGCCGCCGTTGTTTGCACCAGCGGTATCATCTGTTGTAAAAATCCTGGCATAAACAGGCGCAAAACTGCAAAATAGCCCATCAATAGTGCTGCGAGTATCAGGAAAACAGCCTTTGCTTTCGACATGAATTTTGCCCCCATGATTTATTATCACTCTTTAAACAAAACTAATCGGGTACTTATTCGACACTACGAACCTTCTTCCCTGCCCAGATAAAAAATCACACAAAAAATTCACAAAAAAACTGCTATGGAAAAACCATAGCAGTATATTCAATAAAAGCAACAATCAGCTTTGACGTACCGGCACGCCCATAGCTTTTGCGAGAGCAGCGCTGGAAGTATTGTAGTCATACAAAGCCTGTACATAATTATTTTTGGCTTGTGTAAGTGCAACCTGTGCATCCATAACGTCGATGTTCGTGCCAACACCGGCCTGGTACCTCAGTTGTGAAATCCTGTAATCTTCTTCGGCTGAATCAACAGCAACTTTGGAAGTTGCAATACGTTTTTCAGCTTCGCGCAGATTTAGATAGCTGCTTCGAACATCAAGCTGCACAGAATCTTTCGTCTGACGATAAGTTTCTTCAGCTTTATACAAGCTGGCTTCAGCCGCATTGACCTTAGCTGCCGTTACGCCGGAGTCGAAGACATTCAAACTCACGCCGACAGCAGCAGTCCAATTCTCATTGTCATCGCCCGGCCAATCACCAGAATACCATTTGTTGGAAGCGCTGGCAGAAACCTGCGGCATATACCCTGATTTAGCAACTTTCACACCAGCTTTAGCGGCTTCAACACCAGCCTCAGCCTGGAAAAGTTCCGGACGGTTTGCTAAAGCAAAAGTAATGCAGTTTTCCATTGGATTATCATATTTGTGATATTGGAGGCCCTCTGTTACCTTTAATTCAGTTCCATGCGGCAGTCCAATAATATTGTTTAAATCAGCAACTGCCAGATCATAAGCATTCTGCGCTTTGATCAGGTTTTGTTGTGCATTGGCTAGTTCAACCTGGCTGCGTAGAACATCAACTTTGGCAACAACGCCGACATCGTATTGTGCCTGTACGTTCTGCAGATGTGCACTAAGTCTTTCTACTGAGTCTTTGCTTAGCTTGACAGTATCGATTGCTTGCAAAACACCATAATAGCCGTTGGTGGCTGAAAGTTTGACTGCCTGATAAGACTCGTCAACACCATATTCGCTCGATTTATAATTTTGGACAGCCTGCTCAATCGTACCGCTGAGCTTGCCGCCGGTATAAAGTGGAATCGAAGCAGTAAAACCGTTGCTAAAGGTATTGCCTGGCCCTGACTGTGTTCCAATCGGATCATAGTAACCGCCTCGAGAAGCGCTGTGACTGTAGTCGATACTCAGCCAGCGTGAAGCTTTTGCTTCATCTTTCTGAGCCTTGGCCACTGAGCTCTCTGCTTCAGAAATCTTAACCGTAGGATTTGTTTTTAGTGCCATCTCAATGGCCTTATCCAGATTAATTTCCACTGCTGCGGCAAAAGCTGTCTGTGCGGACATCAA
>CAZCMY010000040.1:7105-10584 GCA_964500055.1 uncultured Acidaminococcales bacterium | reverse complement strand
ACAAGAAGTTGTTCAGAAAATCCGCAATATTGTTGGTAAAGAGCATACCTTGGATTCCGATTTGGATCGTTTCGGTTATTCATACGATTCATCTTTCGTGCCGTTGTTTCCAGCCAGTATGCCTGATTTGGTTGTAAGGCCGCGTACTACAGAGGAAGTTGCAGAAGTGATGAAAATCGCTTATGCCAATGCTATACCTGTAACTGCACGCGGAACTGCAAGCGGTCGTACCGGCGGTTCAATCCCTCTTAAAGGTGGCATTGTGCTTTGCCTAGACCGTATGACTTCAGTTATAGAATTAGATCAAAAAAATATGATGATTACTGTAGAGGCGGGCGTGCGTACTGGCGATATCTACAATCTTTGCGCACAAAAGGGTCTGTTTTATCCTCCAGATCCCGCTAGCTTCAAGTTTTCGACAATTGGCGGCAATATTGCTGAAGATGCCGGCGGTATGCGTGCTGTTAAATATGGTGTAACACATAATTTCGTTATGGGTTTGGAAGTAGTACTTGCTGATGGAAGAATTATAAAGACCGGTGGCAAGTCAATTAAGAATGTAACTGGCTATAATATGACACAACTCATAGTTGGTTCAGAAGGTACCTTGGGTATTGTAACTAAAGCTATTCTACGTTTGATACCTATGCCAAAATTCCGTAATACGCTTTTATTGATGTTTTCAACATTGGACGGTGCTTGCGACACTATCCACCAAATGCTGCAAGCTGGCATTGTTCCAGCTTCCGCCGAACTCATGGACAGGACTTGCCTTAAGGCAATTGCTAAAAATCGCAAATTTGATTTTCCAGACACAGTGCAAGCTTGCATTGTAACTGAAGTTGATGGCTCAGAAGAATATGAAATCAAAAAACAAGCTGAACAAATTGAGAAAATAGCCAATGTAAATGGTGTAGTTGAAATACGGATTGCCAAAACGGCCCAGGAAGCAGATGACCTTTGGGCTATCAGACGTGCTCTGAGTCCTGCTGTTGGAGCCTTGGCTCCAGATCGCATAAGCGAAGATATTTCAGTGCCGCGTAACGAATTCCCTGAAATTGTCAGGCGTATCCGCACAATCGTTAATAAATATAATCTTGACTTTGCGGTTTATGGGCATGCCGGTGATGGTAACTTACATCCATCAATTCTCTGCGATATGTCAGATCCTGAACAGGCAAAAGTTGTACATAAGGCAGTTGATGAAGTGTTTGCAGCTACGCTTGAATTGGGTGGTACCCTTTCAGGTGAGCATGGCATTGGTATAACAAAACAAAATTATTTAAAGGATGCTTTGGGTGAAAATGGTGTAGATGTCTTGAAATCAATCAAAAAAGCACTGGACCCAAAAGGAATACTGAACCCAGGCAAAGTATGGCCGGAGGAGGAAGCTATCCATGACTGATAAAAACACGGAATTACTTAAGGAAATTCATGAAATAGCCAGTAAGTGTGACCGTTGCGGTAATTGTCTGCTAGTTTGCCCTGTTTTTGCTGTAAATAGCCGTGAGGCTTGTGGCGCACGTGGCATGGTAAATGCAGCTCGTGCTCTTACTAAGGGCGGCGTAGCACCTGAAGAGGATATTTTGGAAGCAGTTGATTATTGCCTTCTTTGTGGCGCTTGTATAGATGTTTGCGCCAGTAAGGTTAAAGTGCCTGAAGTAATGCTAAAAACGAGACAAAAATTAGTTAATTTGTCAGATAAACCATTTGATTATTCTGCCGAAGAAAAAGAAAAGATGAATGAAGCGTTTGACGCATTGTGTGAACGTTGCGCAGAAATAGAAGGACCAGAAACTGAAACTAACCGTAAAATTGCTTATTTCTTTGGTTGTCAGGCGAGACTTGACGCAATTGATACGGCAGTTAAAACTGTTGAGCTCTTAAGTCGCGTAGCTGAAGTTGAATTAATCAATAATGAATGCTGTGGCTTGCCTGCTTTAACTCGTGGACATGTTGATGTTTTTATCGAAGATGCTAAACAAAATATCCAACTGTTTGAAGATGTTGATACCATCGTTTCTGACTGCGCATGTTGCAGTGATACTTTGAAAAAAGTCGCATCATATCTGGCAAACGATCCGGAATGGTGTGACCGAGCAGCTGCCTTTAGCAAAAAGGTAGTTTCTTTATCGGAGTATTTAGCTAAAATTGGCTATTTGCCGGAAAAACATGATGGACAGATAACTTATCATGATCCTTGTCATTTGGGCAGGAATCAAGGCATAAAAAAAGAGCCTCGTGAACTTTTGAAAGCAGTTGGGGGTTATGTTGAGTTGGCTGGTGCAGATGTGTGTTGTGGCGGGCCATGCTTCTTCCCAAGTGATTATCCTGAAACCTCAGATGCTTTGTTGGATAAAAAACGACTGAACATAGAAAAGAGTGGTGCAGCTATTGTAACGACTGAATGTTATAATTGCTTAAAGCAACTCAAGCGAGCAGCTGAAAAGAGTGGCGGTAAGTTTAAGGCTGTCCATATTAGTGAAATTTTATAATCGCTTAATTATAATGCAAGCCTCTGTCAAAAAACACATGAGGCTTGCATTTTTAATAAAAAGTTGATATTTAGAAGAAACTATTTACAAGTTTAGAAAAATGTGTTTAAATATGGTTAGTACGTACGAACCAACTATATTGTTTTTTGTTTGGAGATGATAGTTGTAGAGTATTTTGGTTCATTTAGTTCCTGTTTTTATGCTTGTTAGTAACAATGATGAATTGAGGTGTTTAGGATATAATGGCAGATGTTGAAACTTTTATTGTTAAATACATAAATGTTTTGTCTGAGTTTATGCGACAATCCGTGAGAACTTACAAAGAGAGCGCAGACAGTAAGGATTTATTTAACTTAACAATAACTCAATTACATTATCTTCACGCAATTGGAGAACTTGATGCGCCAACATTTAAACAAATTGTTGAGAAGTTTAATGTAAAAAAGTCAACCGTGACGGATATCGTTAACAGATTAATTGCCCGAAATTTAGTTTATAAAAAGCAGTCTGATGAAGATTTAAGAACTTTTAACTTATATTTAACAGAAAAGGGGAAGGAACTGCTGGAGATGGAAAGGCTAGGTTATTATTATTTTGCTAATAAAATGACCAAGTGCCTTAATGAAGAAGAGAAAAAAACATTTTTAAGTCTTTTAGAAAAAATAGTTAAAGAAATTAAATAATTTTTTAAATTAAAAGTTAGTTAGTACAAACTAATCTTATGTTTACGAATTTAGGAGGAATTATAATGTTAAAAAAAATAGGTGTTTTACTGGTTGTCCTAATTTTATCAATGATTACTGTAAATGTTGCTTTTGCCTTGCCAAGCAATAACGAAAGTTCAAACTTGGAGCCAAAGGAAATAGTTACTGACACTAATATAATAAAAATAACGTCAATTGATGAGGTTAGTACAAAAGTAAATAAACTAGGTGAAAAGGTCGGTTTCAAAGTAAAGGAAGATGTTATCTTAGATAACAGGAC
>CAZCMY010000040.1:0-7005 GCA_964500055.1 uncultured Acidaminococcales bacterium | reverse complement strand
CTTGCCTTTAGTGGTTTTTTTCTTCCTAAAAATTATCTTGAACCATGGCAAAAAGATTATGCCAGAAAGTTTGATGATCCTAGGATATTTCTTGTTGCCCATGGTTTACTAGCTGCTAACGGACACAATCTGCAACCGTGGAAAATCAAACTGGATGAATATAACAATGACATTTTTTATTTATATGCTGATGCCGACCGTTTAGCTAATGAGGTAGATCCTTTTGCACGGCAGACAATGATTTCTCAAGGAACTTTTTTAGAATATATTAAAGTTGCTGGCGCAAATCATGGTTATAAGACTGAATTTGTGTTTTTCCCAAATGGAAATTATGATGAGGGCAACTTAGCCGAAAGCATGAAGAAATCACCTGTTGCAAAAATTACAATTAAAAAGAGCACCCAGAAAGATTTTTCATTATATGATTACATGTTTATGCCTGATACCAATAGAGGGCCTTATAAACCTTTAAAGCCAGCTGATACGGAAATTAGTGAATTACTAAAATCTAATACCGATAACAATATAATATTAAGATTTTTTCGAGAAGACGAAGAGGTTAAATCACTAGGCAGTTATATTGTAGCTGGTGCAGAAATAGAGAGCAGTATTCATCGAATCTATGAAGAAACTAAGAAAATATTAAGAATTAATGAGTACGAGAAGAATAAATATCGTTATGGTTTTTCGATTGATGGGCAAAGCGATAGTGAAATTAAGAAGAATATCTTACAAGGGTTAGTTACAATGTTGCCATTTTTAAATAATGAAAAAACAGCTGCAAAGGTATTTATGGAAAACACTGAAATTGCAGCAACCAATACTCCGGCGTATGCGATGATTATGACAGAAGATAACAGTCGCTTATCACAAGTTAAGGCTGGAATGTTATATAGCAGATTAATACTCACTGCGCATAGTATGGGCCTTGCAATGCAACCACCAAGCCAAGTGTTGGAAGAATATCCTGAAATGAAAGAACAGTATAATCAAATCAAAAATGAATATGCAGGCGATAAAACAATACAGATTTTATTTCGTATAGGTTTTCCGTCACAAGAAGCTTCTAAAAGTATGCGCCAAGATGTAAAAAACCTGATGGATTAAAAGCCAGTCTGTCAAACGGCAAGGTTTAAATATTTTAATCATAATGTCATTTACTACGGAGATTGCTATTACTTAAAATGGATGATATATTGTCAATATAATCATAGTAATAGGAATATTTGAATTCAAAGGAGCCGTGGTAATATTGAAATTTGTGAACTTTCAACTTAATAATCAGATAAGATTAGGTGTCAAAGTGAAAAACGGAATTATGGATATTGCACAAGTATCAAATGCCTACTCACTTGGGGTACCAAATACAATTGAACAGATTATTGCCGCAGGCAAATCAGCAACTGAAAAGCTGCAAAAGTATGTTGAAAACAGTTTATTTTTGATAGATGAAGAAAACATTGTTTATGCTCCTTGTGTTACGAATCCTGAAAAAATAATTTGTATTGGGTTAAACTATCTGGATCATGCTAATGAGTCAAAAATGGAAATGCCGCTTTCACCGGTTGTATTTAGCAAGTTTAGTAATGCTTTGGCTGCTAATAAACAAGAAATTCTTCTGCCATCAAATGCGAAGCAGTTTGATTATGAAGCAGAATTAGTTATTGTTATTGGAAAAACGGCAAAGAATGTTACGATTGAGAACGCCATGTCACATATTTTTGGTTATACAATAGGCAATGATTTAAGTGCAAGAGACCTTCAGTTTCGTACAGGACAGTGGCTGCTTGGCAAAACATGTGATAGCTTTGCACCAATCGGCCCATATCTTGTGACCACAGATGAGATTGATCCTTCAAATTTGGAAATCATTTGTAAGGTTAATGGGGAATTGAGACAACAAGGAAACACGAAAAATATGATCTTTGATTGCGCCTATATTGTGAGCTATTTGTCACATCACATGACCTTGAAGCCAGGTGACATAATTTTTACGGGAACACCAGCTGGAGTTATTTTGGGCTATCCAGAGGGAAAAAGAGTATGGCTTAAAAGCGGCGATGAAGTAAGTGTATCAATCAAAGAAATTGGTACACTTATCAATAAACTCAAATAACAATAAAATATTAATTCATAAAGTTGTTGCATGTTCTCCTATCCATTGTGTTATAATCATTACATGTCTGTCATAACTAAAATTTCGTTTCTATGAAGTGGAGGAAGTTGAGCATGCCGTTTAGGTTAAAACCTAAGGAAGAAAAGTTTTTTGAATTTATGGATAATCATGCCGAACTTTGCGTTGAGGCAGCAGATGTAATGGTTGATAGCGTAAGTGGTAAAACTTCTCAAGAGACAGCTTTGTCAGTAATTGAAGAATTAGGGAGCAAAGCTAATAAAATTGTTGAAGCGACAGAGAGCAAATTGCACAAAACCTTTATTGCGCCTTTAGACCGCGAGGATATTCATGTATTGATTGAAATCCAAAACGAGATTATGAATTCGATTGGTGACTTCCTGCATAAGTTTTATAAGTATGATCCAGGTGAACCATCTGAAGGTATAGTCTTGATGGTTAAAAATGTTCGTGATTGTGTAAAACAGGTCAATAAAGCAATTAACGAAGTACCTAATATGAAGAAAAATTATTTAAAAATTGAGGCACGCACAAACAAAATAAAACAACTTGAAGCATTAGGGGATGAGTTATACCGGGATGAAATGGTAAGACTTTTCTGTAATACGACTGATGCCATTCAAATTTTAAAATGGAAAGAAATAATGACTGAGCTTGAAAAAATGCTTGATACCTGTGTTGTTTTGGCCGATTCTTTGAAAAGGGTTGTGCTGAAGTATGCTTGATATGCCATTTATGCTATTGCTTGTTGTTTTTCTGGCACTGGTTTTTGACTTTATTAATGGTTTCCATGATACAGCGAATGCGATTGCTACAACTGTGTCTACGAGAGCTATCGGACCTAGAACAGCTATTATGATGTCTGCTGTTCTTAATTTTTGTGGAGCTCTTTTAAGTACAGGTGTCGCTAAGACTATTGGCGGCGATATCGTAAAATCGGCATCTATGGTTAATGCTAATGTGATTGTTGCAGCATTAGTTGCAGCGATAATTTGGAATCTTATAACCTGGTGGTATGGAATTCCCAGCAGTTCTTCACATGCTTTAATAGGCGGACTTGTTGGTGCTGTGGCAGCGGCATCAGGTTTTGAGGCACTTAATGCAAAGGGTATTGAAACAATTGTCCTGTCTTTAGTTGTTTCACCTATTATTGCTTTGGTCACAGGATATGTAATTATGATTGTTCTTTTGTGGATTTTTGGGCGTTTAGCACCAAATACTCTGAATCATGGGTTCAAAAAGATGCAGCTTGTTTCTGCAGCTGCTATGGCGTTTTCGCATGGTTCAAATGACGCACAAAAGGCGATGGGGATAATAACTTTGGCGCTTGTAAGTGGAGGTTTTTTAGACACTTTTGATGTTCCAACATGGGTCAAATTGACTTGTGCGGCTTCAATGGCTCTTGGTACTGCCGCAGGTGGTAAGAAAATAATCAAAACAATGGGTACAAATATTTTTCGTATGGTACCTATGAGCGGCTTCTCCGCTGATTTAAGCTCTGCAATAGTTATTTCTCTGGCAACATTTTTACATTTGCCTGTTAGCACGACCCACGTTGTATCAGGATCAATAATGGGTGTTGGCTCAGCAAAGCGCGTAACAGCTGTTAGATGGACGGTTGCCCAAAATATGCTTATGGCGTGGGTCTTAACGATCCCGCTTAGTGCTGCTGTCGGTGTTCTGATATATAAAGTAACCTTGTTCTTCTGATAAAATGTAAAATTTTTTAATTTAAAGAAAAAACCTCCATTCGTTTTTTACGAATGGAGGTTTTTTGCGCAGTTCTTATTGCTAAATTGTTCGTTTGTATTGATTCCTTACATATGTCTTGACATCTGTCTTGTCAGGTGATAAATTATTTTTCAAACCTATAAAAACTTGGAGGACAATCAAATGAAGAATATACAAAGAGAAATATCAAAACTGAAAAAGGAAAAGAATGCGGTGATTTTAGCACACTATTATGTTCCTAAAGAGGTGCAGGAGGTTGCTGATTATCTTGGGGATTCCTATTATTTAAGTAAAATTGCAGCACAAGCTGAGACGCAAATAATAGTACTTTGTGGTGTCTATTTTATGGGTGAAAGTGCAAAAGTCATGAACCCTGATAAAAAAGTTTTAATGCCTGACTTAGAGGCAGATTGCCCTATGGCACACATGGCAACAGTGGAGAAAATAAAAGAAGTAAGGGGAAAGTACAAGGATTTAGCAGTTGTATGCTACATTAATTCCACTGCGGAAATTAAAGCAAATTCTGACGTATGCGTAACTTCTTCCAATGCGCTTAAAGTAATTAAGGCTTTGCCAAATAATTATATTTATTTTATTCCTGATAAAAATCTTGGTAGTTATCTATCTACGCTTGTTGATGAAAAAACGTTTATTTTAAATGACGGTTTTTGTCATGTCCATGATGGTATCAATGCTGAAGATGTGTTAAGAATGAAAGATGAACATCCAAAGGCTAAAGTGGTTTCGCATCCTGAATGCAGCAATGAGGTTCTGCAACATTCAGATTACATAGGCAGCACTTCAGGAATAATTGATTATATTGAAAATAGCAATGACACAGAATTTATTGTCTGTACAGAAACCGGAGTTTTTCATGAATTAGAACGAAAAACGACGGGTAAAAGTTTCTACGCAGCTTCGACATGCCAGGTATGTCCAGATATGAAGAAAAATACATTGGAAAAGCTGCTACAAACTCTTAAAAATTTATCCAATGAAGTAAATGTTGAAACAGAGATAGCGTCCAAAAGTATTACTGCTTTAAAACGGATGCATCAATTAGCAGAAGGTGAAGAAAAATGAGTAATTATGATGTTATTATCATTGGCACAGGAGTATCAGGGCTTTTTGCGGCTTTAAATTTGTCAAAAGACAAAAAAGTACTTGTTTTAACAAAAACGATTGCTGACGAAAGTGATTCTTTTCTTGCTCAAGGCGGCATATGCGTACAACGTACCGATGATGATTACGATAGCTTCATCGAAGATACTTTAAAAGCCGGCCATTATAAGAATGATCGAAATTCCGTTGCTATAATGGTAACGCAATCAAGAGAAATTATTAATGATCTTTTAAACATAGGTGTTGAATTCGACAGAGAAAATTCAGGGTTTTCTTATACAAAAGAAGGTGCACATTCCAAGGCGAGAATCTTACATTGTAAAGATAGAACAGGAAAAGAAATTAGCAGCAAACTTTTAGAAAAGGTTAGAAAGCTGAAAAATGTAGAAATCTTAGAAAACACAATTTTATTGGATATACTAGCTGACCATAATCACTGTTATGGTGTAGTGGTAAAGGACAAAGACAATAATTTTAAAAATTTATATGCACATTTTACTGTCTTCGCTACCGGCGGAATTGGCGGTTTGTACGAAAAGTCTACTAATTACTCACATTTGACTGGAGATGCCATTGCTATAGCAATCCGACATAATATCAGATTGAAGAACATTAACTATATTCAGATACATCCAACAGCACTTTATACAGAACAACCAGGCAGGGCTTTTCTTATTTCCGAGTCTGTCAGGGGAGAAGGGGCAGTACTGCTGGACAAAGAGGGAAATAGGTTTACTGATGAACTCCAGGCAAGAGATATTGTAGCTAAGAAAATTTATGAACAAATGGATAAAGATAACACCAACCACGTGTGGCTATATTTGAATGGACATGTGATGGGTGACATTGCCAAAAGATTTCCGTCAATATATGAACGTTGTTTGCAAGAAGGTTATGATATAACAAAGGATCGGATACCGGTAGTGCCGGCACAGCATTATTTTATGGGCGGAATAGAGGTAGATACCCAAAGTAAAACTTCTATGGATAATCTTTATGCCGTTGGCGAAACGAGTTGTAACGGTGTACATGGAAAGAACAGGCTTGCCAGCAATTCCCTTTTGGAGAGCCTTGTATTCAGCAAGAGAGCTGCACTTGATATAAACAAGAACTGGAAAGAAGAAAAAGCCCCTTTCTTTTCTTTGCCAAAAGAAGCGGATTATAAAAACATTGACGAGCATAACAGAATGCTAATCCTTGATGAAATCAGAAAGGAAGATGAAAGTGCAGAATAATATTGATAAATTAATCTTAGATGCACTAAGGGAAGATATTCCAAATGAAGATATAACGACTAATTCTATAATTAAATCATATACGAAAGGTAAAGCTCAGCTCATTTGCAAACAAGACGGTGTAATTGCAGGACTCGATGTTTTTGCCAGAGTCTTCACTCTTTTGGATACAAAGGCTAACTTTAAATTTCATTGCAAAGATGGCGATAGCATCAAAAAAATGGATTTGATAGGTGAAGTGGAAGGAGATATCAGAGCTATACTATCCGGAGAAAGAACAGCGCTTAATTTTTTGCAAAGAATGAGCGGAATTGCGACTTATACAAGAAATGTTGTTGATTTGCTTGAAGGCAGTAATATAAAATTGCTTGATACCAGAAAAACATCACCTAATAATAGAATTTTTGAAAAATATGCTGTAAAGGTTGGTGGAGGTTTTAACCATCGATTTAATCTATCAGACGGTATTATGCTTAAAGACAATCATATAGCAGCAGCCGGCGGTATAAAAAAGGCAGTTTCTTTAGTAAGAGAATATGCTTCGTTTGTTCATAAAATAGAGGTCGAAGTAGAAACCTTCGATATGCTAAAGGAAGCCTTGGAAGCAGAGGCAGATATCATAATGCTTGATAACATGAATGTGGAAGAGATGAAAGAGGCTGTGAAAATTGTTAATCACAGAGCTTTAGTAGAATGTTCGGGCAACATCACGTTAGAAAATATTGCCAAACTTCGTGAAATTGGTGTAGATTATATATCAAGCGGAGCATTAACCTACTCCGC
>CAZCMY010000039.1:0-10657 GCA_964500055.1 uncultured Acidaminococcales bacterium | reverse complement strand
AAGTTTTTTAATAATTATTTCAGCTTTGGCATCACGTTCTGCAGCAGAAAGTGCATCGCGCAGACAGATTATTTCTTTACGTAGTTGTTTTTTGTCCAAATTAATTCCTCCAATTCTGCTATTTTGATTATAGCAGACGCTGGTCGGAAAAAACTCATAAGTTTAAGACAAAAGTGAAAAATGCGAACGATTTTTGAAAAAACTGTTAAAAAGTTCACAATGAGATTGACATCGATACCCGGCGTTGGTAGAATTAATCTATACTTATGAAAGAATGGTATAGGTATACCGAAAAGAAAAGCCCAAGGAATTTTAGTTGCATATTTGCAGTTGATAGAGTTCTGATTGGACTTTTATTTTTTCTCTTCAAACATAGGAGGTAAGATTTGTGAAAGTTGCCATAGTCATGGGAAGCAATTCTGATTGGCCGATTTTAGAACCGGCAGAAAAAACTTTGAAACAATTCGGCGTGGAGGTTGAGGTCTTGGTTGCCTCTGCACACAGAACACCGGATGTTGTTCATGAATTTGCCGCTGGCGCCAGAGAAAGAGGCGTGGAAGTTATCATTGCCGCTGCCGGTGCTGCTGCTCATCTGGGCGGCGTCATTGCAGCTTATACTACAGTGCCGGTTATCGGGATTCCGATTAATGCCACACCGCTGAACGGTATGGACGCGCTTCTGAGCTTCGTACAAATGCCTGCCGGGATTCCGGTGGCTACGATGGCTATCAATGGTGCCAAGAATGCAGCAATTTTCGCAGTACAGATTTTAGCTCTTAAATATCCTGAATTAGTTAATAAAATGACTGAAGACAGAAATGATATGCGGGCAGAAGTAGCCTTGAAGGGCGAAAAGCTGGCAAAAATCAGAGCAATGCAAGATTAATTGGCAGGTTAGCCAGGGTTATAATTTTAAAAAATGAAGGAGAATTTATCGTGCAGGGAATTGATTTTCAGGAAGACAAGTGGCATGAGGAATGTGGCGTTTTCGGCATTTATTCTCATCGTGACGATGTTGCTCTGAATACTTACTGGGGTTTGTTTGCGCTGCAGCATCGCGGCCAGGAAAGCACCGGTATTGCTGTAACAGATGGCAGCAGTATGCAGATCAAACGTGGTATGGGGTTGGTTCCCGACGTTTTTAAGGACGGCGTAGGTGAGCTTTGCGGTCACATCGCCGTTGGTCATGTTCGTTATTCAACGACTGGTGCGAGCATGCCTTTCAATATTCAGCCGCTAAAGGTTTATTTTGATGGCGGCAATCTTGCTTTGTCGCACAACGGTAATCTGACTAATGCCTGTGAGCTGCGTATGAAGCTTGCCAAAGATGGCGTTGTTTTCCAGACTACAGTTGATAGTGAAGTTGTGCTCAGCCTTATTGCACGTTCCCGTAAGGAAAAGATTGAAGACCGTGTGGCAGAGGCTGCTAATGAAGTAAAAGGTGCTTTCGCCTTTGCAATCATGACGGATGACAAATTAATCGCGATGCGTGATCCGTTTGGTTTCAGACCACTTTGCCTGGGCAGATTAGAACATGGCTGGGTAGTTGCGTCCGAGTCCTGTGCACTTGATTTGGTTGGCGCTGAATTTGTCCGCGACATTGAGCCAGGCGAAATGATCGTTATCGAAGATGATGATGCTGAGCCAAGAAGCTTTATGTATGTTGATAATATGCCCGCTAAACCAGCGCACTGCGTATTTGAATATGTTTATTTTGCCCGTACCGACAGCATAATTGATAAACAGAGCGTTTACGAAGCACGTCTTAATATGGGGCGTGAGCTTGCCAGAGAAACGAAGGACATCAAGGCCGATATTGTTATCTCTGTACCAGACTCAGGAACGGCAGCGGCTATCGGTTACGGCCTGGAAGCCGGCATTCCGTTTGTTGAAGGTCTGACCAAGAATCGTTATGTTGGCCGTACATTTATTCAACCGACACAGAAACAAAGACAAAATGCTGTACGCTTGAAATTGAACGTGGTTGCGCCTCTTGTCAAAGGTAAATCTGTTGTTATGGTTGATGACTCCATTGTCAGGGGTACAACCAGCGGCAAAATCGTGAAGCTTTTGAAAGACGGCGGCGCGAAAGAAGTGCACGTCTGCATAAGTTCACCACCTGTAACAGACCCTTGCTATTATGGTATTGATACCTCGGTAAGGAAAGAACTTATCGCTTCGACTCATACAGAAGATGAAATCTGCAAATATATAGGCGCGGATTCTCTGCATTACATTTCCAAAGAAGGCTTGAAGAGAGCTTTCAATTCTCTGGACCCGGAAGGTATGTGCTATGCTTGTTTCGATACTTGCTATCCGGACAATGCAGAAGATGTTGTACGCCAAGGTTCGAAATACTTGTTTGATAACAATAAATAGGAGGCTGGGATGATGACTGATAAAGAAAAGAAGGAAATTACATATCTCGATGCAGGGGTAGATATTGATGCAGCAGCTAGAGCTAAGGAAATGATGAAGGAAAGCGTAAAGGCTTCCTACCGTCCGGAAGTTTTGGGCGAATTGGGTGCGTTTGGCGGTTTCTTTGCCTTTGATACCAAGAAATACAAGGAACCAGTTCTTGTAGCTGGTACCGACGGCGTTGGCACAAAACTGAAATTGGCTTTCATGGCTGATAAACACGATACTGTTGGTCAGGATGCTGTTGCAATGTGCGTTAACGACGTTCTTGCACAAGGCGCAGAGCCATTGTTCTTCCTTGATTATATTGCGCTCGACAGAATTAACGCAGAAAAAGTTGTTACGATCGTTGACGGCGTTGCCAGAGCCTGCAAAGAGTCAGGCTGCTCCCTTATCGGCGGTGAAACTGCTGCTATGGCTGGTTTCTATGCTAAAGACGAATACGATCTTGCTGGTTTCTGTGTTGGCGTTGTTGAAAAAAGCAAAGCTGTCACCGGCAAAAATATTAAACCTGGTGATGTCTTGATTGGTTTGCCTTCCACAGGTATTCATTCCAACGGTTTCTCTTTAGTTCGTAAAATCTGTTTTGATTATCAAAACTTTGATATGTCGATGGATGTACCGGAATTCGGCTGCACTCTCGGCGAAAAATTGATGACTCCTACCCGTTTGTATCCTTCTGCCGTATTACCGTTAGTTGACAAATTCAACATTCACGGTATGGTACACGTTACCGGCGGTGCTTTCTATGAAAACGTACCAAGGGTTCTGCCAGCTGACTGTGATGCAGTTATCGACGCTGGTTCCTGGGAACTTCCTGTTGTCTTCAAAAAACTCCAGGAATGGGGCAATGTTGCTTGGCATGAAATGTACAATACCTTCAATATGGGTATCGGCATGATTTTGGTTGTTGCACCTGAAGAAGCTGATGCTATTCGTGCTCATCTGACAGCTGCAGGCGAAGGTTTCTACACTATTGGTGAGATTGTTGCCGGCAAAGGTGAGGTTACTTTGAAAGGCGGCGTTTTTGGTGAGTAACCAAAAGATAGGCATATTGGCCAGTGGCCGCGGCAGTAACTTGCAGTCAATCATGGATAAAATTGCCGAAGGTGTGCTGCCACTGGAAATAGCCGTGGTCATAAGCGACAAGGCTGATGCCTTTGCTTTGGAAAGAGCCGAAAAGGCTGGTATTCCTAACTTTGCTGTGATAAGGAAGGAATGCGCTGATAAAAAAGAATTTGAAGAAAAAATAGATGGAATACTGCGTGCTCACGGAGTGGAACTGGTTGTCTTGGCTGGTTTTATGCGTATCCTTGGCGCTGATTTCATAGCAGGCTGGCGTCATAAAATCATCAACATCCACCCGGCACTGCTGCCGAGTTTCACGGGGCTTGACGCTCAGGGCCAGGCTATTCGCTACGGTGCCAAAGTTTCAGGCTGTACCGTTCATTTTGTTGATGAAGGTATGGATACCGGACCGATTATTCTGCAAAAAGTTGTTCAGGTTGCTGATGATGATACCGAAGAAACTCTCGCAGCGCGTATCTTGGAACAGGAACACAAAGCTCTTCCTGAGGCCCTTTCGTTGTGGGCAGCTGGCAGGCTTGCTGTTCAGGGCAGAAAAGTAACAATTACTAATTAAACGGGACAGGTGATGAAGATGAAAATTAAAAGAGCTCTTCTGAGCGTTTCCAACAAAACAGGCATTGTAGAATTGGCAAAATTTTTAAATGAAATAGGTGTGGAAATTATTTCAACCGGTGGAACGATGCAAGCAATTCGTGAAGCAGGCATTCCTGTAACTTATGTCAGCGATGTTACCGGTTTCCCGGAAATTATGGATGGCCGCGTAAAAACCTTAAATCCAAAGATTCATGGCGGTATTCTTGCTGTCCGCAACAATCCTGAACATATGGCAGCTTTGGCCAAACATGATATAAAACCGATTGATCTTGTAGTGGTTAATCTGTATCCTTTTAAAGAAACAATTGCCAAACCAGGCGTCACTGAAGCTGAAGCGATTGAAAATATCGATATTGGCGGTCCTGCTATGGTTCGTGCATCTGCAAAAAATTTCCGTGATGTTATCATTGTTACCAATCCGGCAAGATATTCCAGCCTGATGGCGATGCTGTCCCAACATGGTGATGCCGATATTACCACTCGTAAAACCTTGGCTAAAGAAGCTTTTAACCATACATCAGAGTATGATGCAGCAATTACTGCTTATTTGGAAAAACAATTGGCGGCAGGTAAATAACATTATTTGGGGGAAAAGTAATGCGTATTTTAGTTATTGGCGGCGGCGGCAGGGAACATGCACTTGTTTGGAAACTGGCGCAAAGTCCTAAAGTCGATAAAATTTTTGTTTGTCCCGGCAATCCGGGTATGAAAAATCTGGCAGAGTGTGTAGCGCTGCCTTTGACCGATTTGGAAGCAGTCGCTGATTTTGCTGAGAAAGAGTCAGTTGCTTTGACGGTAGTTGGACCAGAGGCTACTCTTGTGGCTGGTATTGTCGACGTTTTTAATAAACGCGGTCTTGCTATTTTCGGACCAACAGCTGCTGCGGCTGAAATTGAAGGCTCCAAAGCTTTTTCCAAGCAATTGATGGCTAAATACGGTATACCTACAGCTTTCTTCAAAATCTGTGAAGACATAGAAACTGCCAAAGCTTATATCAAGGAAAAAGGCGCTCCTATTGTTGTCAAGGCTGATGGCCTGGCGGCAGGCAAGGGTGTTGTTGTTGCCATGACAGAAGCAGAAGCATTGGCAGCAGTTGATGATATAATGGGCGATCTCAAGTTCGGCGGTGCTGGAGCACGTGTCGTTCTTGAGGAATATATGGAAGGCGAGGAAGCCTCCTTGCTGGCCTTTACCGATGGTGATACTATTGTGCCGATGGTAGCTGCCCAGGATCATAAAAGGGTTTATGACGCTGACGAAGGCCCGAATACCGGCGGTATGGGTGCTTATGCTCCTGCACCGGTAATGACTGATGAATTGAAGGAAAAATGCGTGGAGCTGGTTCTGAAACCTACTATTGCAGCGATGAAAGCTGAAGGCAGGAAGTATCAAGGGTGTCTCTATGCCGGCCTGATGATTAAGGACAATGATATTAAGGTCGTAGAGTTCAATGCGCGCTTTGGTGATCCGGAAACGCAGGTTGTTTTACCTTTACTCGCAAGCGATTTGGTAGAAGTTATGCTTGCCTGTGCACAAGGGCGTTTACATGAAGTCGAGGTAGAGTGGGCTGATGCGGCTACGGTCTGCGTCGTCATGGCTTCCGGCGGTTATCCGGGAAGTTATGACCAGGGTCTGCCGATAACAGGGCTTGAAGAAGCCGGTTCTTTAGCGGATACGATTGTTTTCCATGCTGGCACAAAAGAAGCTGGAGACGCAATTGTTACGGCTGGCGGACGTGTACTTGGCGTAACTGCAACCGGCAGCGATATACGTGCGGCCAAAGACAAAGCTTATGCGGCTGTAGAGCTAATTAATTTCAAAGATGCGCACTATCGGCATGATATTGCCTGGCGTGCTCTGAAAGATAAATAAACTAAAGGCGTACTACTGTTAAAATTATTGATGGTGGTGCGCCTTTTGATTATTTAGAAAAATGTACGAAAAGTAACAAAAAAAGTTTGCTGTAATAGTGGTTTAGTGGTAGAATATATAAAATATTTTAGAAAAGGATGGTTGATGATGGCTTTTATTTATGAAGAGGCGGCGCATACATTCAGTGAGTATTTATTAATACCTGGTTATTCAGGTACAGAGTGTGTTCCGGCTAACGTTAACTTGCAAACTCCACTTGTAAAGTTTAAAAAGGGCGAAAAACCGGCTATCACAATGAATATTCCTTTGGTTT
Organism: uncultured Acidaminococcales bacterium; assembly: GCA_964500055.1. GTDB lineage: Bacteria > Bacillota > Negativicutes > Acidaminococcales > Acidaminococcaceae > RZYP01. Next base: position 4,371 of record CAZCMY010000039.1, on the reverse strand, counting down.
CCGCAATTATGCAATCTGTATCCGACGATAATTTGGCGATTGCACTGTCAAAAGAGGGTGGCATTTCTTTCATTTACGGCTCCCAATCAATAGAAAGCGAAGCGGCAATGGTAGCACGTGTTAAATCCTACCGCGCTGGTTTCGTAACCAGTGATTCTAATATCACTCCCAATAGCACACTGGCTGATATTCTGAAATTAAAAGAAAAAACAGGTCATTCTACTGTAGCTGTTACTTCCGATGGGACTGTCAACGGCAAGCTGGAAGGTATTGTTACCAGCCGTGATTATCGTGTCAGCCGCATGGATCTGAACACAAAAGTTTCTGAGTTCATGACTCCAATTAAATCTATGATTGTTGCCAAGAGCAATACTTCTTTAAGTGCTGCAAATGACATAATCTGGGACAACAAGCTGAACACTCTGCCGGTAATTGATGACGAAGGCAGACTGCTCTATATGGTATTCCGCAAGGACTATGCATCTCATAAGGAATATCCTTTGGAATTACTGGATGAACAAAAACGCCATATCGTTGGTGCCGGTATCAATACCAGGGACTATGCAGAACGTGTTCCTGCTCTTGTAGAAGCTGGCGCAGATGTGCTGTGTATAGATTCTTCCGAAGGTTTCAGCGAATGGCAGAAATTAACTTTGGATTGGGTACGCGAAAAATATGGTGATACAGTTAAAGTCGGTGCCGGCAATGTCGTTGACAAAGAAGGTTTCCGCTACTTGGCTGAAGCTGGAGCTGATTTTATTAAAGTTGGTATCGGCGGCGGTTCCATTTGTATTACTCGTGAACAAAAAGGTATTGGCCGTGGTCAAGCCACTTCCCTGATTGAGGTAGCTAAAGCACGTGATGAGTATTTTGAAGAAACCGGCATATATGTACCGATTTGTTCCGATGGTGGTATAGTTTATGATTATCATATGACTTTGGCTTTGGCTATGGGTGCTGATTTCATGATGCTCGGACGTTATTTTGCACGTTTTGATGAAAGCCCTACCAATAAGGTCAACATCAACGGCAGCTATATGAAGGAATACTGGGGTGAAGGCTCGAACCGCGCCCGCAACTGGCAGCGTTATGATATGGGCGGCGCCAGCAAGTTATCCTTCGAAGAGGGCGTCGACTCCTATGTTCCTTATGCCGGCACACTGAAAGACAACGTAACGCTCTCCCTGAGCAAAGTTCGTTCTACTATGTGCAACTGTGGTGCTCTGACTATTCCTGAGCTGCAAAAGAATGCTAAGCTGACATTAGTATCGGCTACCAGCCTTGTTGAAGGCGGAGCACATGATGTTCTGCTGAAAGACAGCAATATTAACAATTACGTGAAATAATAATATTTGAAACGGCCCCTTAGTGAAACAGTAATGTATACATTTTTAATGTATTGACACAAATTGTTCACAAAGGTTAGAATTAACCTATTAATAAAAGGAGAAAGGCTGTGTAAAGATGAACTTTTCCAAGAAAATTTTAAGCATTACAGTTTGTGCATTGCTGCTTGTATCTCTCGCACTTCTTGCTGGATGTGGCGGCGATAAAAAAGAAACAAAGAAAGTTTTGAAGGTTGGTATGGAATGTGGTTACGCTCCTTATAACTGGACGCAAACAAACGCTGACAACGGTGCAGTGAAGATTGCCGGCAGTTCAGAATATGCGAATGGCTATGATGTTATGATCGGTAAGATGTTAGCTGAATCCATGGGCGCAACTTTGGAAGTGCACAAGATTGAATGGGATGGTCTTGCACCGGCAGTTGCATCCGGTAAAATCGATGCTGCTATCGCTGGCATGAGCATTACGAGCAAACGTAAAGAAAGCGTTGATTTCACAGTTCCTTACTATTATGCTAATGTTGTTGGGCTGGTACGCAAGGATTCACCGCAAGCTTCCGCTAAAAGCGTAGCTGATTTGAAAGGTGCTGTTGCTACTTCTCAATTGAATACAATCTGGTATGATTTGATTGACCAGATTCCTGAAGTTGATAAGCTGCCAGGAATTGAAAATGTTCCAGGTATGATTGTTGCTCTTAAGTCCGGCAAATGCAATTTGATTGTTACTGACATTCCGACTGCAATGGCTGCTTCTTATGCTAACAAAGAGCTTGCTGTTCTGGAGTTTGCACCTGATAAGGGCTTCAAAACAACAAAAGAAGATGTTGAAATTGGTATCGCAGTCAAAAAGGGTAATGCAGATCTCGTAAAATCGATGAATGCCAAACTCAGCAAAATGACTGAAGCAGACTTCAAGAAGATTATGGAAGATGCAATCAAAATTCAACCGTTAGTAAAATAAAATTGTTTTCATTGTACGGGGCGGCTTTGCCGTCCCGTATTGACTTATGGTTAATCAGACAGGGTGGGAATAGACATGACAACAATGCCAACTACTTTTAGTGAGTGGGTATTTTTCTTATTACAACAATATGGCGTGCTTTTTGTGAAAGGCGCAATGGTCACGCTTTTGCTGGCCTTAGTGGGAACTTTCATAGGTTGCCTTATTGGTTTTATCGTAGGTATAATTCAGACAATTCCTGTTGACCCTAACATGGGCGCAGTCAAAAAAAACTTTTATAGAGTTGTGCGTTGGTTGCTTGACGCCTATGTAGAAGTTTTCCGCGGCACACCTATGATTGTACAAGCGATGGTTGTATATTATGGTTCAATGAGTCTTTTTAATATTGATATGTCGGCTATGTTTGCTGGTTTCCTGGTTGTTTCCATTAATACCGGTGCTTATATGGCAGAAACCGTACGTGGTGGCATCAATTCCATTGATCCTGGCCAAACTGAGGCTGCTACCGCAATAGGCATGAATCATTTGCAAACTATGCGCTCGGTAATTTTACCGCAGGCGCTGCGTAATATTATGCCGCAAATAGGTAATAACCTTATTATCAATATTAAGGATACTTCGGTATTGAATGTTATTTCCGTTACAGAGCTTTATTTTTCTTCGAAGTCTGCAGCGGGTGTTTATTATAAGTATTTTGAAGTCTTCTTCATTACTTGTACTATTTATTTCATTATGACTTTTACCGTTTCCCGTCTTTTGCGCTGGGTAGAAGGCCGGATGGCTGGCCCGCGTGATTATCAGCTGGTAGCTTATGACCCAATGCAGGATCCTTGCGGGCACTTCCAGATACCGCCACGGAAGGAGCAGGATTGATAAATATGGATGAGCAGAAAAACATACTCGAAATAAAAAACTTAAAGAAGCAATTTGGCGATCGTGAAATTCTGAAAGGTATAGATTTCTCGGTTAACAAAGGTGATGTGGTTTGCATCATTGGGCCATCAGGCTCCGGTAAATCGACGTTGATCCGCTGCATTAATTTTTTGGAGACACCAACGAGTGGTGAGGTATGTTACAAAGGTGAAAATGTTCTGAAGCAATACAAAGACCTTGCTTTGTATAGAACCAAGGTTGGTATGGTTTTCCAGCAGTTCAATCTCTTTAATAACATGACTGTGCTCGAGAATTGTGTTGTCGGTCAAGTGAAAGTTTTGAAAAAAGATCATGAAGCAGCCAGACAAACTGCGATGAAATATTTATATTATGTGGGTATGGCTGACTATATCAATGCTAAACCAAACCAACTTTCAGGCGGTCAGAAACAGCGTGTCGCTATTGCGAGGGCTATGGCCTTGGAACCGGAAGTTCTCCTTCTGGATGAGCCGACTTCGGCGCTTGACTCTGAAATGGTCGGCGAAGTGCTGACTGTTATGCGTGAATTGGCAAACGCAGGCCTCACAATGATCGTTGTAACACACGAGATGGCTTTCGCGAGGGAAGTAGCGTCGAAGGTTATCTTCATAGATCAAGGCGTGATTGCTGAAGAAGCAGCACCGGAAATTATTTTCAAGAACCCAGCTAATCCGAGGACTAAAGAGTTTCTCTCCCGTTTTAACCAGAATAATTAAAGGATTCAAACCTCTGTTTGTAGAAATTACAGACAGAGGTTTTTTATTGTTCAATTCAAAGTGAGGCAATGATTCAAATGAAAAAATATGCTTTTTTGTTGCTTTTTCTGCTTTTTACCAGTCTGGCAGAAGCTGGCGGCCGTATTTTGTTTGTACCACTCGATGACAGGCCTGTCTGCCTTGATTATACAGTAGATACATTTAAGGCAGCCGGTTGGGATATAGAAACACCACCGCGAGATATCATAGCGTCTTTTGATCATAATGGTGATCCGGACAAGCTTTATGCCTGGCTCGAAAGCAACGCGACTGGTTCCTCTGCTGTTGTTGTTAGCAGTGACAGTATGATTTATGGTGGTCTGGTGGCATCGAGGACGCATAAGCTTTCTGAGCAAGAGTTGGCAGAGCGTACGACAAGATTATTGCAGTTTAAACA
>CAZCMY010000038.1:3034-10871 GCA_964500055.1 uncultured Acidaminococcales bacterium | reverse complement strand
GAGAAAATGGGTCTGGTCGCAGGCCGTTTTCAGCTGACCAGCAAGGGTTTTGGCTTTGTCATACCCGACAATAAAGGCGAGGGTCCTGATGTCTTTATTCCACCACGTGCGCTAAATGGAGCTATGAACAACGACAGGGTCATGGCCCGTGTAGAAACACGTGTTGGTGGCAAGAAACCTGAAGGCGAAATAATCCGTATTATTACCAGAGCTAATAACAAAGTTGTAGGTGTTTTTATCAAGACAGGCGATTTTGGGTTTGTTGTACCTGATGATAAACGTATAGGACAGGATATTTATGTAGCACGTAAGAATTTTGGCGGAGCGAAGCCCAATCAAAAAGTTGTTGTGGAAGTTACTACCTGGCCGGAAGAACGCAAAAGCGCGGAGGGTAAGATTATTGAAATTCTTGGCAATCTCGGCGATGTAGGCCTGGAAATTCTTTCAATAATTAAACAGAATGACTTGCCGCTGGAGTTCCCGGAAGCAGTCATCAATGCCTCCAAACGTGTGCCAAAAACTATCAAAGAAGCAGATTTAAGAGGCAGACGTGATGTGCGCTCTTTGCCGCTTGTTACGATTGATGGCGAAGATGCCAAGGATCTTGATGATGCTGTTTATGTGAGTCGTCAGGGCGAAGACTTTCTGCTTGGCGTTTATATTGCCGATGTAAGTCATTATGTTAAAGAAAATGCGATTTTAGACCAAGAAGCCAGAGAACGCGCAACCAGCGTTTATTTGGTAGACCGTGTTATTCCTATGCTGCCGGAACGTTTATCGAACGGTATCTGCAGCTTAAATGCCGGCGAAGACAGGCTGGCAATGTCATGCGAAATGTTGATAGACTACAAAGGCAGGGTTAAAGCCTACGAAATATTCCCAAGTGTAATTCGCGTTCTGCATAGGCTTAACTATCGTGAAGTACGCGAAATTCTTGTTAACAAAGACGCCGACTTGATGGATAAATATGCCAACGTTGTCCCCATGCTGGAAGAAATGGAAGAACTGTGCAAACTATTGCGCAATAAGCGTATGGTGCGTGGCGCGATTGATTTTGACATTCCAGAGCAAAAGGTACTGCTGGATGAAGAAGGGCGCCCAAAGGAAATAGTGCAGCGCGTACGCAGTATTTCTGAGTCTATCATTGAGGAGTTCATGCTTTCCGCTAATGAAACTGTTGCTCGTCATATGAGCAATCAGGAATGGCCTTTTGTTTATCGTGTACATGATATACCGAATGAAGATAAAATGACTGATTTGGCTAAACTGTTGAATAATTTCAATGTTAAAATGCCGCTATCTGATGAAATCAAACCTGTTGAGATTCAGAAGGCTTTGAAGCAAATGGAAGGACGGCCGGAAGAACGTCTTGTTTCTACCGTAGCCCTGCGTTCGCTTAAACAGGCAGTATATCAAGTGGATAATGTCGGACATTTTGGTTTAGCTGCCGAATATTATACCCACTTCACGTCGCCAATCAGACGTTATCCCGATCTGATCGTGCATCGACTGCTAAGGGAATGGATGCATAATCATGAGTTGTCGGCTAAGCAAAGAGATAAGCTGGAAACAGAACTTGATGAAATTGCGACGCACTCTTCCATTCGCGAGCGGGCTGCCGCAGATGCTGAGAGAGCAACCGTGGACCTTAAAAAGACTGAATATATGGCTGGGCATATTGGCGAAGAGTTCGAAGGAACTATTTCCGGTGTGACTGCTTTTGGTATGTTTGTCGAATTGGCAAATGGCGTTGAAGGGTTGGTACATATTTCCAGTCTGGCCGATGATTATTATGAATTTCAGGAGCAGCAATATTCTTTGATCGGTGAACACACGCGTAAGGTTTATCGACTTGGTGATAAAGTTACGATTGAAGTCCTGCAGGTGAATATTGCCGAACGCAATATAGATTTCATCACGGCTGGGCAATCCGCTCAAATGCGTGAACACTTAAGAGCTCAACTCCTTGGACGCAGAGAAGGGCCTTCACAGCAAAGAGGTTCAAAAAGTGGTACGTCAAGTTTCTCTGCTAAAAAAGCTGCTGACCGCAAAAAGGGTAAAGAAAGCCGCAATAAAAACGTAAAAGGCGATGTTGGCAGAAAGTTTGACAAAAGCAAAAGCAAAAAGAGAAAATAACAATATGCGGACTGCTATAAATAATATTTAAAACAAGGTGGTGCGAAAGTTGGCACAACAAGGAATAAAAATTGCAGCAGAAAATAGGAAAGCGCGCCACGACTATTCTATTCACGAAACATTTGAAGCAGGAATTGAACTGGTAGGTACGGAAGTGAAAGCTCTGCGTGCCGGTAAGGCAAACCTCAAGGACGCCTATGCGCAAATAACTAAAACAGCAGAGGTCTATGTATATAACCTCCATATAAGTCCCTATGAGCAGGGTAATCAATTCAATCATGAACCGCTCAGACCAAGACGATTGCTGTTGCACAGGGCAGAAATACGCCGTCTCATTGGCAAAGTTAAAGAGAAAGGTTATGCACTGATTCCTCTCAAGTTATATTTTACTCATGGCCTGGTCAAAATGGAATTGGCTTTGGCAACCGGTAAGAAACTCTATGATAAGAGACAAACAATGGCAGAGAAAGACGCCAAACGAGAAATGGACAGAACTCTGAAAGAACGTAACAGATAAATAGGGGGATATGCATGAAGTATGAATTTGGCGACGAACGCGCCAAGAGAAAAAAGCGTAATAAGATAATAGCGGCAATAGCAGCTGCTATCCTTGTTGTAGCAGCTGGTTTAGGTTATATGTATTATACGCCTAAGGCATCAGCGCCAACTACTAATTCGAATGTCCAACAGGCTGCTGATACCAAAGTCCCGGAGAAAGCTGAGACTAAGTCATCTGAAGTCAAATCTGCGGAAACGCAAACTCCTGCTAATGAGCAGTCCAAGCAAATTACAGCTGAAACCAAAAAATTACCACAGTATACGATTTTAATTGATAAAAGTGATTTTAGCTTGACCTTGAAAAAGGATGATCAGGTAGAAAAAATTTATTCTGTCGCCATAGGCAAAAATGCAGGACAAAAGCAGCAACCAGGTGACTTGAGAACACCGTCTGGCGAGTTTACCGTTGATGAGATAATTGATTCTTCATCCTGGACGCATGACTTTAAAGACGGCAAGGGCGAAATTGAAGGCGCTTACGGTCCATGGTTTATCTCTTTGGTAACTGGTTGGGATGGCATAGGCATTCATGGCACGCATGATCCGGCTTCTATCAGAACAATGGTTTCTGAAGGCTGTATAAGAATGAATAATGCTGATGTTGAAGAAGTGAAAGCAAAAATTCAGCCAGGTACGAAAGTCATAATACAGGAATAACGGCTGAAACGCAGGCTATAAGCTAAAAGTCAAAAAGTTCACAAATAGTTTATTGTTTTTTAAACAGCCTTATGATACACTTATTACAGTAACTTATGTTACTCTTACAACCGGGGATGTACTGGTTTCGACGGGGGTAGGTGTGGCATGATAAGCGAGCCGGGGTCCCATCAGCCCGTGATACGATGGAACTTAAATTAAACGCAAAAACTGATTACGCTTTAGCAGCTTAATGCTAACGCTCTACCTCTCCTCCTCCCATGGGCGTGGATAGAGCGACACTTAGTGGGATACCCGAAGGCCAATTCTCGGAGGCTTGCTGGGGAAACTTATCGAGATAGCAACTGAGTAGCCTGTCGTTAGGCGACAAAGAAGCGAAACACCAAAATAGCGACTGCGCTCGGAGAAAGTCATGTTTCATTGCTTTCGGACAGGGGTTCGACTCCCCTCATCTCCACCAGCACTAATCAAACAGTTGGTGGCGATAAAACTGTTTTTCAAAATAAAGTTAGTTTTTTCCAAAATCTAATTAGAAAAAATAAAAAGCTATGATTCCTTTGGCTATAGGCGTTGGAATCATAGCTTTTTTATTTTTTGAAGGATTTCTTTTAAAGGTGATCGCACAAAAAAAGAGGATATATCTTTTATCCTCTTTTTGCATATATGATATTATTTCTTACCACCGCCGTTGCCGCCACCATTACCGCCACCATTACCGCCTTTGTTGCCATTGCTTTTCCCATTATTGGAATTAGAAGTGGTTCCTTCTTGGCTGGTTGCCGTATTATCTTTGTCAGCTTTGTTAATTGAATTTTGTTTAGCTTTGTCGCTTTTTGTAACATCAGATACTTTAAAGCCAAGTGAAGCGGCAATTTCACCCCATCCCATGGTCTCTTTCATGCCAAGTACATCGCTAGCTGTCAGAGTGCCTGACAAAGAGGCGAATCCATATGCTTTTGATATTTCACCATAACCGACACCTGTAGCATGCATGTCAGCAATTTCTTGAGCAGTAACTGTTATACTATAAGATCCTACAATAGCGTCTGCTAGCCGTTGGTCTATTGCTTTAGGTGTAACTGTGACCTCGGGTGTAGTTGTTTCCGTGGTTTCTGTGCTTGTCAACGTCGTTTGCGTTGTTATAGGTGTGGTTTCTGTCGCAGTGTCTGTTGCTTCCGCAAAAGCTGTTGCCGAGGCAATAAGCATTGAAGAAGAAACTAAAAGAGCTGTTAAAAGTTTCTTATTCCTCAAAGAAAAAACCTCCTTTTCAATTTGGTGATGTTATTATAATATGTACAAATAATATTTGCAATATTCTAAAAGATTGCAAATAAAGAACAATTTAGATAGCGGAAATAATTCAAAATAGTGCAAAATATAAGCAAAGGTTGACATATTTTTAATTTTGATTAACAATGAAGATGATCTATTATTGAAATCTGTAAAATATTTAGCTGTTATATTCATGAAAGAGGAGTTGAATGCTGTTGAAAGCGGAAAAGGGAACTGGCATTTCGCGAATTAAATTGGCGCGCGAGCATGCTTTGAAAATAACAGCAATTTATCTTCTTGTGGGTTCACTTTGGATAATTTTCTCAGATATGCTTACAGAAAGACTTATTTCTGAACGATATGATGTTATGCTTGTTAGTATGACTAAGGGCATTTTATATGTTATTTCTACAGCTATCCTTTTGTATTTTTTAATATATTCTGCTTTAAAAAAGCTTACTGATTCCGAATTTAAACTGAACAAAAGTGAAGCAATGCTTCGTACCGTTTTCAACCAGGCTCCGATAGGCATTGTGATAGTACGTAACGAAACAGATAAATACCTTGGAAATGATGATTTCCCAAGTATAAATCCTATGTTTGAAAAAATAACAGGCAGAACTAAGGACGAACTTAAAGGATGCGTGTGGCGGACAATAACGCATCCTGAAGATTTGGAAAAAGAAAGTATTTTGACAGAAAAGTTAATCAAAAACGAAATTACCAGTTTTAGTATGCAAAAAAGATATTTGAAGCCGGATGGGTCGGTCAGCTGGGCAAGTAAGACTGCAGTACCTTTAGTTTTTGAAGATGATGCCAACAAATACAGCTTATTTTTAATTCAGGATATCAATGAAAGCAAAGCCGTTGCAGAGGCCTTGGCAGAGAGCGAGAGAAGCAAAAGCTTTTTGCTTGCAAATCTGTTGGGCATGGCTTATCGCTGTAAATATGATGATGTTTTAAGCATTCAGTTTGTTTCCGATGGGTGTCTGGAACTAACCGGCTATCCGTCTCAATATTTTTTAAATAATGGTGGACTGTCCTATGTCCATTTAATAGCTGATGAGTATAAAGAGAAAATAGAAGCAGAATTCGAAAAAATGCTTAATCAGCGGTCGCCCTATAAGTATGAATATGAAATAATAACAGCTTTTGGACAACGCAAATGGGTTTTGGATATTGGGCGAGGTGTTTATGATAAAAGTGGTAAACTAGATGCCATTGAGGGCATTACAATAGATATCACAGAGAGTAAGCAACATGAAATAAAATTAAAGTTCCTTAGTGAACGTGATAGTTTAACGGGATTGTATAACAGACGATTCTTCGAAGAAGTTTTGACACAGGAAGCTTCTAATGCTGCTGATGATAAAAGAGCGGTTATTCTTTTGGACTTAAAGAAAATTAATTCTTTTAACATGGTTTATGGCTATAGCTATAGTGAGAATTTAATAAAAGAAATTACAATGCAGCTATCTTTGTTATGCGGTAATGAATGCAGGCTTTTTCAGATATCCTTTGAAAGAATTGCCTTTTATATTGAAAAATATGAAGGAAGAAAAGAGTTGACGATTCTCTGTGAGCGTATTCTGCGTTTGCTGGAAAAGATGCAAGTCAGACAGTCGCTCGGATGCAATATTGGCGTGCTGGAAATTGATAAGTGTCATTCTTCTGCTGCAGATATTTTGAAAAATGTATCTATTGCTGCTGCCAAATCAGCCGAAATTCAAGAAATGCCGTATTATTTTTTTGAAGATAAGTTGAAAGAAGCATTGGCTAGGGAAGCTATCGTTAAAGAGGAGCTTGCTGCCTCTGAGCTGGATGACGTTGATGAAAGCATCTTTCTATTGTACCAGCCTATTTTTGAGGCCAAAACAGATAAGATTTATGGGTTTGAAGCTTTGGCAAGATTTGAAAGTAAAAAACTGGGCATAATATCACCGCTGGAATTTATCAGTCTTGCTGAGGAAACACAGACAATCATTCCTATTGGCAGGAAGATTTTGCGCAAGGCTTGTGCTTTTATTAAAGAATTGGAATCGCTTGGTCATAATAAAATTGTTATTTCAGTTAATGTTTCAGCTGTTCAAATGTTAAGAAATGATTTTGTGGCTGATGTTGAAAATATCATTAAAGAAACTGCTGTTAATCCAAAAATGCTAACTTTAGAAGTTACAGAGTCAATGCTTCTGACAAGCTATGAAAGTGTTAACAAAGCAATTGAGCAATTGCGAGAATTGGGTATAAGGTTTGCTATTGATGATTTTGGGGTAGGTTACTCATCACTTGCTCGTGAAAGAGAGCTTAATGTCGATATTATAAAGCTGGATAAATACTTTGCGGATGATTTGCTTGCACATAAAGAAAATGAAATAATCGCTGGCGATATTATTTCTATGATGCATAAACTTGGACATTCAGTGGTAGCTGAAGGCGTTGAGTGTGAAGAGCAAAAAGAATATTTGAACAGGCATGATTGTGATTATCTGCAGGGTTACCTTTTCAGCAAACCAGTTAAACCAGAAAAAGCACTAGAATTGCTCAAAGAGAGCGACTGATTTCTATTGACATTTGAAAAAATATGCTATATATTTTAACTAAACAAATATTCAGAAAATTCGGAATGAAAATGACACTGTATTCCATCCAACTAAAGATACTCATTTCCGAATCAATAAACTAACATGTTATTACGAAAGGAGATTGTAGTATGAAAGGTAGAAGTTATTTAATTACTGTACTCGCTTTGCTTGTTTTGATGATTTCTTCTGTAGCTTTTGCAGCTTCAGATACGCCAACAAAGTATAAAGGGCTATCTGCCATTGTTGCGGCACGAGCGGAAGTGCCTTCAGGATCTAATTTATTGGGCTATAACAAAGACGGGGATGACATGCGTGTTGTTGTGTTCCAGAATCCTGCTACCCTTGAGTATTATTATGTAAAAGTGGTGTATGCTACTTCTAAAGTAAAAGAAGTAAAAATTAATGGAGCTGTATTTGTTCTGGGGAGTACTGTTATTAATAAAACAGCAGATGATGTCAAGGCAGTCTTATTAAAAACATATCCAGATGCAATGAATATCGTCATAACTACAGATCATGACATGAATAATACATACTATCAGGCAAGTTTCACTACAAAAAAATTTAAGGGTGAAGCAAAGTTCAATCCAGCAACGGGAGTAATTATTGAGCGAACATTAGCATATTATTAA
>CAZCMY010000038.1:0-2934 GCA_964500055.1 uncultured Acidaminococcales bacterium | reverse complement strand
AAAGTTCAATCCAGCAACGGGAGTAATTATTGAGCGAACATTAGCATATTATTAATGCCTGCTTTTAGAATGCCGCTAGCTTAATTGCTAGCGGCATTTTTGCCAATATGATGTTTATTTATAAAGTACATTTAATAAAGATATAATGGAACACTTTAATCATAATAATTGTGCTTAATACAATGATTTTGTTAAATTAATATGTTTTTTATTTGAAAATGTAATCAGTTCTGACTTAAAAGTGCTATAATAATTATATGCTTCAAATACTAAGGAGATGTTCAACATGGGAGATAAAAGCCCAAAAAACAAAGAGAAAATGAAGAAGAAGGCCACAAAGACCAAAGCAGCTACTCAAACAAGTTCTGAGCATTCACAAACAGAACCTAAATAAAAGCTTGTAAAAAAGCAACTGCAATTTTGAAGTGCACCTCGAATGGCTGATAGCGTTTGCAGGTGCATTTTCTCTGTATTAAATTTTATACTGATATTGCTGCAGAAAAATTATGAAATTATTGTGAAGTATTGATTAGCATTTTGAAATTTGCTATAATATTTTACAGATGAATAGACTCTAAAAGGGAGTAACTTTTATAACTGTCGTCAACATATATGCTGTAACAACAGCTGGCGGTAGTATTGAATGCATAGCATTTGATTAGTGAGACTTTTAGTGTGATGGTGGTCCATTGCGCTGAGAGTCTTTTTTATTGCAATTAGTAAGGAGGAGATATATTTGGAGTTCCTGTCGATGGATTTTTTGGTAGCCCTTGGTTCTATAATAGTATTGGATCTTGTTCTTGGAGGCGACAATGCAGTAGTTATTGCTATGGCATCGCGCGATTTACCTCACTCTATACGTAAAAAAGCTATTTTCGTAGGAACGGCCGGTGCTATTGCCATCAGGTTGCTGATGACTTTTCTAGCGGTTTGGGTATTGACAATACCATACTTACAAGCAATCGGTGGTTTGGCGCTGATACCGATTGCCGTCAAGCTTCTTAAACCAGCCGATGAAACAAAGGAAATATCTGCTTGTGATGGGTTTTGGACGGCAATTAAGACAATTATTATAGCCGATGTGGCTATGGGAATTGATAATGTTCTTGCTATCGCCGGCGCAGCAGACGGACATTTCGGATTAGTAGTCATTGGCTTATTGATAAGTGTGCCGGTCATTGTCTGGGGAAGCCAGCTCATAGGTGCATTGATGCAGAAATATCCTTCGCTTATTTTTCTAGGGGCGGGAATATTGGCCTGGACAGCTGGAACAATGGTACTTCATGACAAAATTATAGGCGGATATCTATCCAATTTGTTGGATGGGTTCGAGTATGTGGTACCTCTTTTGATAACAGCTACTGTTTTGTTAATAGGTTATCGTGCTCAGCAGGCTTCTGAAATTCCGGCAGATGCAGAATTGAATTAATTTGTAATTCAATTGTTTAAGGGTCTATACATTCATGTATAGACCCTTTTAATTTACACAATATTAGTATTATTTGGAAGGATAAAATAAAAATATGTCGAACGGGTAAAATATAAATCAAATAAGGAAGTGAGAACAATGGCTGCAAATCTGCCCTTTAAAATTGATGACTGTGTATATGACAGCGACAATAGAAAGGGAAAGGTGGTTGATTTCAGGCAGGAAGACGTTTCAGATCCTAGTAATGGCAAGTTTGCTTATAAAGTTAATTGGGAAAATGGCAAGAGTGATTGGATGGAAGAAACAGATATCCATAAAAAAAGTTTCTTTGAGAGCTTATTGCAGAAATTTAAATAAATATACTAAAACTATGGTTTCTTTCAATGAAATGAAAAAATCATAGTTTTTTCTTTGCTATTATGCACTATGGCGTTATATATTTTTATGCGGACAATATGTTAAAATAATAAAAAGACTGATTATTCAAAAAAACTTAAATTTTACATCTTTTCTCGTTGTTTGCTGGGGGTGTTCATAATGGGCATACTTAGTAAAAAAATAGTGCGTTTTATATTTCGTAATTTAGGTCAGTTTTTTTCTGCTGTAACTGTAGTTATGTGCGGTATTGTGATTTATGTTGCTATGAGCAGTTCTTACAGTAATCTTAAACAAGCCAAGGATAATTTTTATAGTGAGAACAATTTTGCAGATTACTATTTTCATTGTGTAAAAGCCCCGGATAGTGCGGTTAGCCAAATCGCAAATATTCCGGGAGTCAGGGCAGTAACCGGTAGGATACAAAAAGACCTGTCAATTATTAAAAAAAATGAAGAACGTGCAACAGCTCGCATTATTAGTTACAATCTTCCTGATGACAATGAACTAAACAAAATTAATGTTATAGATGGTAGAATTTTTGCAGAAAAAATTGGCGGCAGTATACCTGAAGTTGTCTTGGACCCACGATATTATGCCGCGAATCATCTAATTTTTGGTGATGAAGTATCTGTAATAATCGATGCCAAAGAAAAATATCTTATAGTAGTTGGAGCGGCCATAGGACCAGAATTCATCTACGCAATGGAAAACAGCAGCGATATCTTGCCTGATCCGGAAAAATTTGGAATATTTATTTTGGAAAAAAGACAGGCACAGCAGCTTCTTAATATGACTGGTGAAATCAATCAGTTGCTTGTTAAGTTTGAGGCAGGAGCAGAAGAAAACATAACTATAGAGGCCATTAAAGAAGTGCTAAGACCTTATGGTTTATTGGCATCTTTTCCGCGCTCTGACCAGTTAAGCAATGCTGTAATTGAAGGCGAGCTGAAAGAACTGAGCTCAGTAGCAACGGTATTACCCTTAATATTTTTGGCTATTGCGGCTTCTGTTCAATTTATTATTCTAAGGCGCATGATTAATAATCAGCGTTCACAAATAGGGCTTATGAAGGGTTTGGGTTACCATGACTATGAAATTATTTTTCACTATATCTACTATGCTTTGAC
>CAZCMY010000037.1:6549-11093 GCA_964500055.1 uncultured Acidaminococcales bacterium | reverse complement strand
AAAAAGAAACCGGTGTGAAGTTGCTTGGCTACATGCCAAAAATGGAAGGGTGCGGTTTCGAAAGCAGACATCTTGGATTAATAACTGCGGAAGAAATCAACAATTTGCAAGTAATTGTTGACCGCCTGGCTAAGCAGGCAGAAGCAACTATAGATTTAAAAAGCATTATCGAAATAGCAACGACAGCGCCTTCACTAGACTATGAAGCTCCTGCGATAGATAAAGTTGCAAATGTTAAAATCGCAATTGCCCAGGATAAGGCGTTCTGTTTTTACTACCAGGATTCGTTGGACTTATTATGCGAAATGGGTGCAGAGCTTGTTCCTTTCAGCCCGTTAACAGATTCTGAATTGCCTGCATGCGATGGACTTATTCTCGGTGGTGGGTATCCGGAACTTTATGCTGAAGCCTTGTCAGAAAATAAAAGCATGCTTGCCAGCATAAAAAAATATATATTGGCGAAGAAACCATGTATCGCTGAATGTGGTGGCTTTATGTATCTTTTAGACAAATATACAGACAGGGAAGGCAAGGCATGGAACTGGGTTGGCGCCATCACAGGCGAAGTATGGATGACCAATAAACTGAAACGTTTTGGTTATATAACATTAGAGGCACAGAATGATAATGTGTTAGCTAAAACAGGCGAAAAAATAAATGGCCATGAGTTTCACTATTCAGACAGTACAAGCAACGGCAACAGCTTTTTAGCGAAAAAACCGTCATCAGCTGCTGAATGGGAGTGTATTAATGCTGATGATAGCCTTTGCGCGGGCTACCCTCACATGCATTTATATGGTAATATTAGTTTTGCGGCAAATTTTATCCGCGCTTGTTCCAATAAATAAGACTAATATTTTTAGGGGAGTTATCAGCCTATGATTACAGTATTGGCCATTGCATCTGGTTTCATCCTTGACCTGATTTTTGGCGATCCACATTGGTTACCTCATCCCATTTGTTTGATAGGTAACTTAATTGCATATATGGAAAAGTTTTTACGGAAGATTTTTGGCAGTAATGAAGAAAATCTGCTTGTAGGGGGATTAGTACTCGTATTAACCGTAACGGCTGTTTCTTTCTTTGTGCCTTATTTCATCCTTAAATGGGCCGTTTCTGTCAATCCACTGTTTGCATACTTGCTCGAAACTATCATGTTTTATCAAATTTTCGCGACGAAATGTTTGGAAAATGAAAGCATGAAGGTTTATAAGGAGCTAAAAAATGGTGATTTAGCGGCCGCCAGAAAACAGCTATCCTGGATCGTTGGCAGAGATACTCAGGAACTCAGCGCTGAAGAAGTAACAAAGGCAGCAGTAGAAACAGTTGCGGAAAATACTGCTGACGGCATTATTGCGCCAATGTTCTTCATGTTTATTGGCGGGGCTCCACTGGCTTTTCTTTATAAAAGTATAAATACCATGGATTCAATGGTTGGTTATAAGAATGATAAGTATCTCTATTTCGGCCGCTGTGCTGCCAGGTTGGATGACATAGCCAATTATATCCCTGCGCGTCTGGCAGGAATATTTATGATAGCAGCAAGCTTCTTCCTGAATTATGACTATAAAGCGGCTGCCAAAATTTTTATGCGCGATCGTTACAACCATTTAAGCCCTAATTCGGCACAAACTGAGTCTGTTTGTGCTGGCGCTCTTAATATTCAATTAGGCGGAGGGCATTTTTATTTTGGTAAATTTGTGCCTAAAGATACTATTGGTGATGATATAAGACCAGTAAAGGCTGATGACATAAAAAGTATCAATAATTTAATGTATCTGACAGCTATTATCAGTCTGGTAATTTTGGCATTAATAAAACTTGCGACATTTATGTGGTAAAGGATTGGTCATTATGTATAATTATGTGCATGGCGGAGATGTCTATTCTTTGCCAGAAGGTAAAAAAATCATAGATTTTTCCGCTAATATTAACCCTCTTGGACTTCCGAAAGGGGTAAAAAATGCGCTAAAAGCTGCAATTAATATTTGTGCAGATTATCCGGATCCTTTTTGCCGCAAACTTACAGAGAAACTTGCCAAATATCATAATTTGGAACAAAAGGATATCTTTTTGAGCAATGGCGCTGCCGATGTTTTATTTAAGCTGGCTTTAGCTATCAAACCTGGCAAGGCGCTTTTGCTTGCTCCAACCTTTGCTGATTATGAAAAGGCTTTGGGGACAGTTAATTGCAAAATTGATTACTTTGATTTATTAGCAGGTAATGAGTTTTGTGTTGATGACAGTATTTTGGCTAAAATTAATAATGATACAGATCTGGTCATTATTTGTAATCCGAACAACCCAACAGGACAATTAACTGAAGAAACATTGTTGTTGAAAATATTGGATAAATGCCGGTCAACAGGAACTTATCTGCTGGTTGATGAATGTTTCATGGATTTTGTTGATCAGGAAAAAGCTTTTTCTTTAAAGAAATATCTGAGTAAATACGATAACTTAATAATATTAAAGGCTTTTACAAAAACCTACGCCATGGCAGGGATAAGACTGGGCTATTGCCTTACAAGCAATGAAAATATTATTGATAAATGCCGAGAAAATGGTCAGGATTGGAGCGTTTCCACCTTGGCTCAGGCGGCAGGCTTAAGCGCCTTGGACGAAGAGGAGTATTTAACAAAGTCGAAGGAATATATCAAAAAAGAGCGCCATTATTTGCATCAAAATCTGCAGATGCTTGGGTTTAAGGTATATGGCTCCGAGGCAAATTATATTTTCTTTTCAGCTAAAAATTTTCCACGACTGGCGGAAAAGCTGCAAAAAGAGGGTTTTCTCATACGCAAGTGTGCAAATTATCATAACTTGGATGAGGATTATTATAGAATTGCTGTAAGGACAACTTCTCAGAACAAACTTTTAATAAAAGCGGTTAGGAAATTACTGAAGAATGAAAACATTGCTAGTAATAATTGACGGTTTAGGTGATGATGCGATACCGGAGTTAAGCGGAAAAACACCATTTGACTTTGCCAGACATGATAATATAGACAAATTGATCAAGATTGGTTCTACCGGTTTTGTAAGCATTTGTGAAGACGATTTTACGCCGGAGAGTCTTGGATGCATCTTACGTTTGTTGGGTGTTGCGCAGAGGGATTTTCCCCGAAATAGAGCCTATTTGGAGCTGCTTGCCCATGACCGTGATATTTCAGAGTATGAAATGGTTTTAAGGTGTAATCTGATTTCAATTGACGATACAGGCAGAATAGTATCTTTTAATGCTCAGGGGTTGACAGCAGCTGAAATGGAAGAAGCAGCATTAATTGCCGACGCTTTTTGCACCAACATTGAATTTCTGCATTTATCGCACTACAGAAATCTCTTAATTGTTGATAAAAAGCAGGACCTTTTGGACAGTTGTGTAATAAGCCCGCCGCACGAAAGTTTAGGAGCTAATGTTGATGAGCTACTGGCTGATTTGAAAAACAATTCTCTGCTGATTAGTAATTTTATTGAAGAAATGAAAAGGGCTTTGGAAAGATTTACGCGCGATGGAATTCGTTATATGTTTTATCCTTGGGGCGTTTCTGAAAGAAAAACAATGCCGGCGTTTGCAAAACTGCACAATAAAAAGGGCAGCGTTGTTTGTGCAACCGAAATTGTGAAAGGTATCGCTCGTGCCATGGACATGGAACAGCCTTCTATTTGCGGTGGGACTGCTGATATAGATACAGATATACCTGGGAAAGCTAAAAGCACAATAGAACTTCTTGCTAAAGAAGAATTTGTATTAACCCATTTTAATGGAGCAGACGAAGCAGCACATCGCTACGATTTCTTGGGCAAGGCAGACTTTATTAATCGTATTGACAAGGACTTTTTTGGGCAGATTGTTACTAAAATAACTGAACCTACAAAAATATTGCTCTGTGGTGACCATGTTACCAGTTCAATAACAGGCAAACACTCCAAAGGAAAGGTACCTGTTGTGGCTTGCTATCTTAATCAGGAGAGTATGCACAGTCCTTCTATAAATAGCTATCAAGATATTATTAAATTCTTATTCGAGGGGAGATAGTAATTAATGGCAAAGGCGATTATGGTTCAAGGTACGATGTCTAATGCAGGTAAAAGTCTTGTCACTGCTGGACTATGCCGTGTATTTAACCAAGATGGATATAAGGTTGCTCCTTTTAAGTCACAGAATATGGCTTTAAATTCTTTTATTACGCGTAATGGTGCTGAAATGGGAAGAGCACAGGTTGTGCAGGCTGAAGCAGCTAATATTGAACCAAGTGCGTTGATGAATCCAATTTTATTAAAACCAACCAGTGACAAGGGCTCTCAGGTCATTGTTAATGGTGAAGCCATAGGCACGATGACAGCAAGTGAATATTTCGCCTTTAAAACACAATTGATCCCTGAAATAATGAAGGCTTATAACCAACTCGACGCTGAAAATGAAGTTATTGTGATTGAGGGCGCTGGAAGTCCTGCTGAGATAAATCTTCGTGGTCAGGACATTGTAAATATGGGTATGGCCAAAATGGCAAAGTCACCTGTTTTACTTGTCGCCGATATTG
>CAZCMY010000037.1:0-6449 GCA_964500055.1 uncultured Acidaminococcales bacterium | reverse complement strand
GTTCTGCCGATGCTCAAAGTTGATATTGAAGATGAAGACAGCTTGTCGGAAAGACTGGACGGAAGCAGTGAGATTCAGGCAGTTGATATAGCGGTAATTAAAATACCAAGAATGTCTAACTATACTGATTTTAATGTTTTTGAACTTATTCCCGGCGTTTCTTTGCGTTATGTTAAATCAGTCGGTGAATTGCAAAACCCGGATATGATAATAATCCCGGGTACTAAAAATACGATTGGTGATCTCTTGTGGCTGAGACAAAGCGGTTTTGAAGCTGAAATTCTCAAAAAAGCTCATGCAGGAACTGTGGTGTTCGGTATTTGCGGCGGTTATCAGATGTTAGGCACAAAGCTATCTGATCCGTTTGGTGTTGAAGAAGGCGGCGACATTGCAGGCGTTGGCTTGCTTAATGTAGAGACTATTTTTGCAGAAAAGAAGAGAACAATTCAGGTTGAAGGCCATTTCAGTAATGTGCAGGGTATTTTTAAAGCATTGTCAGGATGCCATTTTCATGGATATGAAATTCATTCAGGTGTAACCAATTTTGCCATAAACAGCAGTCTTTCCAATATGAAACCAATCTATGAGGAAGGCGACATTGTGCCGGAAGGCTCACAAAATATTACTGAGGAAATGAATATTTATGGCAGTTATGTACATGGAATTTTTGATGGTGACGGAATAGCTAAGAGCATTGTTGATGCCTTGCTTGCAAAAAAAGGTATGAAGCCAGAGGATGTTCATGTGATAAGTTTTGCCGAATACAAACAGCAGCAATATGATATTTTGGCTGAGCAGGTAAGAAAAAATCTGGATATGAAGAAAATTTACGAAATTTTAAAGGCAGGCGTTTAAAATGGAACAGGGACTTATCCATATTTATTGCGGAGATGGTAAAGGGAAAACCACTGCAGCATTGGGTCTTGCTTTGCGATGTGCCGGACGCGGAAACAAGGTTTTGTTTGTGCAGTTTCTCAAAAGCCGTCCGACTGGTGAATTGACAAGTTTGAAATATGTGCCAAACATAGAAATAATGCGTGGCAAGGAAATAATGAAGTTTACTTTTCAAATGACAGAGGATGAAAAGAAACAGGTTCTTTTAGAACATGAACAGCTTTTTGACCGCGTTATAGAAAAGTGTGCGGAAGAAAAGATAGATTTATTGATTCTTGACGAAGTTATCGGAGCCTGCAATACAGGTGTATTTAATATGGCAAGGCTAATTGATTTCATGAAAAATAAACCGTGTTCAATGGAGATAGTTCTGACAGGTCGTGATCCTAAACCGGAACTAATTGATTTAGCTGATTATGTTTCTGAAATAAAAAAAGTCAAACATCCTTATGATAAAGGGATTCCAGCAAGATCTGGCATTGAGATGTAGGGAGGAATAGCATGAAATTACAAAATGTTTTACCAAATGATATAGAAAAACGCAGCATGGAAATTATTGCAGAAGAATTGGGCGAGGTTAAACTCGACGAAGAAAAACTGAGTATTATTAAACGTGTTATCCATACTTCGGCAGATTTCGATTATGTCCGCACACTTCATTTTTCTGAAGACGCAGTGCAGAAGGCATTGGAAGCTTTAAAAAATGGTGCAACGATAGTAACTGATACCAATATGGCCAAGGCTGGCATTAATAAGGCAGGGATGGACAAACTTGGCTGTAAGGCTGTTTGTTATATGGCTGACCCCGATGTCGCGTCTCAGGCAAAAATAGAGGGTTCTACAAGGGCAGCAGCATGTATGGATAAGGCTTGCTTGGTCGAAGGGCCAGTAATTATTGCCATTGGTAATGCTCCAACGGCACTGGTACGTTTAGATGAATTAATTAAAGATGGCAAAATAAAGCCGGAATTGATTATTGGCGTACCGGTAGGTTTTGTTAATGTTGTTGAAGCTAAGGAGCTTATTATGCAGGCTGGTGTACCTTATATAGTTGCACGTGGACGCAAAGGCGGTAGTAATGTTGCAGCGGCAATATGCAATGCCTTGATTTATAAGCTTACAAGATGAAGTTTTTATTGAATTAGCCTGAAAAGCTTGTTGACACCAGCTATAAGGTGTTGTAAAATATCACTTGTTGATAAGTTAATTCCTCGATAGCTCAATCGGTAGAGCACTCGGCTGTTAACCGAGTTGTTGTAGGTTCGAGTCCTACTCGGGGAGCCAAAAATCTAACCGGACAAACGTCCGGTTTTTTGTTTGTTGTTAAATGCTTATTTTGAAGTTACAATAAACATATAGGTGCGTTTGGAAAGAACTTATTCCAAGAAAATATCGAGGTGATAAAATGGAATTAATTAAGGTAGATTATGATAAGTGTATTAAGTGCGGAATTTGCGTTGATATTTGTCCTAGCTGCATTTTGGAAATGAGTGAAGCTGGTCCAGTGTGCAACTGGGATCGTGGATGTATGGCTTGTGGACACTGTGTGGCAATTTGCCCGACAGCGGCAATGGACAACGCGCATTGTCAGCTGGCAAAGCAAATACCTGTTCCTGCGCCGGTACTTGATGCTGAGACAGCCTACAATTTTTTAAGAATGAGAAGGTCAATCCGAAATTTCAAACCGCAACCGGTAGAAGAAGAAAAAATTACCAAATTGCTTGACGTTGCCAGATATGCTCCAACCGCTGGTAATTCTCAAGGGCTTTATTATATTGTTATTTCTGACGCAAAAACCATAAGGAAGGTTGCTGACCTAACGGCTGAGTGGATGCAGAAAGAAATTGAAATAAATAGCCCTCACAGCAGGTATTTTTCCAATATCTTGCGGACTTATAATGATCGCAAGATTGACATTATCGCAAGGAATGCCCCACAACTCATATTTGCTTGCGCACGCAAATTAAATTTGACCGGAGTAAGCAATTGTGAACAGGCATGGTCTTATGCCGGCCTATATGCACCAACTTTAGGTTTAGGGACGACAGTTGCCGGCTTTATCCAGACCTGTGGGATTGCTGGCTACGAGCCATTGGTGGAACTACTTGAGATTCCTAAGAAGCAGCAAATAGTTGGTACCTTAATGGTTGGTTATCCAAAATATAAATATCATAGACTTGTTGAAAGACAGCATCTAAAAGTAGAATTTCGTTAAAACAGCCGGCCTAAGGCCGGCTGTTTCTGTTTAAGAATGAATTATACTCTGCTATAATAGTGAGGAATGTTATTCCAAAACTGAGAGGGATATGTATGCAGCTTTCTTCAACGCAGTTTATAAGTATGATTGTTGTTTTGATTTTAGCTTCTATACCAGGTCTTCTCGCTGCCAAAAAAGTTAAATCTGAAGCTGATTATAGTGTTGGCGGACGTAAAGCTGGCAGTGTGCTGGTTGCAGGAACAATTATAGGAACTATTGTCGGTGCGGCTGCGACTATCGGTACAGCACAGCTTGGTTTCAAGGTCGGAATAAGTGCCTGGTGGTTTACCGTTGGTTCTGGAATTGCTTTAATTGTGATGGCTTTTTTTTATGCAAAACCATTACGAGATAGTGGTTTGACGACTATTTCTGAGTTTTTGGTTATAAACTATGGCAAAAACGCTGGGCCTATTAGCAGTATTGCTGCTACCGTAGGTATTTTTCTCAGTATTGTGGCCAGTATGCTGACAGCAATTCATTTAATTGCAGGGGTCTTTCACGTAAATTTAATAGAAGCCTCAGCAGTAATTATGATTGTTGTTTTGCTATCGGTATTTTTAGGCGGTATAAGTGGCTCAGGTATGGCAGGCCTTGTTAAGGTAGGACTAATTTTCGGAACAATTTTTATTGCCGGGATTTGGGCATATAATGACTTGGGCGGTATTAGCGGCATTAGAATGACCTTCCCAGCGATACCCTGGTTAAGCATGTTTGCTGGTGGTTCAGAAAAAGTTGTATATAATTTACTATCTTTGATTATTGGCATAATTTCAACTCAGAGCTACGTACAAGCATTATTTTCAGCAAGTGACAGCAAAACGGCGTCAATTGGGTGCATTATTGCAGCAATTATTGTGATTCCTATAGGACTTCCTTCTGCCATAATTGGCATGTCTGTTCAAGCAAGCAATCCGGAAATTAATAGTATTGATGCACTACCTGTATATTTATTGCACTACATGCCGGATTGGCTTGGTGGTGCGGCAATTGCGGCTTTAATCTTATCAGCGCTGTGGTCAATATCAGGACTTGTTCTCGGTTGTGGTACTATGATTTCCCGCGACATATTTAAGGCAGTTTTTTGTTTTGAAAATCACCGTGTTTTGCTTTGGATAAATCGCAGCTTCGTATTTTTAATAACATTAGCTGCGGAAATTGTTGTTTTTTATAATTCCGATTCTTATGTTTTAGATTGGACCTACTTATCGATGGCTCTTAGGGGGGCAGGAATATTTTTGCCGCTTACTTTTGCCATAATCTTCAAAAACAAAGTGCCGGCAAAGGCTGGCTTGTTGTCCATGCTTGCAGGTATTTTTGTTGCCTTAACATGGCGGTTGTTCTTCCCGGAAGCAAAAGAAACGTTATTTCCTAGTTTGGCCTTCAATCTTTTATTTCTTTTACCGGGAGTGCTTTGGGCAGTGATGCAAAAAAAGCAGAAAGCATAAAGCTGTTTTGAAAAAATAAATGTTTTTATGCAGGTAATTCGGAGTTAATATAGAATATAGCACGTATAGAGAGGCTTTCAATGATTTAAATATAATATAATATTGTAGGAGGGATTCAAATGGTAGGTGGAAAAACAATCATTAGCGAAGAGGTTTTTGCGGATTTAGCAAAAACAGCAATGAGTAAAGTGGAGAATGTCGCAGCAGCTCCTGAGGATGTAAGCACTTTGGCTGCAGTTGTAAAAAAAGTGGCAGATCGTGTTATTCCGCAGGTTATTGTCAAAAAGACAGATGCTATCGCCGGTGACGATGAAAATCAACAGTCAACTGTTGGTCGTGTTTCCTTCGAAATAAAAATCACAGTAATTTATGGTGCCAATATTCCTGAGACTACTACTAAACTGCGTCAGGTGCTGCTTGATGAGGTTGAGCACATTACCGGTTATCAGGTTGACAAGGTGGACGTAATTGTCGAGAAATTAGTAAAAGCAGAAAGTGTTGCTGAAAAAGAAGCATAAAAGTTTCAAATTAAAATGCGGCTGTTTTTTTAGCAGTCGCATTATATTTTTGTCAAAGGGTTGATATTATGAACGCAGATATTGCAAATGTACTTGCTAAGATGATTAATTATGAACAAGGTTGCCCGCATAGAGTAAATCACTTTCTGAAAGTACACTCTTTTGCCAGAATCATAGGTGAAGCAGAAGGTTTAAATACCACTGAACAGTACATCCTGGAAGTTGCCGCAGCAATGCATGATTGCGGAATAAGAGCCAGTTTGCTTAAACATGGGTATTATAATGGCAAAATGCAGGAAGAAGAAGGCCCTGCTGTTGCTGAGAAAATGATGCTGGAATTAGGCATAGATGAAACAATACGTGATAGAGTCAGTTTCTTGATCGGCCATCATCATACTTATACCAATATCGACGGTATTGATTACAGAATATTAGTTGAAGCTGATTTTCTGGTAAATATTTATGAGGATGAGCTTTCTGCAGACGCTATAGAAAGTGTAAAGGAAAAATATTTTATCACAAAAAAAGGAAGAGAAATTTTGACCAGCCTTTACCAAATGCCTAATGAAGCAGGTAAATAAAAAATTCAAAAATTTTATTACTGTTATTCGGTACACACTGATATTTAGTTTAATGCTAAAGATAAGTGTGTACTTTTTATTGGAGCCAATGTGGTAAAATAAATGTATATGTTAAGCGTCGTGGAACGCAGGAATGGACGGATAAAATGGCAGATTTATTTTGTGTGAAACTTGGAGAGACTATGCGGGGCACATTTGCCGAACATGTAAAGCAATATGCATATGGCGAAGCATTGTTAGTTTTACCGAACCGTTTTTTGCTTCAAAGCGAACAACAAAAGGGAACAGTGAGAGCTGTAAATATGGATTATTTACCTAACGAGATATTGCGTGCAAATAGGCGTGATAGGTTTGAAATGTTATCCAGACGCTCCCAAGAAATAATAGTGAAAAAGCTTATTGACGATAAAAAGAAAGCAGGTCAACTCAAGTATTTGTATAGCATCGCAGATGCTGATTCATTTGCCAAAATTGTCACTGGTTTTATAGGAGAACTTTCCCGTGCCGGTACCACTGCCGAAGAGTTTGCTGAAGCTGTGTCTGCCTGGGAAAGAAAGAACGGCTACGGGCTTAAAGATGAAGAGATTGCAAGCATTTATACAGATTATAGAAAAGTACTTAAAAAAAATAATTGGTATGATATTGATGGCTTGTACCGCCTGGCAACTATTGAACTGCAAAAGCCTGGCAGTATTATTCCCTGGCAAGCTCTTTTTTTTAGTGATTTTTATCAATTTGACCATCTGCAGCTTGA
>CAZCMY010000036.1:0-11356 GCA_964500055.1 uncultured Acidaminococcales bacterium | reverse complement strand
GATGTCCCTGAAAGTAACCTCTGAAACTAGCCAGAATCGTTGCAAAAAAAACAGCAGGCGTAAGTGCGATCAAGGCTTGATAAGCGCGTTCATCGCGAATTATATTGTTATCAATCAAAAATCCTGCCATACCATACAAGGCTGCAGCAAAAAGAATGCCGGTAACAACCATTAGTCCCAAAGAAACGCGAAAAATTCTGCCAGCACCTGCATAATCATTCTTTGCTATTTTTTCTGCCACAACAATGGAAATAGCAATCGGTATACCTGCTGAAGAAACTGAAACCATCAGGAGATAAACGGGGTAAGCCATCTGATAAAGGCCAATGCCTTCGCCGCCTAACAGTCGAGACAGCAATATACGGTTGAAAGCGCCAATAAACTTAACCATCAGCCCTGCTGCAGTTAAAATCAGCGCGCCACGTAAAAATTTGTCCTTAACCACTGTGGTTACCCCTTTCCATTTTTCTTAATTATAAAGCAAACACAAAGGTCTGTCATACTTTATTCATGCCTTATGAAACGTAATAAGGTCTTCTCCAGCCAAGATAAAGGATCTGTTTTGAGTTTCGTTGTTTTAAGAATCAACTGCGACTGCGTACCGCTCCTGAATTTTATATAAGGTCCGTTTTCTCTGATGACGGCCATAATACCTTCAGGATCTGTCAGCGTATGTTCAGCAAACGTGATACGAATTTCGGCCTGCTTAGCAACTATGCCGGTTATTTTAATTTCTCGGCACAAGCTCCTGATGATGGCAACTTTCCAAAGCGCAACGACTTGTTCAGGCGGATTGCCGAAGCGATCGATAATCTCATCCATGAAATCTTCACGATCCTTATATTGCATATCGGCAAAACGCCGGTAAAGTTCCAGTTTATAACGTGGATTATCAATATAATCATCCGGAATGTAAGCGTCAATGTCAACTTCCAATACCGGATCTGGCTCGGGTTCAGCCAATGGCTGACCGCTCTTCATCTGGATAATGGTTTTTTCCAGCAAGTCACAATAAGCAGCAAAACCTATGCCCGCAATATGACCATGTTGCTGTGCACCAAGCAGATTTCCGGCGCCGCGGATTTCCAAGTCACGCATAGCAATACGGAAGCCCGCACCCAATTCCGTGAAATCTTTAATGGCCTGCAGTCTTTTTTCCGCAATTTCACTCAAAGCCTTATTCCTTTTATAGACAAAATAGGCATAGGCAAGACGTGACGAACGGCCCACTCTGCCCCGCATCTGATAGAGCTGGGATAGGCCGAAGTTTTCGGCACCGTCAATAATTATGGTATTAGCAAGCGGCACATCAAGGCCATTTTCGATAATAGTAGTACTCAATAAAACGTCGAATTTGCCCTCATAGAAACCTATCATCGCATCTTCCAGCATTTCTTCAGGCATCTGACCATGGGCAATGCGGACAGCTATGCCAGGCACCAGCTGTCTTATTTTACTTGCCAATGTTTCCAATCCCTGCACCCTGTTATGCACATAATAAACTCTGCCGCCGCGGCGAATCTCTCTTTCCAGCGCCTCTTTGATCATAGCATCATTATATTCTGCCACATAGGTTTCTACCGGCAGCCTGTCCTCAGGCGGCGTTTCAATAACACTCATATCACGGCCATTAACGAGAGCCAGGTGTAAGGTACGCGGAATAGGCGTCGCTGACAAGGTTAGCACATCGACACCAACAGTCCACTTCTTTATTTTTTCCTTTTGGCCTACGCCAAAACGCTGTTCCTCATCAATGATCAATAATCCAAGATCGTGGAACTGCACGTCAGACTGCAGGATTCTATGTGTACCAATAAGTACATCGACCTGACCTTCCCGCACTTTTTTCAGAGTTGCTCGTTGTTCCCTCGGAGTGCGGAAACGGCTTATCAGTTCGACATTAACACCGAAAGATTCCATTCTTTGCGTGAAAGTCATGAAGTGCTGCTGAGCCAGAACCGTAGTCGGCACCAGCACCGCCACCTGCTTGCCATCGGTGACAGCTTTGAAAGCTGCTCTGATAGCAACCTCTGTCTTGCCATAGCCAACGTCGCCGCAGAGCAGCCTGTCCATCGGTATCGGTTTTTCCATGTCTCTTTTAATTTCTTGAATAGCTTGTAATTGGTCAGGCGTTTCTTCAAAAGGAAAACCTGCTTCAAACTCTCTTTGCATTTCTGTATCAGGTCCGAAAGCATGACCAGTTACAATTTTTCTCTGCGCATAAAGTCTCAGCAATTCCGAAGCTAATTCTGTGATAGCGGCCTTCGCTTTATTAGTTATACGTTTCCAGTCCGAGCCGCCCATTTTGGATAGTCTCGGTGCCTGTCCTTCATTACCGACATACTTATGTAACAGGCTTACCTGCTCTACAGGCACGTAAAGCTTATCCTCATTCGCATACATCAAAAGGAGATAGTCTCTGTGCACATCTCCGACCAATAAAGTCTCTACACCGACATAGCGGCCGATACCGTGCACAGCATGAACGACATAATCGCCGGCTTTAATTTCTGAGAAGAACTGTATTTTAGCCCCGCTTTGCTTGTGATGTATCCGGCGTTTCTTCTGCACGCCGAAAATATCATTTTCCGTTAGAAGCAGCCAGGATTCGCCCCAGGAACGAAAACCTGCACTCAGTTCACCAGCAAAAACGCTGATCTGTCCAGGCAAAAACAATTGGCCTTTCTGAGCATAAGCAGCAGGCAGTCCTCTGCCTTTCAGGCTCTCTGCCATATTTTTAGCCTTGTCAATGTTACCCATCATGATTAAAGGTGAAAGGCCATCATTAAGCCAGCCTTGTAAGTCAGAGACAAGGAGATCAATATTACGGTTATAAGGCGCAACTGCTCTTACAGGTATAGTAAACGTTCTCTGCGCGCTGAAAAAACGGTGAGGTAAAGCCGAGACACTCAGGCAGCCATGTTTTTCACAAGCCGCCATGATTTCCTCCGGCATGAATAAACGAGCGGAGTCCTGGACATTTTCGCCAAATAAATTGCGTAATGTTTCAAAATTTTTGGCTGGCTCATCCATGATGATGGTCGCTGAAGCCGACAAATATTCAAAAACATTGGCATTATCAGCCTTTTCGGTTATACCCAAAGAAACGATTTCCACCGAATCCTTAACCTGCAAGGCCCGTTGATTTTTTATATCAAAGCTGCGTACTGAGTCGATATTATTATCAAACCATTCAATACGTACCGGATCTACTTCGTTAATAGGATAAATATCCATAATATCGCCGCGCAGGCAGAATTGGCCGAGTGCTTCAACCTGTTCGGTGCGTTCGTAACCCATTTTAACGAGTTTGGCAATCAAAGTTTCCTGTTCTACGACATCTTCCACCTTGACGACCAAATTACTGTTAAAAATAGCTTCGGCAGCAGGCAATCTCTGTAAAAGAGACTCTGCCGTCACAAAGATTATGCTGAAGTCTTTGGCATGCATAGCTCTCAGAGCCATGATGCGTGCCGCAGCAACTTCCTGATTCTTGGCGTCTGCCCTGACTTGCGTCAGGTTTTCCGGGTAAAGTTCCAGCATTTCCTGTTCAGGGTAAAAATAATTGAGTTCACGCCTATAGTTACGAACTTCGTCACGTCCAGGCAGGAGGAAGACCAAAGGTCCATTATTCTTGCGAAGACCAGCCAGCGCCGCCAAAAAACAGCCCTTCTGCGTGTCAGCTAAGCCGAATATATTCAGGCCTTTCGCACCGGTTAAAAGAGCTTCGCCGGCTTCACGTACAATATCTATTTTTTTTATGAGAGAGATAAGCTCATCACGCATGTATATCCTTCGCCTTCTTAGATACGCTAAAAAAGGGCTTCAGCGAAAGCCAAAACCCTTCTTCATCTTATACTATCAAACTCATTAAGTTCTAAGCCTTATAATTTAATTTCCATTTTCTTTCTGTCAAAAGTATGTACAGCGTCAACGAAACGTACAGTTCCTGTCAGATAGCGCATCGAAACGGTATGTGTACGCACGCCATTGCCAAAATAATTCAGTCCGTTAAGCAGGTTGCAATCGGTTATGGCTGTAGAGGTGAACATGCAATCGTCACCTTTCACCAAATCATCCAGAGTCAGGATGCGGTTGATATCGCCAATGCCCATTTTCAGGCAGCGTGCTACTTGTTCGTCATCTTCCGGACAAAGCCTTGCCTGGAAGTCGCCACCCAGACATTTGATAGCAGCAGCAGCCAATACACCTTCCGGTGCCCCGCCTTTACCGATGTACATATGCACGCCAGTACCTTCGATACCGGCATTGACAACAGGGTTAACATCGCCGTCCGTAATCAATTGGATACGGGCGCCTGCACGACGAACATCTTCAATGATACCTTGATGACGCTCACGGTCAAGCACAACAACGCTCAGGTCTCTGATATTGCGTTCCAGCGCTTTAGCAACGCGTTCCAGATTTTCTTGAATAGGAGCATCAATATTGATACAGCCTTTGGCACGCGGGCCAACAGCTATTTTATCCATGTACATATCTGGAGCATGCAGCAAACAGCCTTTCGGTGCGATAGCAATTACGGCAATAGCACCAGGTTGTCCTTTAGCGACCAGATTAGTTCCTTCTACAGGATCAACGGCAATATCAACTTCAGGTCCGCCGCAGCCGACTTTTTCGCCGATATACAACATTGGAGCTTCGTCCATTTCGCCTTCGCCGATAACAACCGTACCATTGATATTAACGGTATCAAACATTTTTCTCATAGCATCTACAGCAAGCTGATCAGCACCGTTTTTATCTCCACGCCCTACACTGTGACCACAAGCTATAGCAGCGGCCTCCGTTACACGGACAAACTCCATTGATAATTCTCTGTTCATTATTTAACACTCCTTCTAGGTATTTGCATCCCCATTTGCCATAAAAATAACAATTTATATTAAATTATTACACTTTATACAGTTTTGTGCAAGGAAAAATCAGCCTAACTTTAAAACAATCATCTTTGTGCCCAGATAAAAAGGCATAAACATGATAATCATAAGCAGGAAAAGACTAAAGCCAACAATTGCTGCTGCTCTGAAAAAATTGATGAGATAAACCACCTGCAGAGCCCTGACAACCAGAAAAAACCACCAAGCCAGACCAATTAAACCAGCTATTGGTATCAACAGCAGCCAAATACCGCCAAATCTTACGCCTAAAAGAGCAATTGGCGTAAGCACCAAATACGGTAAAGTGGTAAATCCGAGAATGCAAAGGAAACTGCGAATATCGCCTCCCGGTGCCCCGCAGATATCGCTAAGTCCATGCAGGAAACAACCATAACAGGCCAAAGCGACAAGTTTAATCAGCAAAAACCCTAATAAAATCGCAAAACGTACAGCTATCGACTGGTCTGCAAAAATCACATTTGTTATTACGCCTATAAAAGCACCCATACTGATAACGAAATAGAACAAACTTCGCCACATTGTAGGTTTTTTCGCCAACTCAGCCATACCTTGCTTCGGTTCGAACAATACATCAAAGGATTTTCTTCTCATGACCATCACCCCTCAGCATGTGGAGTCTGCATCTCGAAAGTACGACTTTGGTTAGTCAGATTCTCAGTTATCCTCCCAAAAATAAACTCTGATATTTTTGCTCCCCAAATATTTTGCCACGGTTTCTGTCTTCTGAAGTCTTTTACTTCCGGAGTTCCCTCGATGCCAATCAAAGCTCCGGTGGCATCAAGCGCATCATAATAATTGCCGATTTCATCTACCAGGCCCAACTCCTTGGCCTGCTTACCAGTATAAACCCTGCCGTCTGCTAAGCTTTTTACTTTATCAACAGGCATCTTCCGGCCTTCGCTCACAACTCCGACAAACTGCTCATACATCTCATTGACCATGTTCTGCAAAAGATCTCTTTCTGCCTGCGTCATTGGTCGTTCATTGGAAAGAATATCCTTATATTCACCACTTTTAATCTTTGTCCCGGAAATGCCTATCTTTTTGTAAAGATCTTCCGTATTCATATAAGGAATGTAAACACCTATACTGCCCGTCAAAGTGGAAGAATTGGCATAAATTTTATCGCTGCAGGCAGCCAGCCAATAGCCGGCAGAAGCGGCAGTGTCACCCATGGAAGCAATAACTGGTTTACCCGTTTCCGCTTTCAGTCTTTTAATTTCGCGTCCAATTTCTTCGGCGGCTGTTACGCTGCCGCCAGGAGAGTTAATGCGCAAAAGTACTGCTTTGACACTTTTGTCTTTTGCTGCTGCTCTTAACTCTGCCATAATTGTGCCCGTACTGGCCACATTTTCTCCGAAGAGACTATCTGTAGCTTCCCCAGCCATAATTGGCCCTTCAATTCTGATCACCGCCACACGACTGCCCATTTGCACGACAGCATCATCATTGTTTTTACCTCCCAATAGCGACATGACAAATGATAATATCGCTATCAGCAACACTGAACTTATAAAAATACGTTTCAACATTATACTCACCTCATAAAAAAATCATGACTAACCGAACGACGCTTGCCTATGTACCACCATTATACTCCAACAGTTAGAATAATGACAGACCGCCAAAATCTGTGGTCCTATACTCTTTTTATTACCAATAGACGAAGGCAGGCCGCCGAAGCGCCTGCCTTATTTGTTCGTCTTATTTAATTGCTGCGGCAATGAATTCCCTGAACAACGGGTGAGGATTAGTCGGTCTTGATTTAAGTTCCGGATGGAATTGTACGCCGACGAACCAAGGATGTACAGTCTGCGGCAGTTCAACAATTTCTACCAGCTTGCCATTTGGCAAAGTGCCACCGATAATAAGGCCATGAGCAACAAGCTCTTCTCTCAGGTCATTGTTAACTTCATAACGATGACGGTGACGTTCATGAATCAACTCTTCTTGATAGGCTTTTGCAGTCAACGTATTGGCAGCAACCTTGCAAGGATATTGGCCAAGACGCATCGTACCGCCTTTTATTTCTACGCTCATTTGTTCCGGCATCAAATAGATAACGGGGTAAGGTGTCTTTTCATTAAATTCTGTGCTGTTTGCTCCTGCCATATCACATACGTCACGTGCAAACTCTATGACGGCACATTGCATGCCCAGGCAAATACCGAAGAATGGGATTTTGTGTTCGCGTGCATATTGGACAGCCTTGATCTTGCCTTCAATGCCACGATCACCAAAACCGCCCGGTACAAGAATACCATTTACAGAGCCAAGAACTTCATCCATGTCCGTTGCCGGATCCTCGATTTTCTCAGCATTGACCCATTTAATAGTCAGATCCGCATCATTATAGAAGCTGGCGTGTTTCAAAGCCTCAACGATACTGATGTAAGCATCCTGCAGCTCAACATATTTGCCGACAATAGCGATTTCGACCTTATGGCTGTGCGGACGCAGAATGTTGCCGACCATCTTATACCACTCAGTCATATCTTTTGGTCTGTCTTCAACATCTAACTTACGTAGGACAACCGCATCCATACCCTGCTGTTCAAGCAACATCGGTACTTGATAGATGCTTTCAGCGGTAATAGCCTGAAAAACGGCATCCTGATCAACGTCACAGAACATCGCTATTTTCTCACGCATGTCCTTAGGTATTTCCTTGTCAGCGCGGCAAACAAGGACATCAGGAGTTATACCAATTGCTCTCAGCTCTTTTACGCTGTGTTGGGTAGGCTTGGATTTCAGCTCGCCAGCTGCTGCGATAAAAGGAACTAAGGTAACATGAATATACAAAACATCATTTTTGCCGACTTCCTTCCGCACTTGGCGGATAGCCTCCAAAAACGGTAAGCTCTCGATATCGCCGACTGTACCACCAATCTCGGTAATGACGAAATCAGCTTTATCCTGATGTCCGACGCAATAGACACGCTCTTTAATTTCATTAGTGATATGCGGAATGACCTGTACTGTATGTCCCAGATAATCACCGCGTCTTTCTTTATCAATAACGGTCTGGTAAATGCGTCCTGCCGTCACATTGGAACTTTTGGAGAGGTTGATATCAATGAAGCGTTCATAGTGACCAAGATCCAAATCGGTTTCTGCTCCATCATCAGTTACGAAAACCTCGCCGTGCTGATATGGGCTCATTGTTCCCGGGTCGACATTTATATAAGGATCAAATTTCTGGATGGTAACCTTAAATCCCCTGCTTTTCAGTAATCGGCCTAAAGAAGCGGCCGTAATGCCCTTGCCTAATGACGAAACTACTCCGCCAGTTACAAAAATATATTTTGTCATATTCTTCCTCCCCCGCTATTTCCACGACGCTTCAACGCCGCTAATTTATCAAAATAATATCACTACATTCTTTCTGGTGCCGAAATGCCCAAAATATTAAGCGCATGCTTCAGCACATGGCTCACAGCTATAACAAGGAGCAGCCTTGCCTGCTGTACTTCAGGCTCAACACCCAGAATACGGCATTGATTATAGAAAGAATGGAATAAGCTTGCTAATTCATAAACATAATGTGCTACACGATGCGGTGCTCTTTCTTTCGCCGCGGCAGCAATTAGCTCTGGGTACTCACCAAGTTTCTTGATAAGATTAATTTCAACTTCTGCCGTTAAGGAAGCAAGTGGAGCCTTCTCATCAATAGCAATGTTTTCGTCGGCTATTTGCCTTAAGATACTGCAGATACGCGCATGGGCATACTGCACATAATAAACAGGATTATCACTTGATTTTTCTGTTGCCAGCGTTAAATCGAAATCAAGCTGGCTGTCAATTGAACGCATTATGAAGAAGAAACGCGCTGCATCAGTGCCTACTTCTTCAATTAGCTCATTTAGCGTAACACTTTGACCGGTACGTTTGGACATTTTAACAAGTTCGCCATTACGGTAAAGGCTGACCATCTGTAAAATAAGAACTTCAAGTTGTTCCGGCTTGTAGCCTAAAGAACCAACAGCAGCCTTCATACGTGCAATATAACCATGATGATCTGCACCCCAAAGATTGATAACATGGTCGAAGCCACGTTCGAATTTATCTCTGTGATATGCTATATCTGCTGCCAAATAAGTAGGTATGCCGTTATCGCGAATAACAACACGGTCTTTATCATCACCGTATTCAGTAGATTTCAGCCATAACGCGCCGTCTTTCTCATACATATGGCCGCGTTCCAGGAGAAAATCGCAGGCAGCTTTAATGCGGCCTTCATCATGTAATGTTTTTTCACTGAACCAGACGTCAAAATCAACATTAAAAGCCTGCAGGTCTTCTTTCAGCGCTGCCAGTTTTTCCTTCAAGGCCAAAGTCTTAAATTCATGCAGACGGTCCTCTTCTTCCATTTGCATAAACTTATCACCATATATTTTCACAATGCGCTTAGCAGTATCAATGATATCAACACCATGATAGCCATTTTCCGGAAATTCGCATTCCACACCCATAAGTGCCAGGTATCTGGCATTAACGGAGGCAGCCAGGTTTTCGATTTGATTGCCGGCATCATTTATATAGTATTCACGAGTAACATCATAACCCGCAGCTTTCATCAGGTTAGCAAGTGAACTGCCTACTGCGGCGCCACGTCCATGACCAACATGTAATGGTCCTGTCGGATTAGCGCTGACATATTCCAGCTGGATTTTTTCAGGATTTTCCTGTTTAAGATCGCCATAGCCATCGCCTTGGGCGAGAATATTGCTAAGCAAACTGTAAACCCAATCCTGCTTTAAATAAAAATTAATAAAACCAGGACCGGCGATTTCTGTTTTATCTATATAAGCACAAGCCAGATTATCAACTACCGCCTGGGCAACCATCCTAGGATTACACTTTAAACTGCGAGCTGCCTGCATAGCAAAGTTAGTGGCAAAATCGCCAAATTCCTTTTGCGGTGGCACTTCCAAAACAACTGCTGGCAATTCGCCCTCTTTAACTGTTCCGGCCTCAATAGCTTTTTGTGCCGCATCCTTAATGCTTTGTGCCAATATTTCCTTAATGTTCAACGTTATTTTCCTCCTCAATCACAATCTTCAAACTGATTTCATTAGGAGCATCGCCCCCTATTGCGGTACTATATTCAACGCATAGCTTCCAAATACCATCTTCGCTGGTAATATCAATAGTTTTGGTTTTAGCAACTACGGGAATGTCCATATAAGGGGTTCTATATAAACTATTGTCGGTGAAGTCAAAACCAAACTCCTGCCTATGTTCCAGCTTCCCATGCCTCAATATGACGATGCGTTCCTTGTCCCATTTAATTGTTGTCTTGGTTCCTTCAAGGCCTGTGGCCGTTGTTTCTTCATAAACAACATAAAATTTGCCGTCACGCTCTGTCATCCGGCCAAGGAAACTTGTCTGCAGAAAATCATCGGCATTCAGTCCTTTAGCATGGCTATTAATGGTAATTTTAACCGGCTTCACTATTTTCACTCCACATAACGAGAGAAGCCTGCCACCCTTTCATCATCGAAAACCATGTTGAAAAGAAAAGGAGCAAGCCCTCCGAAATAATCATTTATAATTTGTAAATCCTCAAAAGCTTTTAGGGCCGTGAGGAAATATTCCTCTCAGGCTAAGCATCGGACAGATTGTCAAAATTCTTTATTTATTATATATGATACTTCTGTTTTCTACAAGCACAAGAAGACTTTTTTCTTTGGATTCTTCACACCTGTCTGAAACGATGATTGCCCAAACATTTTAAGTTTTTCCTCAAAAAAAGTACCCACTGTCTGAGACAGCGGGTACTTCTCCCTTTAGCGCATATTTTCGATAAACTCTTCAAAACCGTCGACAAGAATAGGGTGACCAGTACAGCGCAAATCACGCACGGACGACCCATAAACTTCAGAAAAAGCTTCACCAACCTCAATGCTGAGGCCTTCTTTGCGATATTCTTCCATCATTTTGATGATGAACTTATTCATTTCATAGGTTTTATTGCCAGCTTCATCCGTTTTAATTTTGACATTAACCGGAATAATCCGTGTTTCAGGCTCATATTTTTCGACAGTAATGTCCCAGCCACCTGGAATAGGCGGTTGGCGCTTTGCTAATATCATATATTCAGGTGTAAAACCTACATAAGCTTCTAAAGCATTGCTCAGCTTTGCTTTTTTAACAGGATATCCGTTGGCCGCTCCCCATTTCACTATTTCATCACAAATCTCATTGTTATGAATCACGCTTGAAAAGGTCGCTGTTGCCAGAATTTCGTTTTCAGCCATTACCAATAACCTCCCGTTTCTAAACTTATATCATTTTATATCATTTCTCTTATTTTTTCAACAAAGCAAAACTTTAA
This sequence comes from uncultured Acidaminococcales bacterium, assembly GCA_964500055.1. Lineage (GTDB taxonomy): Bacteria > Bacillota > Negativicutes > Acidaminococcales > Acidaminococcaceae > RZYP01. Next base: position 97 of record CAZCMY010000036.1, on the reverse strand, counting down.
AACTTGGAGACCTGTGCTTTTAGAATCTTCTAAAAAGGGACTAAAAAAGGCAAGGGCTAAAGAAGTGACGGGCCTGCTGCACATCAGCGACCGACTG
>CAZCMY010000035.1:0-12087 GCA_964500055.1 uncultured Acidaminococcales bacterium | reverse complement strand
GCTACATTAATGGTTGGATCCATGTAACCGAAGCTGGTAGTGAAGATGATCTTATTGCCTTGTGACGCCAATTGGCTGATGACACGCTCAGCATCAGCACCCTCAGGTACCGACTCCATAAAGGTGGCTTCTACGTTGGGCATATTTTTCTCGACGTATTGGCGGCCGAGGTCATGAGCCATGGAGTATCCGCCATCTTTGGCAGAACTGACATAGACAAAGGCAACCTTGGTTTTTTCACCGGCCTTCTTGTCTGCGCCCTTCTTATCGCTGCCGCATCCTGCAAGAGCTGAAAAAGCGAGGATGGAGGCAAGAGCGAGGGCAAACAATTTTTTCATGTAAGGACCTCCTTCTAGTATCAAACATTATCAAACTAATTGTAGCAACTGATTGTAAGGAAAGCAACATAATTGAAGGCAAAATACGGAAAAAGACTTGTAAAAATTGGTGTATGAGTAGATAATTATCATGTATAATTGTGTTAATTATCGCTGCTGGTTTGGCAGCAGGACGGAGAGCTATGGAGCAAAAGACTGAAGCTAAGACAAATAATCATAAATTTTTAAAAGGTACTCTGATTCTTACCATTTCCAGTATAGTGGTCAAAGTGATTGGCTCACTTAACTGGATTATTTTGTCGCGTGTTATGGGTGGCGAAGGCATTGGCCTTTACCAGATGGGGTTTCCAATCTACTTGATGGCAATTACGGTTTCTTCTGCCGGTATTCCTGTTGCAATCTCGATTATTACGGCGGAAAAACTTGCGCAGAAGGACTATCTCGGTGCACAGAGAGTCTTTCATATATCGCTGCGGCTGCTTCTTTTGACCGGGCTGGTTTTTTCGGGGGCCCTGTTATTTGGAGCTGGCTGGCTGATTGATAATCACCTGATCAGAGATGGCCGTGCCTACTATTCGATCATAGCCTTGGCACCGGCTGTATTTTTTGTAACTTTTCTTTCCAGCTTTCGCGGGTATCTGCAAGGCTGGCAGATTATGACGCCTACCGCTGCCTCCGAAATAGTTGAACAACTGACACGTGTTGTTACGATGATTTTCTTTGCTAATATGTTTATGCCGCGTGGGCTTGCTTATGCTGCAGGCGGTGCCAGTATGGGTGCTGGCGTGGGTGCTTTTTGCGGTCTCTTGGTATTATGTTGGTTTTACGCTCGACTGAAGAAACAATTTCATAATGAGATAACTAACCAGAAGGTTGAGTTTGCTAAAGAATCGTCCTGGGATGTGGTCAAGCGGTTGGTCAAACTTGCTCTGCCGGTTTCTATGTCTAGTCTGATGCTGCCTGTTGTAGCCAATCTGGATTTGCTGATTGTGCCGGCAAGGCTCGAAGTAGCCGGTTTTAATGTCAGCGAAGCAACTGAGATGTTCGGTTATCTTACCGGTATGGCAGTTCCTTTGATCAATCTTTCTACTATTCTTACAGCTTCACTGGCCATTAGTCTCGTACCGGCTATTTCCGAATCACGCGTTATGAAGGATCAGGCCGGTATCAAAGCAAAACTGAAGACGGCTTTTAGCGTAACTTCCATTATCACCATACCTTGTACAATTGGTTTATTTATTCTGGCGGAGAAAATTGCCACCATGATTTATAATGCGCCGAATGCCGCACCTGCCATTCAAACGATGAGTACGGCCATCTTTATGCTTGGCTTGCATCAGGTCAGCACAGGTATTTTGCAAGGACTTGGTAAGACAACTATCCCTGTTATTAATATGATTATTGCTGCCACGACTAAAGTTGTCCTGAGCTGGGTCTTGACGGCAATTCCTGAACTCGGCATCAAAGGCGCGGCCTGGGCAACAGTTTCTGACATTGGTGTTGCGGCTATTATGAATTTGTTCTTCATATATAAATATACTGGTTTTTCTTTATCGATTGGTGGCGTATTGAAACCATTCCTTGCTTCTTTGGCAATGGGCGCTGCCGTTTGGGGTGTCCTTGCAATCACTCCTTCCTGGGGTGCCTGGAATATTTTGGCGTCATTGTTTGTGGCAGTACCGATTTATGGTATTAGTCTTATTGCACTGGGCGGATTGCACCGTGAGGAAGCCGAAGAATTGCCTTTTATCGGGCATAGAATTTTGTCTTTGGGCAAAAAACTTGGCTTTTATAAATAGAAATTCAACTGATAAAAACTTTACATAAATGCTGGACCATCTGTGTCTTTTTTGTGAGCAATTTGATTAATATTGCAAATTGTGAGATAATGGGAAAGTGTTTAGGAGGTATTTTTGATGGAACAGCAAGAAAAAGAGTATACCCCGAATCGGGATTATGTTATTGCAATCGCACGTCCAGGCAAGGGTACAAGGGTTTTTCGCATCAAGAAACCTGTAGCCATTCTCGTTTGCGTAGCTATGATTTGCGGTATTGGCAGCCTGGTTAAAGGCGCTTATGCTGTTAATAGGGCAGATCAGGAGCAGCAAGAACTTATGACCTATCGTGCGCAATATGCCCGACAGGAAGAGAAATTGCAGGCCTTACTGGCTGAGAACGAAAAAATTCAAAAAAACCTAGCGGAAGTTGCTGCGCTGGAAGCAGAAGTCCGCAGAACTTTGGATCAGGATGGCAATGGCACATCACGTGGTGGTGTTGACCGTGCTTCTCATGACGCCGATATTAAAGGTCAGGGCGGCCCAGGTAAAATTGGTCTTAGTAATATGGATATCCTTAGTAAACAGAATAAACTTATTGAGGAACGTATCGCATACAAATATGAGAATTTGAGCAATATGTTGGAACAGCTTGAACAAAAGAGTGTTACGCCTAATTATTGGCCTACGGATAGCGGCGAAATTTCTTCCCGCTATGGCTATCGTTATGATCCTTTCGGTTATGGTTCTGATTTTCATCCCGGTGTTGATATTGCCGGTAATTATGGTGATCCTGTTTATGCTTCCGCTGCCGGTGATGTAGAGCAGGCTGGCTGGAATGGTGGTTATGGTCGTTATATCAAGATTTCTCATGGCAATGGTTATGAAACAGCCTATGGACATATGAGCTCTATTGCTGTCGGTTCTGGTGACAGTGTTAAGAAAGGTGATATTATTGGTTATGTAGGCAGCAGCGGTTACAGTACAGGCCCGCATCTCCATTTCGAAGTTCTGCTTAATGGACAGACAGTAAATCCCTTAAAGATTCTTAATTATTAAAAGCTTATATTTGCTTAAGCTACTAAAAAATGTTGAAAAAATTTAAATAGCATGATTCCCAATTTCATTGGGAATCATGCTATTTGCTTTTTATATAGATATATTCCAATAAAAAAGAAGGGATTTTATGATAGTCGTAGAAGGAATAGATTATTACTAAATGATCGGAAAAAGATAACAGTTTAAAAAACTTTAAGACCATATCATATGATGTGCTTTTGGCTGTAACATTGGTTCGGAACAATGTGGAGCCCTTTATAGGTGGAGTAGCTTGTTACTTAATAAAGTAGCAGGCTTCTCTATGCGTATACTCTTTGCGGGCGGAACCCCATTCTGGGGAAAGAGTACGGTAAAAAAATAATACAGGAGGTGGAATGGTCGGATTTGTCTTTTGTTGTTAAGTTTATGTAGTCCTTCGCCGTAGGGAGTTTTTCGAACCGGTGTTTTTGATTAATTAATACAAGAAAGGCGGTATTAAGGCGAGTAAATAGTTCAAATCCTGCTCTAAAAACACAATTTTATATGAAGGGGGAAATTTCATGTCTAATCAAGACCGTAGCGTAGAAGCTGAAAATCCAGTAATGAGAATGGGTTCGACTTTGACACGGCTTTCTATGAAGTACATGCCTGACCCCAGTATTTTTGCGGTTGTCTTAACACTAATTTCTTTTCTGCTCGGCGTATTAGTGGCGGATGTTACGCCAATGAAAATGGTGCAACATTGGTATAAGGGCCTCTGGAGCCTTCTGACCTTTGCTATGCAGATGGCATTGATCATAATAACAGGCTCGGCGGTTTCTGAAGCGCCTTTGACCAAAAGAGGTATACAGAAACTCGCAGGTATGGCTAAGACTGGTAAGCAGGCTGCCTGGCTCGTGACTTTCGTATCAGTATTAGTATCCTTCCTGCATTGGGGCTTAAGCCTTATAGTCGGGGCACTTTTGGCAAAAGAACTGGCACGTGAACTGCGTATCAAAAAGATTCCTTTTGAATACGGCCTTATAGGTGCGGGCGCCTATGTTGGTCAGATGACTTGGCATGGTATGCTTTCTGCCTCGATAGGACTCCTGATTGCTACGCCTGGACATTTCCTGGAGAGCAAAATCGGGCTTATTTCCATGTATGATTATATGTTTAACCCCATGAATATTGCGGTAACGATAGCACTATTGATTTTCCCACCGTTTTTTGCATCTATGGTACACCCAAAACCAGAGAACATTTCTGAGCTAAGCGAAGACAGCTTAAAAGCCATTGAACTGGAGAGCAGCGCTGTATCGGAAATGCCGAAAGATCCTTCTGTCGGCGATATTCTGAACCACAGTACGCTTTTGGCAGGGCTGCTTGGCATGCTCGGTATGGTATATGTAGGGTGGCACTTTTACACCAAAGGCTTTTCCTTGGATATCAACCTGGTAAATGCTATTTTTATGTTTTTGGGCATACTGATGCATAAAAATATTGCCAGTTACTTAAAGGCCGTCAAGGCCGCAACCCCTGGTGTGGCAGGAATTATTTTCCAATTCCCACTTTATGCAGGCATCATGGGTATGATTCAGTATTCCGGTTTGGTTGATATGCTGGCTAATTTCATGGTCAACATAAGCACACCTGATACTTTTTATCTGTGGACTTTCCTGACTGCTTCTGTGATTAATATGTTTGTGCCTTCCGGCGGCGGACAATGGGCAGTACAGGGGCCTGTAGCCATTAATTCGGCGTTGATGATGGATGCTAATATCATTAAGACTTGTCTGGCAGTTGCCTATGGCAATACCTGGACGAATATGGCACAGCCGTTCTGGGCATTGGCACTTCTCGGTGTTACAGGCCTTAAGGCTCGTGAAATAATGGGCTATTCCATCGCTATAATGTTGATGAGCGGATTTATCTTCATTATCGGCGTAACATTCTTACCGGTTTAAGAAGGGGGAGGAAAAATGAGAGAACTTACAATTGCTAAAGTACATCAGTTGATGCAGGAGAAAAAAATAACCGCCGTTGAACTAGTTGAGTATTATCTCGACAGAATTGATAAATACGACAAAAAAGGCCCGAAACTTAATTCAATTATTTTGATTAACCCAAATGCGGTCGCGGAAGCTAAAAATTTAGATGAAAGATTTGCTAAAGAAGGACCTGTTGGCCCGCTTCATGGCATCCCTGTAATTCTTAAGGATAACTGCGAAACCTATGACATGCCTACTACAGCAGGTGCTATTTCCTTGAAAGGGTTTGAATCCAAGAAGGATGCCTTTCTCGTTAAACAGCTTAGAAAGGCAGGAGCAATTATATTAGCAAAATCAAATCTGCATGAATTCGCGATTTGGGGTGAAACCATCAGCTCGATTCAAGGTCAAACACTTAATCCTTATGACCTGACGAGAACACCGGGTGGTTCTTCAGGCGGCACAGGAGCTGCAATCGCTGCTGACTTCGGTATCGTCGGTATTGGCACAGATACGATTAACTCCGTTCGTTCACCTTCATCAGCCAACAGCCTGGTCGGCATCAGACCGACAATAGGCTGCGTCAGCAGGGGAGGAATTGTTCCTTACTCTATGACACAGGATACTGCAGGCGCTATCTGCCGTACTGTGGAGGATGCCGCAAGAACATTATCGGTTATTGCTGGCTATGATCCGGAAGATGAGGTCACTGCCTGGGACTTCCCTCATAGGGATATCGACTATGCTGCCGGCTTAGAGAAGAGTAATCTTATCGGCAAACGCATTGGCGTTTTGAGAAGCTTTTTCGGAAAAGAAGAAATTAACCAGGAAGTTAATGCAGTAGTAAATGCAGCTATTGACCAAATGAAAGCTGCCGGTGCAATCGTTATGGACATCAAAGAAGATATCAATTCAGGCTGGCTTACTTCCGATGTCAGCGTACATCTTGATGATTTCAGCGATCACCTGACTGCATATTTGCAGGCAATACCTGCAGATAAAGTGGGCGTGCATTCTCTCAAAGAAATATACGAAAAGGGATTGTACCATCCGGTTGATAAGGAAAATATTGAAACGGCGATCAAACTGACAACACATTCGCCTGAATATGATAAGAAAATTTTGCGGCAGGCCCAGGTCAGAAATTCAATCATGAAAATTATTGCCGACTATGAACTTGACGCAATTGTTTATCCTCACCAGCAACAACTTGTCTGCAAAGTTGGCAGTTCCCAGAAACAGCGCAATGGCGTACTTTGTTCAGTAACTGGGTTCCCGTCGGTGGTTGTGCCCGCAGGTTTTTCCAAGCCTGATGCTGACTCTGTGACCGGTGTGCCTATCGGTATGGAAATAATCGGAGAACCATGGTCAGAGAAACGTCTCATCCGTATTGCTTATGCTTTTGAACAGGCAACTCATTATAGAAAGTCACCGGCAACAACACCTTTCTGATGTTTTAAAGAAAAATAACTGCGAAATGCCCTCGAGAGAAGTTTAAACACAATCTTGAGGGCACTTTTTTAGTCAATTTAATTCATTCTATAGTATAATAAAAATGATTATTTTAAAGCAGATGGGGTGAATTTTGATGGATATGAAAGAATTAAGGGAATTAGGCAGGCAAAAGTTTGGTAAAGTCTGCCGTATGTGCCCTGTTTGTGATGGACGTGCTTGCGCAGGAGAAATCCCGGGAGCGGGTGGTGTTGGTTCCGGTCAGGCTTTTCGCAATAATATCAGTGCGTTGGCAGAAGTAAAGTTGCGTCAGCGAATAATTCATACCGTCCATAAACCTTCAACAGCTTTTAATTTGTGGGGAAATGAATTATCTATGCCGATTTTGGCAGCACCTATCGGTGGCATTGCTTTTAATTGGAATGGTTATATTTCGGAGGCAGACTATGCCAAGGCAGTCATCAGCGGCTCTAAAGCAGCGGGGGCTATGGGTATGGTTGGCGATGGGAAACTAGAAGAAATTTACCAAAGCGGACTTAACGCTATTCTTGCTGAAGATGGCTGGGGGATTCCGACAATCAAACCGAGGCCGAATGAGCAGATTATCGAACTATCATACCAGGCTGAAGCTGCAGGAGCTGTTGCCGTTGCTATCGATGTCGATGCCGCAGCTCTGATTAACATGACCGTTTCCGGGCAGCCGGTGGGCCCTAAAACTTTTGCAGAACTTGTTGAATTAAAACAGAATATAAAACTACCTTTGATTATTAAAGGTGTAATGGAAATAGAAGATGCCTTGAAGTGCGCTGAGGCTGGTATTGACGGTATCGTTGTTTCCAACCACGGCGGTCGCGTGCTTGACCATACCCCGGGAACCGCAGAGGTTTTACCTGGGATTGCCGATGCTGTCGGCAATAAAATGATGATTTTTGTTGATGGCGGGATTCGTACAGGTTTCGACGTGCTAAAAATGCTGGCACTGGGTGCTGACGCCATTTTGCTGGGACGCCCGATAACACAGGCTGGTGCTGGTGGTGCTGAAGGAGTCGCTTGCTTACTAAAATATATGCAGGCTGAACTCGAAGCGGCAATGATCATGACTGGTGCTCAGGATTTAAGCAAAATAACCAGAGATATCATTTACAACAAATAATACAAGTAGATATAAAAAAGCGGCTGTGACTTTTGGTCACAGCCGCATATTTTTTATTTGTTAAGCTTTCCACAAACCATGCAGATTGCAATATTCATAGGCAGCAATAAATTTGTCGCCAGGAGTCATAACGAAAACTGCTTCAGGAGCATCGCCAGGTTTCAGAATCTTACGTTCGCCGCCTTGTTCGGTCAGCAGATAGATCCATTGAATGTAGTGTTCCGGCAACATCGGATGAGCTACGCTGCCAACTTTCACAGTAACGGTATCGCCTTCGATGGTGATAACCGGAACATGTTTTTCTTTTGCAGCATCGACTGTATTAGCTACTAATTCTGTCATGTTTTCGCCGCAGCAGGATAAAGGAGCCCCACTGTCATGAATCATGCCTACAATATTTCCACAATGTTTACAGATAAAAAATTTTACATCTCTCATTAAAAATACCCTCTTTCTTTTTATTATTGCGGTAAAATTTCCGCTTGTTAAACTACAAATATTGATAGTATCTTCTCTATCATTAACTAACTCATTTTTGAAGCTGCTAACACTTCCTTTCGCTAAATAATGGTCTTTTAAACCATTATTTATTTTAATTCGCCATTGTAATAAAAAATCCTTTTGCTTTTCTATAAAAATTTTAAAAGATATTGAATAATAACTATTATCTATTAAATTTATTTTAAAATTAACATAAGTGTTTTGATGAATTGACTTGTTATGGCCAATAAACTAGAATTAACTATAAGAAGTAGTTATCTGAATATGATAATTTTTTGTAAAGGCGGTCGAGGTTATGGAAAAGATATTTGATGTTGCCATTATCGGCGGTGGTCCAGCCGGCCTTTCGGCTGCAGTTACAGCCAGCATTCGCAATAAAAATGTTATTATTTTTGACGTTAATGGTTTTAGTCCGCGTTTGCGCAAAGCTCATATGGTAAGTAATTACCTGGGTTTGCCTGAAATTTCCGGCGAAGAGTTAATGGATAAATTTCTTGCGCACGCCATGAGCTTTAATCCAGTTATAGTAAGAGAAAAGGTTATGTATGCCAGCCAGGATGACAAGACTTTTACTCTTGGTACGGCTAGTGGTTTTTATAATGCCAAATCAGTTATTTTGGCGATAGGTGCTTCTTCTTCGGAAATCATACCGGGAGAAAAAGAATTTATTGGCAGAGGAGTAAGCTATTGCGCTACTTGTGACGGGCATTTTTTCAAGGGCAAGCCTGTTGCGGCGATTGTGACGGTTCCGAGTGCTATGGAGGAAGTTGAATTTTTGGCGGAGATCTGTGAGAAAGTCATACTGATGCCTCGTTTCAAGCTGGAAGGTCCTCTGAAATATCCAAACATTGAGATTGCATCAGCAGATACTGATGAAATAACCGGAACCGATAGAGTGACCGGTGTCAGAACTAAGCATGAATATTATCCGGTACATGGTGTATTCATTTTAAGAGAATCCGATCCCATTGATTCTTTATTCCCGGAATTGCAGCTGCATGGTAAAGCCGTGGCAGTCGGTGAGGACATGGAAACGAGTGTTGATGGTATATTTGCTGCCGGTGACTGCACTGGTCAGCCGTGGCAAATCAGCAGAGCGACAGGTCAGGGTTTAGTTGCTGCCTTAAGTGCCGTAAAGTATTTAGCAAAATTAAAAGATTAGTTTGATCTGAAGGATTAAAGGTTTAGAGGGAGCGATATGAACAAAATTTGGATCAATAATATCTTTCTTGTGCTGCTAATTATACTTTTTACGTTGAGTAATATAACTTATGCGGAGGAAAGAAAAGATGAATGGCAAAATAAAGAATATGATAAGGAAAATATTAAACGTATTCTTATAAAACCAGTAATAATTTCCGACGGAATCAAACTTGAATATTTTGATGAAATAAGAATTAGAGAGTATTGTGAACAAATCAAGAATAATAAGAAGATTAATGAAATAGGTGTAAAATTGCTTTCTGAGGATGACTTACAGGGCAAAATCAGTGGAGCTGTTAATGAAGATTTAAAAGAAGTGGCAAAAAGTGATCCGCAGAGATATCAGAGAATCATGGATATGAATGCAGACAAATTTGTTGATCAAGTATTGGAATATAATCTTGTTTCATACGGTACGGAACAAATTTATGTCCCTGAGCAGTGGCATGAAGAAATTGAATATGTGGAAACGGTTGTAACTACAACGAAAATAGATAATAAAAATAACATCAGGGAAGAAAAAACTGTTGTACAAATACCAGTGAAACGATTAAAGGTTATACCGGAACATTACAAGAATATAGCAAATACTGGATTTAAAACTCTTTTGACCGATTATAAAACTAAAGAAAACATTTGGATGATCCTGGATATGCGGGAAAGTGAATATAAAGGCCTGCTTCCCATGAGTGAGCGAATTTGCGAACGGATTGAAGATAAATTTGCTGATTTTTTAGAACAAAAGAAACCACAGAAATAACCACAAAAAAGCGATTTTGTAATGTTAAACGCCAATCCTAACGGATTGGCGTTTTTGGCATTTTTTTATAAAAAGCAATTTTGTACAATACTGATTTGATTTTGTTTCTTACAATAGAGAAAAAATGAAAGGACTTTCCTATCTATGTCATACTTCTACCTTAGTGCGGCTATGTTTATTGTTGGCAGTTCCGTGGTTGTCGGCAAGATAATCACCAGTGATTTTCCGCTGTTTCTTGCTTCTGGTCTTAGATTTTTGTTGGCAGCATTGTTGCTTTTACCTATGGGAGTTTACAAACGTTCGCTTTTTTCCATGTCGCGGCATGATTGGCAGATCATTGCCACAATGGCTTTTTGCGGGCAAATCCTTTTTACTATTTTGCTTCTGCTCGGTCTGCGCTATACTTCTGGTATAAGTGCAGGTACCTTGACTAGTACAACACCATTTTTCATGGCCCTGATAACCTTGATCTTTCTTGGCGAGAGGTTTTTTCATGGGCAGATTCTTGGTCTTCTATTAGCTTTTAGTAGTATAATTTTTCTAGGTATAGATACATTTTGGCTGATGATACAAGGCGACGGTTTTTCCTGGCTGGGTAACCTTCTGATTCTTGCTGCTGTAGCCAGTGAAGCGGTTTTCCTGCTTTTTGCGAAGAAACTTGATCAACAACTTTCTGGCTTGGAGCTGACTGCCATTTTATCATTATTAGGGTTTTTGCTGTGTTTGCCACCAGCTATTATTGAGGCAGCAGATTTTAACTTTCAGGGGTTAGGCGTTGCGGATATCTTGGCTATTTTATATTTTGGCGCTGTTTACACTGATTTAGCTTATATTTGTTGGTTCCGCGGCATTGCCGGTGTCAGTGGAACTGTTGCCAGTGCTTTTACAGCAGTAATGCCCCTATCTGCAGCTTTTTTGTCAGCCTTTTTGCTGAAAGAGAATATTTCCGGTTGGCAGTTTATTGCACTTTTGACCGCTGTAAGTGCTATCTTGATATTGGCACTAGCAGAAAAAGAAAGGAAAACAGGCGATGAATCAGCAAGAAACCAATGTCAAAAATAAAATAAAATGCAAATGCTTGCGAAATCTCGGTTCATTGCAAGTAATGGAGGCTTCTTATCGCAAGCAAAATTTTAGCCGCCACACGCATGATTGCTATGCTTTTGGTTTTATTACCGCCGGTCGTCTCGATTTTTCCTACCAGCATAAGGATTGGCAGGCTAATCAAGGCGATATCAATCTTGTTGTACCGGGCGAAGTACATGACGGGCACGGTGCCGATAATTTTGGCTGGTCTTATAAAATGTTATATTTGCCGATAGAAATTGTGCACGAGGCTAATTTTAATTTAACTGGAACCGATACATTGCCTTATTTTTTGCCGGGTGTAATTTCTGATAAGATTTTTGCGAAAGGGTTACAAGAGCTGCACGAAATTCTTACAGAGGAAGGAGCACCGGTTTTACAGCAGGAAAGTATGTTGTGGCATTGGTTGGGTGCTTTTATCAGCGTTTATGCAGGGGAAATGAAAAAATCACTGCATTTTGGCAAGGAAGATGTGGCCGTACAGATAATCAAGGAATATTTGCAGCAACATTATGCTAATAGTGTTTCTTTAAAGGACCTGGCTGAAGTGACAAAGCTTAATCCGTATTATTTGCTGCATGTGTTCAAAAATGCTGTGGGCATACCGCCACATCTTTTCCAACAACAATTACGGGTACAAAAAGCCAAAACTTTACTTGCGGCCGGCGCTGCTTTGACTGCGGTTGCATATGAAACAGGTTTCGCTGATCAAAGCCATTTCTCACGGCAGTTCAAAAAAATAACCGGCTTGACGCCGGCAGGTTATCAAAAGATGTTCTGAAGGAAGCAAAAGAAACTTCCCCGCGCTTCA
>CAZCMY010000034.1:1705-12114 GCA_964500055.1 uncultured Acidaminococcales bacterium | reverse complement strand
CAGGCCCTTATAAATTAAAACCAGCTTATGATATCATAGTTCAGGCTATGGGCGGCATTATGAGCATTACCGGTCCTGAAGGCGGCGAGCCAACAAGAGTCGGTGCTTCCGTCGGCGATATCATTGCAGGTTTGTTCACTACGATTGGTGTTTCCATGGCGCTTTATCATCGTGCTATGACTGGCGAAGGCCAAAAGATAGATGTATCGATGCTCGACTGCCAGGTTGCAGTTCTTGAGAACGCAATCAGCCGTTATTTGGTAAATGGTGATGTACCGGGCCCTATTGGCAACCGTCATCCTTCCATTACTCCATTTGAAGGATTCACAGCTAGCGACGGTTATGTTATCGTCGGTGCCGGTAATGACCGCTTGTGGAAAAAACTCTGTGCATTGCTTGGCAAAGAAGAACTCATCACCGATGCACGCTTCGTAACTAACGGTGACAGAACAAATAATCAAAAAGCACTGAAACCAATCCTTGACAGCGTCTTTAAGACTAAGACTATTGACGAGTGGCTTGCAATGCTTGAAGAAGCGGGTATTCCTTGTGCACCAATCAACACAGTTGACAGAGTGCTTAAAGATCCTCAAATTAAGGCTAGAAATATGATTGTTGAAGTTGAGCATCCAGTGGCTGGAAAAATGCATATTCCTGGCGTGCCAATCAAAATGTCTCAAACTCCGGGCACCGTGGAGAAAGCAGCACCATTACTCGGCCAACATACTGAGGAAATTCTTAGCGAGATCTTGGGCTATGACAATGCTAAAGTTCAAGAATTGCGCGATAAGGGTGTACTGTAATAAAAAACTTAATATTTTTGGACGCTATACCGTTTCGTTGACATCTGTTCTGGATACGGTATTAGAATGAGAGTTAGTTAGTCACTGAGGCTTTGCATGTGATATTATAATTTTTAAAATGCATAATTTTATGCAGCGTGCTTGCTACGTTCGACCACAAAGCCGGCACGCAAAAAAAATAAACTAAGAAAAAACCATCTGTTATGTGCAGATGGTTTTTTTTATTAACAAAAGATAGAATTTTCAGTATATTAAAGGGTTCAGAAGATTAATGTCGAAATAAGAATTTGTCAGAGTGAGGTGATAATGGCATGAAAGAAGCTATTTTATACACAAAATTAAATGACAATAAGATTCAGTGTATCGCATGCAACCATCGTTGTGTTATCGGTGAAGGCGGTAAAGGTATTTGTTATGTTCGTCAGAATTTGCAAGGAAAACTATGGTCATTAAATTATGGAAAGACAGCAGGGCTAAACATAGACCCTATTGAGAAAAAACCACTGTATCATTTTCTGCCGGGAACCAGGACATATTCTTTTGCAGCGGTTGGCTGCAATTTTCGCTGTTCTTGGTGCCAAAACTGGGAAATAGCTCAGAGTCCCAGATTGACAAAATCAATTGAAGGAGTTGAAATATCGCCGGAAGAGCATGTGAAGCGTGCAATAGAGGCTGGATGCCCTTCAATATCTTATACTTACACAGAACCAACTGTTTTTGTCGAATATGCATTAGAAACAATGATTATTGCCCAAGAAAAGAGACTTAAGAATATATGGGTAACTAATGGTTATATGACTCGCGAAACTCTTGATAAAATTACGCCCTATTTAGATGCAGCCAATGTTGATCTCAAGGGGTATAGTGATAAGGTCTATGAGGAGTATTGTGGAGGAAAAGCTAAACCTGTCATGGATAATTTGCAATTTCTTTACAAAGAGGGAGTGCATGTTGAAATTACAACATTAGTCGTGCCAGGCGTTAATGATGAGAAAGAACAATTGGAGGGTATTGCAGAATTTATTGCTAAAAATTTGGGAACTGACGTACCTTGGCATATAAGCAGATTTTATCCTGCCTGGGAAATGCAAGGGACGCCTGTGACGCCAATTAAAACTTTGGAAATAGCTGAATTAATTGGCAAAAAGGCAGGATTACATAAAATTCACTTAGGCAATGTATAGAGGAGCGTGAAATAATAATGCTTGTTTTTGGCGTTATAAGCCCGCATCCACCCATAATAATACCTGAAATAGGAGGGGAAGAAACAAAAAAAGCAGTTAATACGATAATGTCGCTGAAATCAGCGGCAAAAATATTGGCAAATACCTATCCTGATAGACTTTTGATAATTTCGCCACATCAGGAACATGGTTATAATGTTCCTTTACACTATCTTAAAAAGGATTTAAAACAAGACACTAAAATTGAGAGAATCCTGGTTACGGAAGCATCTTATGAATACTATTATAATTTAGGACAGTTGTATGGTGAAAAAATTGAAAAAGCAAAAGAGCGCACCGCCGTTATAGCATCAGGAGACTTGTCCCACGTTTTAAAACCTGAAGGACCATATGGTTATGATCCTTCAGGTCCCAAACTTGACGAAATAATTGTCAGGGCTGTTAAAGAAAAAAATGTTGAAATGATGCTGAATATTAATCCGGAAATCCTTGAACATGGAGCTGAGTGTGGATTAAGGTCAATATTGTTTCTGTTTGGAGTGTTTGAGATAATAGATTTTTCAACGAAGGTTTTATCATATGAGGCTCCATTTGGAGTAGGGTATATGGTAGCGCTTTTTTATAAAAAGGAGGGGTGAAAAATGACAAGAATCAATGAATTGGAGAACATTCCTGAGTGTTGCCTGACTTGTGAAAACCATGAATGTTTCAAAGACTTATGTTTCGGAACAAGGAAATATGCAGATGCTGTGGAGGAAGATGAGGATACTGGAAAGGAATTTTGCCCCTACTATATTGGTAGCGAAGATCATCATGAGTATGATTGACAGGAAGAATTGAAAGATAATTATGTATACTTAAGGCTAAATTCTTGTTATTTTTACTCCATTGTGTTACACTGAACGCATTATGAGGTGCGTTGTTGAGATTAGTTTTCATTTTTTCTTGCAACAAACCTTTGCAAAAATTTAAAACAGTGTATCGTGCTAAAACATGAGGGTTCGTCCCTAGTGAGAAGGCGAGAAAATAATGTTATTGACAAAACCGTTTCATGGAAAACGGTTACTTGCTGTACATTACTATCCTTGTGCCTTTTTAGCACAAGGATTTTTATTATTTAAGGAGGTTTTTTATGGAAACCAGGTTAGCATTAATTGGAATTGTCGTAGAAAACAACGAATCTGCAAAAAAAATCAATGATATTCTGCATGAATACGGAGAATTTATTGTTGGACGTATGGGAATTCCCTATAGAAAACGTAATGTTTCGGTAATTTCCATAGTTATAGATGCGCCTGGTGACGCTATCAGCGCTCTTGCCGGTAAGCTCGGAATGATACCAGACGTTAGTATCAAAACAGTTTATTCGAAGTTGTCTTGAGCTATTATAAAAAACTAGAATAATGTGAAGAGGGGTTTTGTCAATGTACGACTGCAAATCAAAAAACGCTACAGAATTTATTGACGATCAGGAAATTATGGACACGCTTACCTACGCTGAAAAAAACAAAAGTAACCGCGAACTCATCAACGAAATTTTGGAACGTGCAAAAGATTGCAAAGGTTTGAGCCATAGGGAAGCTGCAGTACTGTTAGAGTGTGATCTGGAAGATGAAAATGAACGAATGACACTTTTGGCACAAGAAATCAAACAGAAATTTTACGGCAATCGCATTGTAATGTTCGCGCCTTTATATCTCTCCAACTACTGCATAAACAGCTGTGTCTACTGTCCATATCACAGAAGCAATAAGAATATTGCCAGGAAAAAACTCACTCAGGAAGAAATTGCACGTGAGGTCATTGCACTCCAGGATATGGGACATAAGCGACTGGCTTTGGAAACCGGCGAAGACCCAGTTAATAATCCTATCGAATATGTTTTGGATAGCATCAAAACAATTTATAGCATAAAGCACAAAAACGGTGCTATTCGCCGTGTGAACGTCAATATTGCTGCTACGACTGTTGAAAACTATCGGAAACTAAAAGAAGCAGGTATTGGCACGTATATTCTTTTTCAGGAAACCTATAACAAAGATAGCTATGAAAAACTCCATCCGGCAGGACCAAAACATGATTACGCCTATCATACGGAAGCAATGGATCGTGCAATGGAAGGCGGCATTGATGACGTTGGCGTAGGAGTACTCTTTGGTCTGAACATGTATCGCTATGATTTTATAGGACTTTTGATGCATGCTGAGCATTTGGAAGCAGCAATGGGAGTAGGTCCACATACAATTAGCGTGCCCCGTATTCGTCCTGCTGATGATGTTAATCCTGATGATTTCAGCAATGCAATTTCTGATGAAATATTTGCCAAAATTGTTACTGTTTTGCGCATTGCAGTTCCGTACACCGGTATGATTTTGTCAACTCGCGAATCAGAGATGACTCGTGAAAAGGTTCTGACATTAGGAATATCGCAAATTAGTGGCGGCTCTCGCACAAGTGTGGGTGGTTATGTTGAACCTGAAGCTGCAGAAGATAATTCAGCTCAGTTTGATGTTAACGATAAGAGAACTCTGGATGAAGTTGTTAACTGGTTATTAAAATTAGGGTATATTCCAAGCTTCTGTACTGCGTGCTATAGGGAAGGCCGGACTGGTGACCGATTCATGAGCCTCGTAAAATCTGGACAAATAGCTAATTGTTGTCAGCCTAATGCTTTGATGACTTTAAAGGAGTATTTGGAAGATTATGCTTCCAACGACACAAAATTAAAGGGTGAGGCTGTAATTGCCAGAGAAATGACGAATATTGCAAATGAAAAAGTCAAAACAATAGCATCATTACGTTTAGATGAAATAGCGAACGGAAAGAGAGATTTTAGGTTTTAGCACGTAATAACTGTGTTTTGGCAGGTATTTTATTAATTGTTTAGTTTTTATATGATATAATCAATTACTATAGACCAAACGGGAATTTCTGACTCTAATTAGTTTACGATTATTAAATATAATTATCACTTGAATAATTAAGATATAATTCATGGCAAATAACAGTTTTGCGTGATTAAAGGGGAAAATTGGTTGATGCTGAAGGAATATATGGGGCCGGCCTATTTAACAATAGCGGCAAGTATTTGGGGCGGTATGTATGTTGTAAGCAAAGTTGTACTTGATATTGTTCCACCATTGGAGTTAGTGTGGCTGAGGTATTTAGTTGCCTTGGCTGCACTTATTTTGGTTGGACTTGCGACCGGACAATCTTGGCGAATAAATAAACGGGATATACCTTTGCTAGTCGGCATAGGTATTATTGGCTATTTTTTCTCCATTTGGGCGCAGTTTTTTGGTACAAAGTATTCCTCGGCGCAGATGGGTGCCGTTGTTACTTCAGCTACGCCCGCTTTCATGGTTGTTTTCGCTTATGCAATTTTAAAAGAAAAAATAACTCCCAAAAAACTAATATCAGTATTTTTAGCTACTGTAGGAGTTTTATTTGTTGTTGGTATTGGTGACGTAGACAAAGACTTCCAATTAGGTGGAGTTGCTCTGGTGTTTGCAGCTTTGTCATGGGCGTTGATGTCCGTTCTTATTAAAAAAGTTTCAAAAGAATATTCCCAGCTTGTTGTAACAACATACGCAATTTTGGCAGCTACGATTGTTATTACGCCATTTTCTATAAGTAATTTCAAATACGATGAGTTATATCTACTGTTGCAGCCAACTGTTATCTTGGGTGTTTTATATATAGGCGTAGCAGCTACTGCTATTGCATTCCTTTTTTGGAATAAGGGAATGCAGCTTGTTGACGCTAGTCGCGGCGGTGTGTATTTCTTTTTTCAGCCATTAGTCGGAACATTTTTAGGATGGTTTTTTCTGAATGAGCAGATTGGTTTTGGCTTTTGCGTAGGTGCCTTTTTAATTTTAAGCGGCGTATTGTTGGCAATAAAAGCAGAAAACTAGCATTAAAGTGAGAGAAAGCAATGAAAATAATTTGTTTCCTTTGAAGATTAGCAAAACATAGCGTATAATATATACTAACTCATATTTTGGTAGATTAAATAAGGTTGTAGCTTAAGGGACTATTGCCTTGTTTAAAAAATTAATATTTTGTATTTGAGGGGGAGAAAGATGTTAAAAAGATCCAAAATAATTACTTCTTTTGCCATTGCTTCCGTTCTGGTTGCCAGTCTTGTAGCCGGTTGTGGATCTAAAGGGGACAAGGATATAAAAATAGGCATGGTATACGAATTGACCGGTAATACCGCTTCCTATGGAACATCGGCAGCTAATGGTGCTAAACTTGCTTTTAAAGAGATAAATGCAAGTGGTGGGGTTTTGGGAAAACAGATTCAGATTGTTTCTGCTGATAATAAAGGAGAGCCATCTGAGTCAGCAAACGCAATGTCCAAGGTAATTAGCCAGGATAAAGTAGTTGCTGTAACAGGATTTACTGTAAGTTCCTGCGGAATTGCCGCTTCAGCAGTTGCGGAAGCTAATAAGATACCATTTGTTGCTGCTGCAACAGTTAACCCCAAGGTAACTTTCGATGAAAGAACTGGTAAAGTAAAAGACTACACTTTCAGAGCATGTTTTATTGATTCCTTCCAGGGAACTGTAGGTGCTAATTTTGCTTTGAATGGATTAAAAGCCGGTAAAACTGCTATCATGACTGATAGTTCAAGTGATTACAGCAAAGGCTTAACAGAGATTTTCAGAAGCACTTATGTTAAGGCTGGCGGTAAAATTGTTGCTGAAGAGTCTTATTTGCAAAAAGATCAGGACTATAAGCCAATTTTGACTAAAATTAAAGCTCAAAATCCTGAATTGTTATATATTCCTGGCTATTATGAAGATGTTGGCAAAATTATCAAACAAGCTCGTGAACTTGGAATGACCATTCCGGTTCTGGGCGCCGATGCTTGGGATTCTCCTGTGTTAGTCGAAATGGGTGGAGCTCAACCTTTAAATAACACCTATTTTACAAACTTCTATTCCATTGAAGATAAAAATCCTGTGTCTAATGCTTTTGTTGAAGCGTATAAGAAAGAATATGGTCAAACACCAGACTCAATGGCGGCTATGGGTTATGATGCCGCAAAATTGCTGGTTGATGCCATTAAGCGCGCCGATAGCACGGATGCTAAGAAAATTAAAGAAGCCCTCGCGGCTACTAAGAATTTCATCAGCGTAAGTGGCGAAATGAGCCTCAATGAAAGACATGATGCTGTCAGAGGTGTTGTCATCATTGAATTGAAAGATGGCAAACAAGTCTATAAAGAAACGGTAAAACCATAACAACGAAGTTTTTTGTGCTTTTAAATTGTTAACGAGCCTGGCAATTTTGCCAGGCTCGTTTTTTATGGCTAAAAATAAAATCAACTAATTTAGCAGGAGTTTAATCTATTGTATGGAAATAACACAACAAAGTAATTGAATTTTTAGATAATAATAAAATGACTTAAAAATGAGGAGGAGCTGTAATGATGAATAAAAAAGACATCTCCATTCCAATTGAGATTATAACAGCAGCATCATTCTTTTTAATGATAATTACTAATGTACTAGCTAATTTACTACCTATTAATGGCGTTACAACAGGAGAGATTTCAGATTTTTACCCTAATTTATTTGCACCGGCAGCTTTTGCATTTTCAATTTGGGGCTTAATTTATATGCTTTTGGCTGGGTACGTTTTTTATCAATGGGGGTTGTTTCAAAACAAAATCGATATTGCAGAAAAGGCCTTTTTCAATAAAATCAGAGTGGCATTTATAATTTCCTCTTTTGCAAACGCCTTGTGGTTAGTAGCATGGCATAATTTGCAGATAGCACTTTCGATGGTTTTGATTATAATAATCTTTATTAGCTTGGGATATATTTTTCATATAATTAGTAAATATCGGTTTTCTTTTGATAAAAGAATTTTTGCCAAGATTCCGTTTAGTGTTTATTATGCATGGATTACGGTGGCAATGATTGCCAATTTTGCCGTGCTTGCTGTAAGCAGGCAGTGGAACTTTTTTGTTGTGGCAGAAGGTAATTGGACGATTTTTTTGCTTTTACTTGGTTTAGCCTTCGCCTCTTTTATAGTATATAACTATAAAGATGCTGTTTATGGCATGGTTATCATTTGGGCCTATTCAGGCATTTTAATCAAACATATATCAGCTAATGATTTTAATCGTCAATATCCACTGATTATAGTTACAGTTATAGGAAGCTTAGTATTATTAATTTTATTAGTTTTTTATATCCTGATAACTAATAGAGCAATAAGTTCAGATTAATTCGAGTTAAACGAAAGGAATTTTCATGAAAAAGGAAATTGATAAAATAATAATATCGGCAATTTTTAAAATCATGCTGCTTTGTTTTTTAATAGCTAATGTAGGTTTATTGGCAACAAGTTATTATTTTTACAATGTTATTATGACTTATAGTCATACAAATGCATATACTGCAAGTGATTATCAAAAGGAGGCAAAAGAGTTAGGCAACGATTATAGCAGCTTGAACGCAGCAGAAAAAGAATATGTAGATATTGAATCTGAATATGGATACAACTTAAAAGGCTTATTCATAAAAAATCCTGTGGAAAGCAAAAGTACAATTATCTTGGTTCATGGCATAGGCAGGGACAAAGAATGGAGTGTTATGAAGTATGGTCCTCTTTTCTTTAAAAATGGTTTTAATATCTTTGCGTACGATGCCAGGGATCACGGAGACAGCGGCGGTAAATATCCTACATATGGCTTTTATGAAAGTGATGATTTGGAAAAATGCATAGCATTTGTTAAAAACAAAAAAATGGACGGTGTAATTTCCCTTCATGGAGAATCCATGGGCGCCTCTGTTTCTCTGATTTGGGCAGGTAAATATGATAATGATGGCGTGTCTTTTCTTATCGAAGACTGCGGGTACTCGGATTTATACGATCTTTATTATGAACGCTTATCAGACTATCAGGTTCCGAAATTCGTACGCCCTGTGATTTTATATTACACCAGCTTTTTTTGTAAAATATTTGCTGGCTTCAGTTTAGACGATGTTTCACCAATTAAAAATATTGCTAAGATTACGATTCCGGTTTTATTCATTCATGGTAATGCAGATAATTTCGTTCTGCCGGAAATGGCTAAAGAAATGTTCAACAGCAAAATTGGTTTAAAAGAAATATATTTTGCACCTGGAGCTGGGCATGCAAAATCTATCAATGTTGATGTGAAGAAGTATGAAAAGGTAACAGCAGATTTTTACTATGATGTTATCAGAAAATAAAGGTGCAGGATTGGGATGTTTTATTGAAAACGCAATAAAAGGCAACAGTAAATGTAAGGAGGGATTGCAATGCGGTTTAAAAATAGAAGTGAAGCGGGAATCCAATTAGCCGTTTTATTGCAGAAATATGCCGGTGATAATTTAGTTGTGTATGCCCTGCCAAGGGGAGGTGTGCCTCTCGGCGTTGAAATAGCCAAAAAGTTACAGGCACCCTTTGATCTGGTGATTACAAAGAAAATAGGTCACCCAGGAAACCCGGAGTATGCGTTATGTGCAATTGCAGAAGATGGGGAACCTATCTGCAACCAGGACGATATAGGCTATATAGATAACCAGTGGCTTCAACAAGAAATAGACAGAGTGCGTGGTGAGATTAAAAGACGTCGTGAAAAATACTTTGGGGAGATAACTCACCCAGATATCGAAGGCAAAACAGCTATTATTGTAGATGATGGTATTGCAACCGGGTACACAATGTTAGCAGCTATCAATGAAATTAAAAGACGTAAACCAGGAAAAATCGTTGTAGCAATTCCTGTTACGCCTGAAGACACCGCAAGAGAACTAAGAAAAATTACTGATGACTTGGTATCTGTTGAAATTGATCCGTTTTATCTTGGGGCTGTAGGCGCCTACTATGATGATTTTAGCCAGGTTGAGGATGAAGAGGTTATTTATCTCATAAAATCATTGGAAGAAAAAAGAGATGATTGAAATGAATAAAATTGGTGAAGCTGAAAAAACGATATTGATCAATGATGGAGAAAGAACTATAGAAGGTTCGCTTATCATTCCGGCAGGTGCCAAGAGTATAGTTGTATTTGCACACGGCAGCGGCAGCAGTAGACACAGTGTCCGCAATAATTATGTTGCGGCGGTAATAAGAAAGAATAATCTCGCAACATTTCTTCTTGATTTATTGACACCAGAAGAAGACGCTGATTATTCTAGAAGATTTGATATAGATTTACTGGCCCACAGACTTTTTATTGCTACAAGGTGGCTGCAGGGACAACCAGATACCAAAAATCTAAGTATAGGATATTTCGGTGCCAGTACCGGCGCAGCTGCGGCTATTCAGAGCGCGGCTGGAAATGCGGGCATAGTAAAAGCAATCGTTTCTCGTGGGGGCAGGCCTGATTTAGCAATGCCTTATCTTTATAAAATAACTGCTCCTACCTTGCTTATTG
>CAZCMY010000034.1:0-1605 GCA_964500055.1 uncultured Acidaminococcales bacterium | reverse complement strand
CCTGATTTAGCAATGCCTTATCTTTATAAAATAACTGCTCCTACCTTGCTTATTGTAGGGGGCAATGATGAAATTGTCATAGAATTAAATATAGAAGCCTACAATAATCTGCAATGTGATAAAAAGCTTGAAATAGTAGAAGGAGCAACACATCTTTTTGAAGAACCGGGTACTTTAGAGCAGGTGGCTATATTAGCAGAAAAATGGTTTGAAAAGTATCTTGCATGTTAATCTAAAATAAAAAATACTGTTTAAAGAAAAAAGCAGCTGCTAATTTAGTTAGCAGCTGCAGCATTTTAACGTGTTTTCTTTGTAAATTTTTTTCTATTCTCGTTTTGCGGGTTTGTCATGTTAGGAATATCATGATGTAAGCGGCCTTCATCTTTAGGCTCTTTCAAATCTTGATGTTTCTTTAATTCATCTCCTGTTTTATAGGCTGTATCTGAGAGAGGCACAGAATAAGATGAGTGTTCATCTTGGGAAAACTCTCTTTCGCCAATGTAAGTGGGGCATGAGAGCCATGCCAGGCCTTCTTTGGTATCTACTTCTACAAACATTAGATTCAGTCCGCAAAAACCACATGTT
This sequence comes from uncultured Acidaminococcales bacterium, assembly GCA_964500055.1. Taxonomy (GTDB): domain Bacteria; phylum Bacillota; class Negativicutes; order Acidaminococcales; family Acidaminococcaceae; genus RZYP01. The sequence continues at coordinate 1,020 of CAZCMY010000034.1, read as the reverse complement.
TCATCAGTCAAATCATAAACGGTAGCTTCTTTCAAAGGTTTAACGTGCTTTTTCATTTTCATAGTGCCACCTCCTGAGAAATCTATAATTAATAATACCTTTAACTATATGACAACATATTTTCAGAAAATTGTCAATATTAATAAATGATGATTGACCAGGTTATTTATTATTTATTGGGCATGAACAATTTTCAGCGGGCATCTTTCTGCCAAGCTCAATGTTAGCTTCATGTTTTGAAGACGGGAATATATTGCCGCCAATAAATTCCCTAAGTATTGAATTAAATGGTACCTGAGACAGATCGATCGGCTCAAAAAATGATAAAAGCCTCATGAGACGGAGCTGGGTTGCATAATGAATACTGTCAGGCCGGACCATTTTCAAGGCACTTTCAGCAAAAACTCTGAGCGCGTTCATTTCGTAGAGAAGGCTTGAATTAAACATTACATCGCACTCTTCCTGATATTTAAAGATATGTATATCTTCACCGCGTCTGACACTGGGCCACTGAGTAAGAGTTTTTTCCGGTGGCAGAGCTCTGAACTGTTCATCTCGCACTATTCTGCGAATAAGCCTGACTTCTGTTGTCGGAACTCTGTTCATGTAATCAATATTCAGACCAAACAAAGCACTGACATAAATTTTAAAAAAAACACTTTTTGTCAGATTGGCAATCAAGGCAGGGTTTAAGGCGTGAATACCTTCGATAACGAGAATTTCTGAGGAACCCAGTTTTAATCTGCGTGTTTTTTTAGAGCGCATACCCGAAGCAAAATCAAAGATAGGGGTTTCAACGGTGTTACCTTTAATTAGTTGCTCAATTTGTTGTTCCAACAGTTTCAGATCCAAAGCTTCTAAAGTATCAAAATCATAATTGCCTTCTTCATCAGTAGGCGTTTGCTCACGATTTAAGAAATAGTCGTCTAAAGCGATAGGTACTGGCATAAGACCATTAACACGTAATTGAGTAGACAGTCTGTGGGCAAAAGTTGTTTTACCGGAGGAGGATGGCCCAGC
>CAZCMY010000033.1:8392-12701 GCA_964500055.1 uncultured Acidaminococcales bacterium | reverse complement strand
TGGCTTTTGATATTCAGGATGTCGGTACTCGTCATTATACTTATGTTTCTACCATGGCCTATGCGATGGAGGCTTGTGCTAAGGAAGGCAAAATGTTCGTGGTTTTTGACAGGCCAAATCCTTTGGGCGGCTACTACGAGGGCCCTACGCTGAAAAATGGTTTCGAGTCTTTCATAGGCTTGTATAACGTGCCGCTTCGCCATGGCCTTACAGTAGGTGAGTATGCACGTTTCATCAATAAGGAATACCAGATTGGTGTTGATTTAAATGTAATTCCTATGAAAAATTGGACAAGGGAGATGTTTTTTGAACAAACAGGGCTGCCCTGGATTGCTACCTCCCCTAATATTCCAACAGAAACAAGTGCGTTTTGCTATGCGGCAACAGGTATAGTCGGTGATATGAATATTTCGGTAGGCATAGGTACAACCAAGCCTTTCGAATATGTGGGAACACCTTGGCTTGATAAGCTGGCTTTTGCAGCTAAACTTAATGCGCTAGAAATGCCAGGTGTTATTTTCAGACCAATAGCCTTCATACCAAATTATGGAATGTATGCAGGGGAACTTTGTCAGGGCGTGCAAATACATATAACTGATAAAAGAAGCTTTCAGCCAGCGCACGTAGGTGCACAGATGGTTAGATTGTTGATGAAAGAGTATCCCCAAAGAGACTTATTTCCCAAAAGAAGTTCTGATGGTTACAAAATAGACATTGCTTTAGGTGAGAGCTCTTTGCGTTATGCAGAAATACCATTGGAGGACATCTTTAATCGCTGGGATAGAGAAAACGCATATTTTGCGGAAAAGGTACAGCCTTATCTTTTGTATCCGCTGAAATAGAAGGAGGACATAATGATTTTAAGTAAGAACTTTATTGAAGTGCTTTACGAAGCAGCACATATTCAACGCTGGAATGACCACATAAGACCGCAGGGGTTTACTGAACTTGACAAGCAAGCTCATAAAATGGTTATTCTGTATGTGTTATCACGCTATGAGGAACAGGATCATGGGGCCAAATTGAATTGGCAGGTTCTGGTTGAAGGCGGTATTTTTGAATTCTTACACAGAATTATTCTGACTGATATTAAACCACCGGTTTTTCACGAACTGATGCGTGTACACGGTGACAAACTAAATAATTGGGTCTATAACGAACTGGAACGCAAGGTTCCTGATATTGATCAGGATTTTCTGGGCAGAATGAAGAATTATTTTGATACAGATAATTATCCCAAGGAGAAGAAACTGCTGAAGGCAGCGCATTACTTGGCGACAGAATGGGAATTTCGCATAGTATACCATCTGAATCAGGGTATTTATGACGTTGAGGCAACGAAAGTTGCTATTGCCAATGAAATCGAAGAGCATTACGATCTGGCGGGCGTACAGAAGATATCACTGGGAGGCAAAACACGTAAATTCGTTGATCTTGTCGGACAGCTGCGCTTTCAGAAAAGGTGGGCGCAATCGCCAAGAGTGCCGGAAACGTCTGTGATGGGACATATGATTATAGTAGCCATACTGGGATATTTTTGCGCTTTGCGTTTAGATGCCTGCCCTCAAAGAGCCGTCAATGATTTCCTTTGCGGCTTGTTCCATGATTTGCCGGAGGTTTTGACCAGAGATATTATTTCACCAATCAAACGTTCTGTTGCAGGACTTGATGAATTAATAAAAGATATTGAAAAAAGACAGATTGCGGAGAAAATATTGCCTTTGTTGCCTAGTGAATGGCATAAAGAAATCCTTTATTTTGCGGAGAATGAGTTTGCTGACAGAGCAATTGTTGACAGAAAAATAAAACTTTTAAGCCATCCGGAAGAAATCAGCGAAAAATACAATGAAGACCAATATTCCGCTGTTGATGGCTCTGTATTGAAGGGGTGCGACCATTTGGCAGCTTTTGTTGAAGCATGGTTGTCTATACGTCATGGCATTACTTCTCAACACTTAAGGGAAGGTGAAGAGAAAATCGGCGAGATGTACAAAGCTAAAAGTATTGCCGGCATTAATTTTGCAGAGATTTTCGGTAAATTCGATTAAATTTATATTATTTATTGAACAATTCAATTGTTTTTCAAGTGCTTTCATGCATATTGTTGCATCGAATATGCTAGCCGAAGCAATATAATTTCAGCGATTGTTTTAATAGTTATAAAAATTTACTATTTTTTAAGAGGAACCTGCTGATGGTTCCTCTTTTGCGTACAAATGTACATTTTGCATAAAGTATACGGGAAAAGGTTTACATTCTTGACAGTGTAAGGAAACGGTGATAAAATTCTTTTTGTTAATTGTACATTTGGACAACGATAGAATAAGCGTACAGTTTAAGACTTCTTATTTTTAATGGTTGGGGGTAAAAATATGACTATGAAATTTGCTAAACGTATGGAAAGGCTGCAAGCCTCTGAAATTCGTGAACTTTTGAAGTTGACACAAAAACCGGAAATTATCTCTTTTGCCGGTGGTCTGCCTGCGCCGGAACTCTTCCCTGTGGAAGAACTTGCTAAAGTAGCTGCAGATGTTTTAAAAAGTGAAGGCAGACAATTGCTGCAATATGCAACAACTGAAGGCCGCCCATCTTTGCGCAAAAAAATTGCTGACCGCATGTTGGCAAAATATAACACAAAAGTCAGCCCCGACGAAATTTTGATTACCACTGGTTCTCAGCAGTGTCTGGATTTTGCCGGCAAATTGTTTTTGGATCCGGGAGATGTTGTGCTTTGCGAAAGCCCATCCTATCTCGGCGCTTTAAATGCCTTCAATGCTTATGAACCTAATTTTGTTGAAGTACCAACTGATGACGGTGGCTTGATTCCTGAAGAATTGGATAAAATTCTCTCAACAACCGAACGCTGTAAATTTATTTATGTAATTCCTGACTTCCAAAATCCTACCGGCCGTACCTGGAGCATGGAACGCCGCACAAAATTCATGGAAGTCGTCAATAAACACAATCTGCCTGTACTTGAAGATAACCCATATGGTGAATTACGTTTCGAAGGAGAAATTCTGCCTTCCTTGAAATCAATGGATACCAAAGGATTGGTAATGTTCCTTGGTACTTTCTCCAAAATCTTCTGCCCAGGCCTGCGTCTTGGCTGGGTTGCGGCTATACCGGAAGTATTATCTGAATTCGTCAAAATAAAACAAAGTGCGGATTTACATACTTCTAATTTTGACCAGGGCTTGGCTGACGCCTATATTGAAAACTATGATCTCGACGCTCACGTTGAACAGATTAAAGCTTTGTATAAGCACCGCCGGGATGTAATTATCGAAAGCATGGAGAAAATGATGCCGGAAGGCGTGAAATGGACGCATCCGGAAGGCGGTTTGTTCCTGTGGCTGACTTTCCCGCAAGGTGTTAGTGCAGCACAAGTATTTGTTAAGTGCATTGAAAAGAATGTTGCCGGTGTTACAGGCGATGCTTTCTTCCCGAATGGCAAAACAGACCGCAACATGCGTATTAACTATTCCAATATGCCTGATGAAAAAATTGTCGAAGGCATCAGAAGAATGTCTGAAGCAATTAAAGAATCGATGTAAGCCAATTTTACGAGCCTGCTATTGAATTTTTAAATTCAATAGCAGGTTTTTTTATTACCTATGATATAATTAGATGTTAAAACTTAGTGGGAAAGCGGTGACAACGTGGCAGATAAATTTTTAGTAGTGGACGGCAGCAGTCTTATCCATAGAGCATTTTTTGCTTTGCCGCCTCTTATGACGAAAAAAGGTCTCAACACAGGAGCTGTTTATGGCTTTTGCAACATGCTGTTGAGGGTTATAAGCGACGTTAAACCAAAATGGGTTGTTGTTGCTTTTGATAAATCGCGAGTGACTTTCAGAACAGAAATGTTTGATGGCTATAAAGCTCAACGCAAAGAAACGCCGTGCGAATTGTCTGAGCAATTTCCGATTGCCCGGCAATTGCTGGAAGCAATGAATATCAGCGTGCTTGAAATGGATGGCTACGAAGCAGACGATATCATTGGTACTTTTGCCAAACATAAAGCCGGCGAGGCTGAAGTAATCATTGTCACCGGTGACAGAGATGAACTACAGCTTTTGGACGACAATGTAAAAGTGTTTTATACAAAACGCGGCATTACAGATATTCAGGAATTTGATGTTGAAGAATTCAAGGCTAATTATGAGGGCTTGAAGCCAATACAGCTCATTGACCTTAAAGGCTTGATGGGCGATACATCTGATAATATACCAGGTGTGCCGGGGGTTGGACCTAAAACGGCAATGAAGCTGATTTGTGAATATCAGTCTGTAGAAAATGTTTTAGA
>CAZCMY010000033.1:5535-8292 GCA_964500055.1 uncultured Acidaminococcales bacterium | reverse complement strand
TGGAGCAGGTTGAAAGATACCCGCAGAAAGCTATAATGACCAGCGAACAGGCCAAGGCACTGTTTTCTTCGATTAAAGCAGAAGGTAAGAAAACTTGTCTTTTAGCTGAGACAGCAGGGAAGCTTCCAAAGTTAAAACTGAGTGATTTATCATTGCTGTATAAGCAGACAATATATAATATTCCTTCAGCTAGTGAGGCTTGGCCTGAGGTTTATGCCTGGCTTTCGGATGCATCACAGAAAAAAGTTTTCTGTGATGGTAAAGATATAATCAAGGCTTGCCTGGCAAATAATGTCAAGGTTGCCGGCATTGCCGGAGACTGTTCTCTGGCTGCCTACCTCGTGGAGCCTGGTGAAAATTCTTATAGTTTAAAAGCTCTGACTGACCGCTATCTTGTGAAAAATGACGGCGGCACAATACAGGATCTGGAAGAACTTGATGTGTTGTTATCAGAATACCTGGAAGAAAAAGAACTGGTGAAATTATATCAGGAAATTGAGTTGCCACTGATACCTGTGCTTGCAGCTATGGAACTGACAGGTATTGCTGTTGACGAAAAAATGCTGGCAGATATTACTGAGGAATTCCGGCTGAAACTTGATGAACTGGAGCTTTTGGCCTATGAACAGGCTGGTGAGCAATTCAACTTGAAATCGCCTAAACAGCTTGGCGTATTGCTTTTTGAAAAGTTAGGATTACCTGCTGTCAAAAAGACAAAAACAGGTTATTCAACGGATGTAAGTGTTCTGGAAGAGTTGGCTTCACAGCATCCTTTGGTTGGCACTATTTTGCAGCATCGTCAATTGTCGAAGTTATATTCTACCTATCTTGAAGGTTTGAAACCCTTGATAAATCCAGTAACCAAACGTATTCATACGCATTTTCAGCAAACGGTAACTGTGACGGGAAGACTTTCCAGCACAGAACCTAACCTGCAGAATATTCCGGTACGTACCGAAATCGGCAAACGGATGCGAGCCATGTTTGTACCTGGAGATGGGTATGATTTACTTATGTCCTGCGATTATTCACAGGTGGAGCTCAGGATCTTGGCACATATTGCGCAAGACCAGCTTCTGCTTGATTCGTTTGCCAAAGGGCAGGATGTCCATGCCAGGACAGCAGCAGAAGTATTTGGCTTGCCTTTGAACGAAGTATCTTCAGAAATGCGTTCGCGAGCTAAAGCAGTTAATTTTGGTATCGTTTACGGCATAAGTGATTACGGACTTAGCAAACAACTGGGTATAAGCCGCAATGAAGCCGGTCAGTATATTGAGAACTATTTTAAACGCTATACAGGCGTTAAAAAATACATGGAAGACATGGTTTTAAAAGCCAAAAAAGACGGCTATGTGGCAACCTTGTTCGGCAGACGCCGTTATTTACCGGACATCAATAACAGCAATTTTAACTTGCGTAGTTTTGCGGAACGTACGGCAATTAATACACCGATACAAGGTACCGCGGCTGATGTTATTAAGCTGGCGATGATAAAAGTTCAAAAAGCTTTAGTGGAGAGTGGCTTCAAAAGCCGCATACTTTTACAGGTACATGATGAATTAGTGCTGGAAGTATGTGCAGGCGAAAAGGAGCAGGTTGCCAGGACAGTAAAAGATATTATGGAAAAAACTGTTGATTTGTCTGTACCTCTTTTGGCTGATGTTGCATATGGAAAGAATTGGGCAGAAACAAAGTAAGGAGAAATAGAGATGCCGGAATTACCAGAGATTGAGCAGGTCAGGAAAACACTGACACCTCATATACTAAACAAAATAATTAAGCGTGTAGAGGTAAGGCTGCCACGCATGATCAAACATCCGTCGCCGGAAGCGTTTGCCGATATTTTAGTTGGCCAATGCATCCGTGACTTGAAACGAAAAGGCAAATATTTAACTTTTGAGTTTGGTACAAATATTAAATTGGTTGCCCACCTAAGGATGACCGGAGCCCTGATTGTTACGGACAGTGATGACGAAGAACCTGAATATGCCAAGATAAAATTTGAGCTGACCGGTGGTAAAACGCTATGGTTTTGCGACATAAGAACATTTGGTACCTTACATTTGGTTATTAATGATGATGTAAGACTCCCGGGTTTTGACAATCTGGGACCGGAACCAGGGACTAAGGAATTGAATGTCGCTTATCTGCAGGAAATACTGCAGAAACGCAAAGCTTCGATAAAAGGTATTATTCTGGATCAAGGAGTTATTGCTGGTTTAGGGAATATTTATGCTGATGAAGCATTAGCCGTTGCAGGCATATTGCCCCAGCGTTCCGGCGATTCACTTAATGAAAAAGAAATTGAAAAGTTAATCAAAGCAATTAACAAAGTAATCAAGCAAGGCATCAAAAATCATGGAACCACTTTCCGCAATTATAAAGACGGCAATGGCAATCAAGGTAGGAACCAGGACTATCTGCTGGTCTATGGACGCAAGGGTAAACCTTGTAAAAAATGCGGAGCAGAGCTTGTCGGCACCAAAGTGGCGGGACGTGGAACAACTTACTGTCCTGACTGCCAACGCTAAGGGGTGTTACAGTGAAAATAATTGGGTTGACCGGTGGTATAGGCTCGGGCAAGACATCTGTTGCTTCCAAATTAAGAGCTTTGGGAGCACGGGTTTTTGACGCTGATGAGGCTGCCAAGAATGCTGTTTTGCCTGGAACTGAAGGCTTCCGCAAAGTGGTTGCAGCCTTCGGCCCACAGATTGTTGATGCTAATGGTAAGCTCAACAGGACGGCTTTAGCGGAAAT
>CAZCMY010000033.1:0-5435 GCA_964500055.1 uncultured Acidaminococcales bacterium | reverse complement strand
AAGCTCGCCGAAGCTGAAACTAATATTCGTATGGGTTGCTGGTATCTGAGTGAACTGGAATATGAATTCGGGCACAATCGTGTGCTTATGTTGACAGCATATAACGCAGGGCGCGGCAATACCAGAAATTGGATGGAAGAATTCAACTGGGATACAGATTTTGGCACTATAGAAGCCATTCCTTATGTAGATACCCGTGAATATGTTCGTAAGGTTTTGTATGATCGGGGACAATATTATAAATTGTATAAAAATCGTATTGATAACTATTGACGTGATATGTGTGATATGATATCATATTAGCGTTGCCGGTACATGATGCGCGGTCGTGGCGGAACGGCAGACGCGCTAGCCTCAGGAGCTAGTGGGGGCAACCCCGTGGAGGTTCAAATCCTCTCGACCGCACCAATTTTATACTGTGACAAAGACTTCTCTCTATGCGGTTGTGGCGGAACGGCAGACGCACCATCTTGAGGGGGTGGCGGGGAGACCCGTGTGGGTTCAAATCCCACCAACCGCACCATATTGAAATTTACGAAGCTGGTTTTGACCTTGCTTTGAGGACACTGTAGATTTTTTCTATAGTGTCTTTTTTATATGTATTCATATTAATACAGGTAGGTATTGTCAGTTGATTCATTTTCAAATAAGTAGTTTTAAAAATTATTTAGAGGCGTAATAAAGGCGATTTGCGCATGTTTTTCAATTATTCGGAATAATTAGAAAAAACTAAAATTTGGCAGGAGTTTTGAAATATATAGCGAAGATTACTAAGAAAATGGTATAAAGCTGGAACATTTGCTTATATGTTATTTATGATTTTAAGCAGCCTATAAGGGAGGGTGTTATTATGGCTGAAAAAAGAATGAGGGATAAAAGCATAGCGGAAATCGAAGAAGAGTTTCTCACATACGGTAGGATGAAAGATTGGCGATCTTTAGACAGAAGTGCATCATATTTAGCCATAAGATATATGGCTAATGAGCAGTACGAAGAGGCTCTTGAAGCAATAGTGTCATCTATGGCCATTCAACTTTCCGGTTGCAGTGATAACGATAGTGTTTACAAATATGATGAGGTCAAAGTTTGCACATATCATATTGGCTTGATAAAGGAATGCGGCGAGAAGCTTTCTTTTGATCAAGAAAAATTGGAAAAAAAGGTAAACGATTTATTAGGAGTTGCCTTTGGCATTTTACCATTTTCCTATTATGAACCGGAAACAGCAGTAGAAATACTGAAAGATTGCCGCAATAAGCCATTTAATCCTAAAAAGTATAGTTGTGACCATGTACGGCCTAAAGAGGGCAAAATTACAGCGGCGAAGAATAAAAGTAAGGTAATTGGCCAAATAAGGATGGAACCATGCCCTTGCTTCTAAAAAATAGAGGCTAAGATACTGTCGGCAGTAACAGGTTAAATTAAAAAACACCACTTTTAAAGTGGTGTTTTTTCTTACTTGCACTAATATTAGTACATTTTTCGGTAGACAAATTGCAGATTTGGTAAAAATGACTATTATAGAGCACTAGCAGGCAGGGATAGACAAGGCTGCGGCGAATCTTTCAACAATACATAATTAAAAAAGCCAGAGAACAGGCGGGGAACAGATCATGGATAAGTGGGAAAGCTCTTTTATGCAGATATTTAAGCACGTAAAAACCTTATTAATTACTTTTGCGGTAACATTTTTGGTTTTAATTTGTGCTTATGCAGTTTTTGAAAAACGTGATGTAGATACAGACAGAGCTTTTTTAGCCAGAGAACACGAAATATTTATTTCCAGTCAAAAAAGACTGATTGCTAATGAATTGAATGAACGTGTTTCTGATTTATTATATTTGGAAGAAAACGCGGTTTTCAGAAATTATATTAATGGTAAGGGTTCTAAAGAAGATTTAGAAAATGAATGGCTTCTTTTTGCCAGTAAGATGAAGAAATATGACCAAATGCGTTATATTGACACAAAGGGCAATGAAAAGATCAGAATCAACTTCAACGATGGAAAACCAGCAATTGTAGAACAAGGATTATTACAAAATAAAAGCGACAGACAATATTTTGCCAAAAGCATAAAGCTTGACGATAGAAATATTTATCGCTCGCCTTTGGATTTAAATGTGGAAAACGGCAAAATAGAGGAGCCTATAAAACCTACATTGCGTTTCGGACTGCCTGTCTTTGATCAGGAGGGAACGAAATGCGGTATAGTAGTCCTTAATTATTTTGGCCGCTATGTAATTGATAATATTAAACGTGCAAATCAAGAAACAAATTACATGCAGCTCGTGAATGAGAAGAGCTATTGGCTGGCTGGACCCGACCCGAAGGATGAATGGGCATTCATGTACAGTGGTAAATCGGAAGATACTTTTGCTAATAATTTCCCTGACGAATGGGCACGTATTACAGCAGAAAAAAATGGCCAGTTTTTTGGCCCAATGGGTTTATTTACTTTCCGCATGATCGAACCTGATGTTGAAGCCAGAACCAAATTGGTAGGTACCAATGACGAAGATATAGCAATAAAAGGTGCTGATGGGGCGTGGTTTCTTATTTCACATGTTCCGGCTGGGGTTATCCCTTACGCAAATGACGAAAATGGCTATTTGATAGGCTTAAAAAGATTATTTGGACTGCCGTCATTAGTATTAACCATTACTTTTGCTGCATGTGTTTTCACTATTTTATTTTCTCTTTATCGTGCTGAGAACGAAAAACTTAAGGAAATAGCCAGCCATGATCTTATGACGGGTTGTTTGACCAGAAGAGCCGGTGTTAGAATTTTGGAAAACACCATGAAAAACTCAGAACGTACCAAAAAGCCACTATCAATGCTTTTACTGGATATAGACCATTTTAAAAGAGTCAACGATAATTGGGGACATTTGATGGGTGACAAAGTATTAAAACGTGTGGCAAAAATAGTTAAAGCCGAGGTGCGCGACAAAGACAGCGTAATCAGAACGGGCGGCGAAGAATTTGTGGTTCTACTGCCGGATACTGACGCTGAAAATGCGGTTTTAACAGCTGAAAGACTGCGCATTGCCATTGAAAGCTTTTCGCATCCTTCAGTCGGCAAGGTTACTGCCAGTTTTGGTGTTGCTGAAAAAAGAAAAGAAGATAATCGTCTTACCTGGTACAAAAGAGTTGATGACGCTTTGTATCATGCGAAAGAAACTGGGAGAAACCGTGTTTTCAATGCGGATGATTTGGATAAAAAATTTCCCTTGGCAACGGTACAAATCGAATGGAAAAGTGAATGGGAAAGCGGTAATCAGAAAATAGATAAACAGCATCGTGAGCTGGTAAATTTTGGCAATGAGCTGATCTTTGATGTTTTTTCTGATGAAACCAAGGAAAAAATAGAGCCTAAATTAGATGAATTTTTAGATCATGTGATTTATCATTTTAATAGTGAAGAAGAAATCTTGAATAGTTCAAAGTTTAAGGGAACTAAAGAACATTCTGAGGCGCATAAATTAATCATTGCCGATGCACTAAGAATGAAAGAAGCTTATTTGAGTGGAAAACTTAAGCCGTCTGCCTTTTTCTCCTTCATATTTGATGACTTCATTGTCGGTCATATGATAAAAGAGGATGTCAAATTCTTCCCGTTTATTCATGACAATAACTGAAAAATAACCAAAGACAGGCATCGTAATTTACGATGCCTGTCTTTTTGTCTGAAGCTTTATATATTTTTGCACAGTGACATGAATGCTTGCATTGATTCTGTTAAATATTTGTTTTTATGATACGCGATGCTGAATTTTCTTCTTAGTTCCAGGCCATCAATTTGGAAGGCATGCAGCAAGCCTTTCTTTAATTCATGTTGGACTAAACGCCTGGATATAACAGCAACGCCAATGCCGTTTAAGGCCGCGCTTTTAATAATATCAGAGCCACTGCATTCCCAGGCGGGGCGCCACTGAATTTCGTTAGCAGACATAGCGTTTTCAAATAATTCTCGCGTGCCGCTTCCTTTTTCCCTTACGATGAAATTAATATTAGCGAGTTCAGATGGAGAAACAGTTTTAACGTTATAGAAAGGATGTTCTTTGCCGCAGACGAGAGCCAGCTCATCATTTTCAAAAGGTTTTGTAATGATATCGGTGGAATGTACCGTGCCCTCGACTACTGCCAAGTCAACAATATTCAGAGCTATCAGATTTTCAATATCCAAGGTATTTTTGATAATGGCATTAACTTGAAAATTAGGATGTTTTTTGCTGAAAGTACTTATCAGAGAAGGCAGTAAACATTCGCCGATGGTAAGACTAGCCCCAATAGTCATGCTGCCAATTTCCTCCGAGTTTTTGATAACCTGTTCCATTTCGTTCATTAAAGAGGTTATATGGCGGGCATAGCTTAAAAGTCGGGACCCGTTTTGGGTTATGAAGAGTCGTTTGGAAAGACGTTCAAATAGTTTTATGCCATAGTGCGTTTCTAATTCTGTTATTGCCTGACTGACAGTTGGCTGGGAAATGTATAGTGCCTTTGCTGCCGCTGTCATACTTCCCAGGTCGGCGACTGTAATAAATATTCTTAAATGTCTTATTGTCATCTTATATCCCTTCTTACATAGATAAATTACTATGAAGTTTATTATATAATAGTATTTTACAAAAGTACAATTGTTAAGTAAAATCAAATAAACAAATAGTTACATCGAAAGGATAAGTCATGATTAATTTGAAAAAGTTCTTGCCAGGCATCATGCTCTGTTTTATTCTCGGAATTCCGGCCTGGTTTTTAGGTAATATGTTCCCAATCGTTGGCAGCCCAGTGATAGGAATTATTATTGGCATGCTGGTGATTATGGTTTTTCCGAAATTATTAAGTGCCAACTTGTTTGCTAATGGTTTTTCCAAAGTATCTTTTGAAGTCGGCGTGAAATATACGTCGAAAAAAGTCCTGCAATATTCAATAATTCTTCTTGGCTTCAGTATGAATCTTTTTCATGTATTGCAAGTTGGAACAGAATCATTATCTATTATAGTCTGTACACTAACGGCGTCTTTTATTACTGCTTATTTTGTGGGAAAAATGCTGGGGGTCGATGGCAAAATGACGACCTTGATAGGTGTCGGTACTTCTATTTGCGGCGGTTCAGCAATTGCGGCAACGGCTCCTGTTATCAAAGCAAAAGATGCAGATGTTGCGCATGCAATTTCTACTATTTTTCTCTTCAATATTATTGCGGTATTTATTTTCCCTGCATTGGGGACTGCTTTTGGTATGAGTGATATTGGCTTTGGCATGTGGGCAGGCACGGCTATTAATGATACTTCTTCGGTTGTTGCCGCCGGTGCGGCCTGGAGCAATATGGTGGGCAATGACAAGGCACTTGCGTATGCTACAATAGTGAAACTGACAAGAACATTAATGATTGTACCTATAACTTTAGTGTTGGCAGTTTTTACCGCACGTAA
>CAZCMY010000032.1:0-12840 GCA_964500055.1 uncultured Acidaminococcales bacterium | reverse complement strand
ACATCTATATATTTCGGCATTATATTATGTATGAATGGACTCCTTTAGAGTTTGCAAAAGAGCTGATAATATGTTAGCATATAGTGTAGTTCATTATTAGGGGGAGTATAGATGTCAGGACATTCTAAATGGGCAAATATAAAAAATAAAAAAGGGAAAACTGATGCTCTTCGTGGTAAAATTACAACGAAAATTAGTCGTGAAATTACTATCGCAGTACGGATGGGCGGACCTGAAGTAACTGGAAACATGAAACTTAAGTTGGCATTAGCAAAGGCGAAAGCTAATAATGTGCCAAAAGATAATATTCAACGTGCAATTCAAAAAGGCGCTGGAGCCCAAGATGGCTCTAATTTTGAAGAAATTACTTATGAAGGTTACGGTCCTGCAGGTGTAGCTGTTATGGTTGATGCTTTAACTGATAACAGAAATAGGACAGCAGCAGATGTTCGCCATTTATTTTCTAAGCACGGTGGCAATCTTGGCGAAAATGGTTGCGTAGGCTGGATGTTCAAACGTAAAGGCGTGTTTGCGATTGATGGGGATGCCGGTTACAATGAAGACGATTTAATGATGCTTGTGCTTGATGCAGGTGCTGAAGATATAAAATCAGAAGATGGTGCTTTTGAAATAATTACTAAGCCTGAAGATTTTGAAGCTGTTGAAAAAGTATTAGCTGAAAATAATGTAGCGGTAATGATGTCTGAAATTTCTATGATTCCGGATACTATAGCCGAACTTAGTCCAGAAGATGCAGCAAAAGTAGAAAGACTCATAGATGCATTGGAAGACTTAGACGACGTTCAGGATGTTTTCACAAACGCAGACTTACCGGATGAAGAAGAATAGAAGCAGGCTTATGCCTGCTTTTTTTTCTAGAAAAGCGAGGACAACATGCTAGCTATTGGTATAGACCCAGGAACTGCTATATGCGGTTATGGTATTGTCAAACTAGAGGGCAATCATTTAACGCCAATTAAATATGGCGCAGTTTTTACTGATAAAGATGTTAAACCTGAAATAAGGTTAAAGATAATATATGAAGAATTGACGTTATTATTGGACGAATATAAACCAGATATTATGTCTGTGGAGCAATTGTTTTTTAATCGCAATGTAACCACGGCAATAAGTGTTGGGCAGGCGCGCGGTGTTATTTTACTTACAGCTGCCAACAGAAATATTCCAATTGTTGAATACACGCCGATACAAATCAAACAGGCAGTAGTTGGCTATGGCGGAGCAGATAAAGAGCAGGTTACATTTATGGTACAAAAATTGCTGAATATAAGAACTAAGCCAAAACCGGACGATGTTGCTGATGCTTTGGCTGTGGCAATTTGTGGACTTCATTCATCTACAACAAGAGTCAGGCAGGAGTTGAGAAAATGATTGGTTCTTTAAGAGGCGTTGTAGCTATGCTGGCTACAGATCATTGTCTTTTGGAAAATAACGGAGTTGGCTATAGAGTTTTTATGCCGGCAATAAGTTTATCCCAGATAAAAACGGGTCAGGAAATACGTGTTATTACCTATATGGCCGTTCGTGAGGATGCCATATTATTGTATGGATTTTTGACACAAGAATATTATCAGCTTTTCTTGCAGCTCACATCTGTAAGCGGTGTAGGACCAAAAGTAGCATTAGGAGTTCTTTCAGCAGCTAAACCTGAGAACTTTTATCTTGCAATACAGAACAGGGATATTAAGGTTCTGACAGGTTTGCCTGGAATAGGTAAAAAAATGGCTGAACGTTTAATCCTTGAGCTGAAAGATAAAGTTGAAAGCATGGATGGTAGCGGAGCAGTTGAAAATGTTCTTGACAGCGCTGATGGTGCTAACAATAATACAAGCGAAGCAATAGAAGCCTTGAGAGCCTTAGGTTACACCAACACAGAGATTTACCCGGTGGTCAAGGCAATACCAAATTGCAATGAATTAAGTACCGAAAATATTATTCGGCAGGCTTTGAGAAATCTGGCCGGGAGGAAATAATGAATCAAGAAGACAGAGTAATTATGGGGCAGGAACAATCTTCTGATACATGGCAGTATAGTTTAAGGCCACGCCAGTTGTCTGAATATATAGGGCAGGAACAGGTCAAAAAGAATATGTCTGTTTTTATTAAAGCAGCCGCTGAACGCAAAGAGGCTCTTGACCATGTTCTTTTGTTTGGACCTCCTGGCTTGGGCAAAACAACATTAGCAAATATTATTGCTAATGAATTAAATGTTAATATAAGAATAACTTCTGGTCCTGCTATAGAACGGCAAGGCGACCTGGCAGCAATTTTGACAAATCTTGGCGATAATGATGTCTTATTCATAGACGAGATTCATCGTCTTTCAAAAACAGTTGAAGAAGTCCTTTACTCTGCAATGGAAGATTTTGCTCTTGATATTATTATTGGTAAAGGGCCGAGCGCCCGTTCGGTTCGGTTAGACTTGCCGCGGTTCACTTTAATCGGTGCAACTACGCGTGCTGGTGCAATTGCCGCTCCTTTGCGAGATCGTTTTGGCGTTCTTTGTCGGTTGGAGTTTTATCAGTCTCATGAACTAAAGTTGATTATTACACGAGCTGCTGAAATTTTGGGCGTAAACATTGATCAGGAAGGCGCGAATGAAATCGCCCGGCGCTCAAGAGGTACGCCGCGCGTTGCTAACCGATTGCTTAAAAGAGTCAGAGACTTTGCCCAAGTATTTGGAAGTGCTGAGATAACCAGAGAGATTGCTGAAGAAGCATTGGGCAGGCTTGAAGTCGATAGTTTAGGCTTGGATCGTAGTGATAGAAGAATTTTAGAAACCATAGTAAAAACTTTTGGTGGCGGTCCTGTTGGAATAGAAACAATTGCTGCTGCGATCAGTGAGGAAACTGATACATTAGAAGATGTCTACGAGCCTTATCTTATGCAGTTAGGATTATTGCAAAGAACACCAAGAGGCAGGATGGCAACAAACGAAACATATAGATATCTTAATTTACCATCCCCTGTTAAGGAGTAATAAAAATGAAAATATTGCTGCATACTTGCTGTGGCCCTTGCTCAATTTATCCGACAATCAGATTAACAGCAGAAGGTCATGATTTTAGTATGTTATATTTTAATCCCAATATTCATCCATATAAGGAATTTAAAAGAAGACTGAATACTTTGCGTGAGTATGCTTCTTTAAAAAAGTATAAGCTGATTGTCGATAAAAGTTATCCATTGGAAGAATGTGTCAGAGGCATGCTTGAAGAGCCGACGGTTCGTTGCGCATACTGTTATCGTGTCCGCATGGAGGCTGCTGCACTTTTTGCCAAAGAGAATAACTTCGATGCTTTCTCGACAACACTTTTAGTCAGTCCTTACCAAAAACACGATTTAATCAAAGAAATTGCTGAGGCTGCTGCAGCTAAAATTGGAATTGCATTTTATTATGAAGACTATCGCGTTGGGTATCAAGAAGGTGTTGAGATAAGTAAAACGTTGGAAATGTATAGGCAGCCCTATTGTGGTTGCGTTTTCAGTGAAAGAGACAGATACGAGAAACGTCCTCAGGCTAAATAGCTTGCAAGCGGGGTAATCTAATGATAAGAGTAATTTTAAGCCTATTATTGCTTTTTTTCTTTAAAATTAATGTTACATCGGCAGAAGTTTTAGGTCCTGATATAAAGGTAGCATTAGTTGTTAATCAATTTTCAGCTGAAATTACATCAGATGCAGAATTTAAAGTTTTAGTTAAGCCGGTTGGCAATACGTTGCTATTTCCGACTAAAAAAACTTTTATAAGCGTGAAAAATGGCAAAATTTTAGTTGATGGTAAAGATATAGATGGGACAGAATTAGAATTATTAGCAAGCAATGCAGATAAGCCTGTCCTGATTAATAGAAAGAGTTATCGTGGCAAACTAGTAGCTAAGATAAATGAAGATAAAAAGACGCTGACAATTTGCAATATTTTGCCATTGGAAGAGTATTTATATGGTGTAGTTGCAAGAGAAATTATCCCTCTTTGGCCGGAAGAGGCAATCAAGGCACAAGCAGTTGCTTCAAGATCTTTTGCACTTGCGGCTATGAAAAAACCGAACGCTGGAGGATATGATATAAGGGCAAATGAACTTGGCCAGGTTTATGGTGGTATTGACGCAGAGCACATTATTACTAATAAGATGATAGATGCAACAAGAGGCATGGTGTTGACTTATAATGGTAAACCAATAGAAGCTTGTTATCATAGCAGTAGTGGTGGCTATACCGAAAACAGCGAAAACGTATGGGGTTCTTATGTGCCTTATTTGCGGGCTGTAGTTGACTATGATCAGGAAGCTCCCAAATATAAATGGGAAAAGTATTTTACTGCAATTGAAATTGAAAAGTTACTATTGCAGGCAGGTTATAGAATTGGCAAACTCAAAGCTATTAAACTTTCTCCATTAATCCAACCGGCAGTTGATAGCGCTGACAGAGGCACTTCAGGAAGAGTTTTGAAAATGACTTTTGTAGGAGATGCAGGCGAGGCTGTTCTTGATGGCGGGAAGGTGCGTGGAATAATGCAGCTAAACAGCACCTTATTTGATGTTGCTGTTGAAACTAAGGCACCAGAATATATAGAAGTACCGGTTTTAGATGCCCACGGTAACGAAATTGGCAAAAAACAAATACCTGTAAAAATTACGCAGCCTTCTAAACCTTCATATTTAAGCGGTTTTGAAGATCTACGTCTTATTACTGGTGATGCTAATGAAAAAATAGTTATTAAGGGACAAGGATGGGGTCATGGTTTGGGACTCAGTCAGTGGGGAGCTCGCGGAATGGCACTTGCAGCACCGCAAAACAGCAAGGACTACTATAAAAAAATCCTCAGTCATTATTATACAAATGTGAAAATAGAAAAAATTTATTAAGATTTGTTAAGGTGGTAGAAAAAATGCAGGTTAAAGATTTTGATTACGACTTGCCGTCGGAATTGATTGCCCAGCATCCAATGGAGCCTCGTGATCATTCGCGTCTTATGGTAGTTGACAAAGCAACAGGGGAAATAGAACATAAACATTTTTTTGATATTTGTGATTATCTGCGTAAGGATGATCTTTTGGTCTTTAATGACACAAGGGTAATACCGGCACGCTTACATGGCAGAAAAGAAACAGGCGCCAATGTTGAAGTATTGCTTCTTACCAGAATAAACAATACCGACTGGGAAGCTTTGGTTAAACCGGGGAAGAAACTCCGAATTGGTGCTAAAATTATCTTCAGTGATGATTTGTCATGCGAAATAATTAGCAATACAGATTTTGGTGGACGCATTGTGCGTTTTGATTTCGTAGGTGCATTTGAAGAAATATTAGACCGTTTAGGTGAAACACCGCTGCCACCGTATATAACGGCGCCACTAGAGGATAAAGAACGCTATCAGACCGTTTATTCACGCGAAAAAGGTTCGGCAGCAGCACCTACAGCTGGTCTTCACTTTACCCCAGAATTAATGGAAAAAATAAAACAAATAGGGGCCGAGGAAGTATTTGTGACACTGCACGTTGGTTTAGGAACCTTCAGACCGGTTAGTGTTGATAATATTGACGAACATGTAATGCATAGGGAGTTTTATCACGTAAGCCCTGAAACTGCTGCGAAAATCAATGAGGCTAAACAAGCTGGCAGAAGAATTATAGCGGTCGGGACTACTGCCGTACGTACTTTGGAAGCGGCCGGCGAGTCAGGTGTTTTACAATCAGGTAATAACTGGACTAATATTTTTATTTATCCAGGTTACAAATTCCGCTTTGTAGATGCTTTGATAACTAATTTTCATTTGCCGCAGAGCACATTACTTATGTTGGTTTCAGCTCTTGCAAGCAGAGACATAATGCTTCACTCCTATGAAATTGCAGTTAAGGAAAAGTATCGCTTCTTCAGTTTTGGGGATGCGATGTTTATTAGATAAGGTGGGGAATATATGCATGCAGTTCACTATGAATTAATTAAAGAGTGTTCACGTACCGGTGCAAGACTGGGAAAACTTCACACTCCGCACGGTGTCTTCAATACTCCTATGTTTATGCCAGTTGGCACACAGGCTTCAGTTAAGACATTATCACCAGAAGAATTATATGATATGGGGGCGCAGGTAGTACTTGCAAATACCTATCACTTGTTTTTACGTCCAGGGCATGAATTAGTTCGTAAAGCTGGTGGTTTACACAACTTTATGAAATATAAAAATGCGATGCTTACAGATTCTGGTGGCTTTCAAGTATTCAGTCTGGCAGAAATGCGTAAGATTAAAGAAGAAGGTGTAACTTTCAGATCACATATTGACGGATCTACCAAGTTTCTTTCACCAGAGATAGCGACACAGGTGCAGGAAGCGCTGGGTGCGGATATTGCAATGGCATTTGACGAATGTATTCCTTATCCGGCGGATTTTGAATATGCGAAAAAATCTACAGAAAGGACTTCGCGTTGGGCTAAAAGGTGCTTAGATGCACATACAAGGGAAGACCAATCACTTTTTGGTATTGTCCAGGGTGGTATGTATCCTGAATTACGTAAAATGAGTGCAGAGGCTTTGACAGAAATGGATTTCGCTGGTTATGGCATAGGAGGCCTCAGTGTGGGCGAGCCTAAATCAATGATGTATGATGTTTTAGGTCAAACCACCTGTCATTTACCTAAAAATAAAGCCAGATATCTTATGGGTGTGGGCACACCAGATTGTATGGTGGAGGCTGTGGCCTTAGGTGTTGACATGTTCGATTGTGTATATCCAACAAGGGTAGCCCGTAATGGTACCGCGATGATTCCGGAAGGAAGATTGGTTGTCAGAAATGCTGCTTACGCCGAAGATTTCAGACCAATAGATGAAAGATGTAATTGTTATACCTGCCGCAATTACTCAAGAGCATATATCAGACATTTATTCCATGCCAAGGAAATTTTTGCTTTAAGGCTATTAACTATACATAACTTATATTTCCTTTTGAATTTTGCTCAGCAGATGAGAGATTCCATTAGGGATGATGCTTTTCCTGAATTCAAAGAAAAATTTTTAAGTAATTACAAATTATAAGCAGCAGGATTTTCGGTAATATCGCCGAATATAAAAATTGTTCGTATATTAATTGGAGGTGTCTACTTTATGGAGGGAATTTCTGGCGATTTTTTAACCGCTGTTCTTACCTACTGGCCGTTTTTGGGTATGGCTTTGATTTTTTATTTTATGCTGTACAGGCCACAGAAAAAGGATCAGAAAAAACGTGAACTATTACTCAATTCATTGAAAAAAGGTGATAAAGTAATAACAGTTGGCGGTATTCATGGCGTTATTGCTGCAGTAAGTAAAACAAAAGTAACTTTAACTGTTGCTGAGAACGTTAAAATTGATTTTGAATTAGCAGCCGTTACTCGTTTTCAAGATCAAACCAAGCAAGACATGGCAACAAAATAACGCTACGATTGATCACAATTGCGCAAAGTATCATTCTTTGCGCAAAGATTTTTTTGGTGAAAAAAGTGGTATTAAGACTCATCAACTTTACAGCAACTTTAATTTATTTTTATGGTCACATAGCGCACAATAGGCGTGGATAATAGAATCATGTGCACTATTGTATAGAAGTATATTAGATTTGTTGTAAATTGCGAGCTCGTTATAATTCGTTACAATTTGATTGGAGGAGACAAATTTGAGATGGGATAGTATGACCAAATTTTTGGTTATGACTTTTGCAATCATTCTTGGTTTTGCTTTTTATGCTAAACCAGTGGCTTTTTCGATACGTCAAGGCCTTGATTTGCAAGGTGGTACACATGTTGTATTGCAAGCAGTCGATACTCCTGATGCCAAAGTTGACAATGATGCTGTTGATCGGGTTGTCAAGATTATTGAGAGGCGCGTTAATGAGCTAGGTTTGACAGAACCAACTATTCAGCGCCAAGGTAAAGACAGGATAATCGTTGATTTGCCAGGCGTTAAAGACCCGGACAAGGCAATTGCCATGCTCGGCAGAACAGCACTTCTGGAATTCAGAGATGTTACTGGAAAGACGGTTCTAACAGGAAAGGATTTAAAAAATTCCAAAGCACATGTAGGTCAAAATAATCAAGCTGTTGTTGGTCTTGAATTCAACGATGAGGGTGCCAAAAAGTTTGCTGCGCTGACAGCGCAGAATATTGGCAAACCTATTTCAATTTTGCTTGACGGCGACGTTCTGACTAGCCCTGTTGTTCAGGAAGTTATCACAGGTGGCAATGCGCAGATTTCAGGATCAAGGAACGTTGAAGAAGCAGAGCAACTTGCTATTTTGCTAAGAAGCGGTTCTTTACCTGTTAAGGTTGAAGTAATGGAAACGCGTACAGTGGGCCCTACTCTTGGGCAAGATTCCAAAGATATGAGCGTTAAAGCATTTGGCATCGGCACTATAAGTGTTTTTGTATTTATGATCTTGTTCTATCGTATGTCTGGACTTGTAGCGGACATTGCCTTATTGCTTTACATAATGCTCGTATTATTGGCTATGAAATATTTGAATGCAACCCTTACATTACCGGGTATTGCAGGTATCATTTTGTCTATTGGTATGGCCGTTGATGCCAACGTACTTATTTTTGAGCGTTTCAAAGAGGAAATACGAAAAGGAAAAACTTTGCGGTCAGCAATGGAAGCAGGTTTTAATAAAGCTTTTACGACTATATTCGATTCTAATATAACTACGATAATGGCTGCCGTTGTTTTGTTTTATCTGGGTACAGGACCTATCAAAGGTTTTGCAATAACCCTTGCTCTTGGTGTAGTTTTAAGTATGTTTTCTGCAATCACTATCACAAGAGAATTGCTTCGCTTTTTAATAGGCAGCAACTTAATTAAAAATCCAGCCTTCTTTGGCTGCGCGGCTCCTAAGGAGGTGCGTAAGTAATGTTTTCAATATCTAAGCATTTTAAAATTTTCATTTCAATTACTCTTATTATTCTTGCAATCGGTGTAGGCTCAATGATTGTGAAAGGCTTTAATCTAGGTATAGATTTTAAGGGTGGTAATATCATAGATATTACTTTTGAGAAGCCTGTAACTGTTTCTGATGTCCGTAATGTCTTGGATAAACATGATTTGGGCAACAGCATCATTCAATTGGCAACGAGCGATGATTCAACATCAAGTAAGAGCGTGTTGATTCGTACCGGTATTCTTGATGATAGTGCGCGACAAGATACGTTAGCTGATTTAAAAAGCCAGATTGGTGAATATAATGTAAACCGTATTGAAAATGTTGGGGCTACCGTAGGTAGTGAGTTGGTCAGACAAGCTATAATTGCTATCGTTGTTTCCTGGATTCTGATGATATTGTACATAACAATGCGCTTTGAAGTCAGGTTTGCAGTAGCCGCTGTTTTAGCCTTGGTTATTGATGTCATGATGGTAGTAAGCTGGTTTTCTGTCTTTCATTGGGAGATTGATTCCTCTTTCATTGCGGCTTTACTGACTGTAGTTGGTTTTTCCATAAATGGTACGATTGTTATTTTTGACCGCATTCGTGAGAATCTTAAAGGCCATCGTCCGAGTGAAAGTCTTGCTGAGCTGGTTGATAACAGTATCCGCCAGTGCATGACTCGTACCTTATATACTAATTTTACTGTTTTATTCACTGTTGGTGCCATAATTATTTTTGGCGGCGAAACAATAAGAAATTTCGCCTACGCAATGTTTGTTGGTTTTTCTAGCGGTGTTTATACATCAATACTGTTAGCGGGACCGATGTGGAAAACATTTAAAGAAAAATATTAAGTATAGCATTAATTTTAATAGGCCTGATTAATTCAGGCCTATTTTTTATGCGATATATAGAGGGTTTTTTGCGAAAAAATAGAATATTTAATTATCAAGTCTATGAACGGAGTGATGACATGGCTTATTTGGTATTGATGTTAATTGTGAGTGTGGCTGTTGCACTGTTTGCAGTACAAAATGCTATGGTTGTGGATGTTAACTTTATGGCATGGAAATTTTCTACCAGCTTGGTCATGGTTATACTACTTTCAGTATTATCAGGAATTATAATTACATTATTTTGGCTGCTTAAAATGAAAACACAAAACTATATTCAGCTCAAAAAGCTAAAGGATCAGATGGGTGAATTAGAAGGTAAAAATTTAAAATTAAAAGAAGAAAATGATATGCTTATGTATGCGCAGAAGCAAAGATTGGAAGCCACTCAGGAAATTAATAAAAACCTAAATAGTGAAAAAACCGATAAACCAACTTTAGCTTAGATGGAGAGAATATGCTGGATAAAAAAATTATACTAACAAATAAATATTGCGAAGAAAAAATTAACAATTTATCAAAGCAAATAGGTGTTTCACCTTTACTGATTGATATTCTCCTAAAAAGAGATATTAGTGATGTTGATGCAATCAAAACTTTCCTTTACGGCAGCGAAGAGCCTTTCCATGATCCTTTTCTTCTAAAAGATATGAACCCTGCTGTAGAGCGCATTTGGAAGGCTATAATGGCCAAGGAAAAAATTACAGTATACGGTGATTATGATGTTGATGGAATAACCGCCTGTTCCTTATTGTATCTTTTCTTGCAAAGCGTTGGTGCAAGTGTCTCTGCTTATATACCAATACGCAAGAATGAAGGGTATGGGTTAAACCTGGAAGCTATCGAAGCCATTTATAATAGTGGGACCAGATTGATTATCACAGTTGATTGTGGGATAAGCGGTGTGGCAGAAGTTGCATCAATGCCAAATGATATGGATATAATTATTACAGACCACCATACGCCGCCGGAAGTATTACCGGCGGCGTATGCGGTTATAAACCCTCATCAGGTTGGATGTGGTTACCCTTTTAAAGATTTGGCTGGAGTAGGCGTGGCTTTTAAGCTTTGTCAGGCACTTTACAAGGAAAAGCATAATGATGCTGCTCTTTGGTCAGAAATGTTGGAATTCGTTGCTATGGGTACAGTTGCCGATATTGTACCGTTAATCGGCGAGAATAGAGAAATTGTAAAAAAAGGCTTGGCCAAAATGGGTGAAACCAGCAGTCTCGGTTTACATGAGCTTATGAAAATTTGCGGCTGTGTCGATAAAACAATTACTGCTGAAACAATTGGTTTTGCTTTGGCACCAAGAATGAATGCTGCTGGCAGACTGGAGCATGCCATGTCGGCTGTAGAACTTTTAGTAACTGATGATCGGGATAAAGCTGCAGAAATAGCAATTAAATTGAATAATGAAAATATAGAGCGACAGGAAATCAGTGCTCAAATTTTTAAAGAAGCAGAAGAGATGTTAAAGGACCAGAATGATATTAGTCAAGCTATAGTATTGGCGAAAGAAGGATGGCATGCAGGCGTAATCGGCATAGTCGCCTCGCGTCTAGTAGATAAGTATCACTTACCTACGATTTTAATCAGTATTGATGGCGAAGTTGGTAAAGGTTCCTGTCGTAGTATTCCGCCTTTGAATCTTTATGATACTATTGCTGATTGCAGCAATTTTTTACTGCAATTTGGCGGTCATCGGCAGGCTGCAGGCTTAACTTTATGCACAAATAATATAAATTCCTTTAGAGAACAGTTTTTGCACGAAGTATCTCAGCGGCTACGTCCTGAAGATTTCGAACCCAAAATAGTAGCTGATGTTGTTGTTCCTTCAGGATGTTCATTGACGCTAAAACTGGTAAAGGAGCTTTCAATGTTAGAACCTTACGGTGCTAGTAATCCATTACCTGTTTTTGCATTTAAAGAAGCAAAATTAAGAAGCCCCGCAATAATGGGAGCAGAAAAAAATCATTTGCGCCTTATAGTTGATTTTGGTAATGAATCTTATAAGGGAATAATGTGGAATCAAGCGCAAAGAATTACCAGTATATACAATCATTCTGTTGCTACCTTGGCTTTTTCTCCTAAAATTAATACTTGGAATGGCATGGATAGCATAGACTTACAGTTATTTGCCATTGATTTGAAGCGTAAAATAATTGACTATCGTAATTATTTTGATACTAAAGAAACTCTTTTAAAAAATATTTTACAAAAGTCAAAAAAAACAGTAGTATATGTAAATAAAGGTAGACAAACTTTACCTGAATCAGTTACAGATAATTGTGAGATTGTAACATATGAAAATGAATTATGTACAAAGGATACTGAGATAGTCATTTTCTATGATCTGCCGGATATGAATATCTTTACCAAGGAAAGTTTTCCTTTGCCAGCTTGGTATGATGGTTTCTTATTCTTGCTATTTAATCAAAACGATTATAGTGGGTGGTCAAATTCGGCTATTGCTAAATATCCAATTAGGCAAACATTAATAACTGAGTATAAATATCTTACTGAATTGTTAAAAAAACAAAGTGTTGCAAATGTTAAAGACCTTATAACGAAGAATGTTGGAATTGATTGTGTAATATCAAATGACAGTTTGAGGATTTTTGAAGAGTTAGGATTTATTAACGTGGCTCATGGGCAGATAAGTCTCAAATCAAACAAGAAGAATGAATTAAGTAATTCGAAAACCTTTTGTATCTTGCAAGAGGAGTATCACAACAGGCTTAATATCTGCCAGCAGAACATGCGGGTTACTGCAGCGCAAATAGCCGATATCTGGGAGTGAAGGATAATAGTGGAGGTTTATGATGCCTGAAGTTGACCCTGTTTATAGTGTAGAAGATTTTTTTGATAATATAGCAAAATATTTGTCGCCGGAGCAGGTTGCGTTTGTGCGCAAGGCCTATGAATTGGCAGCGGAAGCACATATGAAGCAACGGAGAGCTTCAGGCGAACCGTATATAATACACCCGTTGGGTGTTGCTATGATTCTTGCAAAGCTACAGCTGGATGAATTAACT
>CAZCMY010000031.1:0-12895 GCA_964500055.1 uncultured Acidaminococcales bacterium | reverse complement strand
GTACATTCCGCCTATATAGGCTGTCCACTTGTTGGTGACAACCTTTACGGAGAACCAGGTCCACAGGCAAGACATGCTTTGCATTGCTGGCGCTTAGAGTTTCAACACCCGGTAACCGGTAAAGCAATTAAGGTTTCTTCACCTTTGCCGGCTGACCTTTTAAAAATTATTAATAAGCACAAACCAAAATAGCATACTTTTTTGCTGTATTGGTGTGCTATAATTAGGATAAACAAAATACTTAGGGAGGTCATTTTATGCCGTTAGTTACATCCACAGAAATGTTCAAAAAAGCTTATGAAGGCAATTATGCCGTTGGCGCATTCAATGTCAATAATATGGAAATTATCCAAGGAATAGTAGATGCCGCCAAGATCGAACAATCACCGTTGATTCTGCAGGTTTCCGCAGGAGCACGCAAATACGCTAAACATGTTTATCTTATGAAATTAGTTGAAGCAGCAGTTGAAGATACTGGTCTTCCTATCTGCCTGCATCTTGATCACGGCGAAGATTTCGAGATATGCAAAGCTTGTGTTGACGGTGGCTTCACATCTGTTATGATTGACGGTTCTAAGCATTCCTTTGAAGATAATATTGAGTTAACCAGGCGTGTTGTTGATTACGCACATAACAAAGGCGTTGTTGTCGAGGCTGAACTTGGCAAATTGGCCGGTGTTGAAGATGCTGTTAAAGTTGCTGCCGCAGATGCCACCTATACTGACCCTGACCAAGCTGTTGAATTTGTTGAGCGCACTGGTGTCGACTCTCTGGCAATCGCTATTGGAACAAGTCATGGTGCCTACAAATTCAAAGGCAAACCTGAACTTGATTTTGCCCGGTTGGAAAAAATCAGCAACCTCCTGCCTAATTTCCCACTGGTATTGCACGGTGCTTCAACTGTACTGCCAGAATTTGTATCACTTTGCAACGAATATGGCGGCAAAATTGATGGTGCTCAGGGTGTTCCTGAAGACATGCTTCTTCAAGCCGGCAAATTCGGTGTATGTAAAATAAACATTGACACAGATTTACGTTTGGCAATGACTGCTTCCATCCGTAAATATCTTGCGAATAACCCTGGTGATTTTGATCCCCGTCAATATCTGAAACCTGCGCGCCAGGCTATCCAGGACATGGTTAGCCATAAAATGCGCGATGTTCTTAATTCAAGCAACCGTCTTTGATTCTCTGTCTTAAACATAAGAAAAACCCGATTTTATTCTTCAAAGAATAAAATCGGGTTTATTTTTGTTTATTTATTAATCATCGGTACTGTATTAGCAGCATGCGGCATTATATTGATTGTATAGTCTGTTTTACCTTGCTTAGCTAACTCAGCCTGTGCCAATTTCCAAGCTTCTTCCAAGCTTTCAACTGGAATCTGCCCTGTTTTGCGTACTATATCAAAATTCTCTTTTTTGGTAACGAGATACACGGTATTGGTATGTGCCAAGAGCGCAACAGTAAAGGCAATGAAGAACGGAATAGTAAAGGCTGCGCGGCAAGCTTTTTCAAATTCAAGCATATCCTCGAAGCGGAAAGAATCGATAAAAGCTGGTGGTTCTTTGACATCAGGACATTCCAGCATAGCAATAAGAATGCCGCCTGGTTTCAAAGCCATGCCAGCAGTATCATAAGTTTTACTGCCTTGATACATATTGATATCTTTTGGGAAGCCGCCAGGGCTTGCGATAACAACATCTGCTTTTTCTTTAATGGCTACGCCCTGAATCTTCATGACGTCTTTAGTGCCTTCCAACCAAGCATCATACCAATGACCAGCTACGATACGGGAAAATTCGCCTTCAGCATTCATAACTGAGTTGACGAGGAAGCATGGATTAACCATTTCTGCAACTTCGCACATATCTTCATGCAAAGGATTGTCTTCCAGTTTTGTACTAGCGCATTTAAGGCTGGCACCTTCACCCACTTCATCAGCTAAGGCAAGTGAATGATTCTTTTGAATTGTTATGTCACCGGAAACGCCAGGCATAATGCTCTTGCGGCCGCCGCCGAAACCCGCCATTAAATGTACTGTAATACCACCTGTCAAAATAACTTTGTCAGCATCCAGAACTCTTTTATCTACATAGGCAGGAGTGCCGCGTTTGGTAGTGCCAAGATAAACAAGATTCTCTTCATCAGTCGAAAAATGTTGGAAAATCTTAACTCTGTCAACGACTTCCTGACTGCATACTGCAATATCTTCTTCATGCGTATGAGCGCGATGCGTGCCTTGAGCGACCACTATGAAGATATCCTCATCAGGTACACCGGCAAGATTTAATTCATCTACTACGGCTGGTAAAAATTCATTCGTTTTGATCCAGCTGCGGGTGATATCGCTGACAACGATGGCAACTTTGTCGCCTTTTTCTACAATTTCTTGCAGAGGCTCAGTGCCAATAGGGTTGCGCATTGCTTCAATGGCAGCGGCTCTGACATCGTCAATTTTTGTTGAAGGATTGCCATTAATAACTTGCAAAACCTTCTCTTCAGGTAAATCTATTTCTTGTGTTCCATGGCCATAGCCAAAAGAATATCTTTTCAGTGTCATTTTTTGTCCTTCTCTCATCCAGTATTTTAAACAATATTGATATTATTATAGAAGTAATGTGCAAACATGTAAATAGATGTTTGCACATTTTAACAAAAATTAATCTCTTAGTTTGGCCTTGAAAGTTTCACCTACAGCATCGACAACTTTTTTGATGACAAGGTCAATCTCATCATCGGTCAAAGTTCTGTCATTAGCTTGGAACGTCAGATTGAAAGCCATGCTCTTGCAACCTTCAGCAACTTGTTTTCCTGTATATACGTCAAACACCTTAGCAGCTTGCAGCAATTCGCCTGCATTGGCTTTAATTACTTCTACCAATTCACTCATGGCAATCTCTGTAGGAACAACTACCGCAATATCGCGTGATGTACCAGGGAACTTAGGCAAGTGCGTATATTGAGGCACATGTGTTGCTGCCGCAACTAATGGTTCAATTTCTAATTCGAACAAATAAGCGGCTTGTGGCAGACCATAAGCACTCTGCACTGCAGGGTGAGCCTCACCAAAGCAACCAATAGATGTTCCATTGTATTCTATCGAACAGCTTTTGCCAGGATGCAGATAAGGAGCTGTTCCGGCGACAAACTTCCAGTCTTGCATCTGTAAGTTGTTCAAAAGACCCTCAACAATACCTTTTACATCGTAAAAATCAACATCCTCGCGTCCTTCGTTCCAGTTCAATTCATTTCTCTTGCCGCACAAAGCCATGCAAAGCATTGGTTTTTCTGTTGGGAAACCGCTAAGTGGCAGTTTATCCGCAAAGTAAACACGACCAATTTCAAAAGTTGCTACCTTGGTATTTTGGCGCGCAACATTGTAAGCGACATTTGCCAGCATACCAGGTACAAGTGTAGTACGCATGACTTTAAAATCATCCGTAATAGGATTCATGATATCAATTACTTTGCGCCTTGCATCGTCGGCAGCAAGGCCTATTTTATCGAAAGCAGATGGATGAATAAAGCTATAGTTGATTACTTCGTTAATACCTACTGCCACCATATAATCTTTGATTGAATCCTGCACATCATAAATAATGTGCTGTCCGCCTTTTGTAACATCAAGGCAAGGCAAATGCGATTCAATATTATCCAGGCCATGGATGCGGCAAATTTCTTCGCTGATATCGGCATCACAAGTAACATCCGGACGCCAGGTAGGAGCTGTTACAACAAGCTCTTTATCTCCCACTTGCACACCAAACTGCAGTTTTTCCAAAGTTGCTACCATTTCTTCTTTCGTAATGGCAATGCCTATTCTCGAATTGATTGCTTCCGGGCTCACCTTAACAATCGCAGGCACATAAGGCACAGGGTAAGCATCAACAATGCCAGGAACAGTCTCACAGGCTTCCATGCTTTCCAAAAGATTGGCAGCGCGATTCAGAGCATTCCAGGTCAGCACAGTATCAACGCCACGTTCAAAGCGACTGGAGGCTTCACTGCGCAGGCCAAGTGCGCGGCTTGTACGTCTGATACTGACACCATCAAAGGTCGCAGCTTCCAGCATAACATTTACTGTCGCACCGGTTACTTCCGTTTCCAGGCCGCCCATTACGCCGCCCAAGCCAACAGCATGCTTTGCATCACCGATAACAATCATACTATCGTTCAAAAATCTCTCCTGTTCGTCAAGAGTAACCAGCTTCTCTTCATTCTCAGCCCGTCTTACAATTAATTTGTGATCAGCTACTTTATCATAGTCATAGGCATGCATTGGCTGTCCAAGTTCAAGCATGACGTAATTAGTAACGTCAACAACATTGCTGATAGGACGGACGCCGCAGGAACGCAAACGTCTTTGCATCCAGCTTGGAGATTCTTTTATTTTGATATTTTTCAAAACGCGAACTGCAAAACGTGAGCAAAGATCAGTTGCCTTTATTTCTACCTTCGCCATCTCATTGGCGTCGCCCACTGCGACTTCTTTTACTTCCATGGATGGCATTTTAAGATTTGCACCGGTTACAGCGGCTACTTCTCTCGCCAAACCAATCATGTTGAAGCAATCGCCCCTGTTAGCGGTAAGATCAAAATCATACACTACATCATCTAGACCAAGCACTTCTTTAATATCTGCACCAATCGGTGTGTCTTCTGCAAGTATCAGTATGCCTTCCCTTTGTTCAGGCAACAAAAGTTTAGCATCTAAACCAAGCTCAGAAGCAGAACAGAGCATACCATAGGAATCCATGCCACGCATCTTTGCTTTTTTCAGTTTCATGCCGCTTGGCAATTGTGAGCCAACAACAGCAACTGGTACGATCACACCTTTTGTGACATTCTGAGCGCCGGTAAGAATTTGCAGTAACTCACCAGTTCCGACATCAATGCTGCAAACCCAAAGTTTATCGGCATCCGGATGATGTTCTATTTCAGCTACTTTACCTGTTACAACACCATTAAGTCCTTCTCCAAGATAAGTAATTACTTCTACAGGAGTACCGGCTCTCGTCAGCTTGTCCGCCAAAACTTCCGGAGTATCTGTAATTTCTACATATTCTTTTAACCAATTTAAAGATGCTAACATAACAAATCCTCCTTATTTGAATTGACGTATGAAGCGTAAATCATTTTCAAAGAATAATCTCAAATCATCAATACCATATTTAAGCATGGCTATACGTTCAACGCCCATACCAAAAGCAAAACCGCTTACATGCTGTGGGTCATAGCCGCTCATAGTCAGTACATTAGGATGCACCATTCCAGAGCCTAATATCTCAAGCCAGCCGGAGTTCTTACATACACGACAGCCTTTGCCACCGCAAATTACGCACGAAATATCAACTTCAGCAGATGGTTCGGTGAAAGGGAAGAAACTTGGACGCAAACGTACTTTAACATTGCTGCCAAACATTTCTTTAAGGAAAAGTTCGAGAGTTCCCTTCAAATCAGCCATACTGATGCCCTTATCAATAACCAGACCTTCAACCTGATGGAACATCGGCGAATGTGTCGCATCATAGTCTCTGCGGTATACACGGCCAGGCGCAATCATCCTGACAGGCTCATTGCCACCTTTATTTTGCATTGTTCTGGCTTGTACAGGTGAAGTATGTGTGCGCAGCAAGTATTCTTCCGTAATGTAGAAGGAATCCTGCATGTCGCGCGCAGGGTGATCCTTTGGCAAGTTCAAAGCCTCAAAGTTGTAATAATCATTTTCTATTTCCGGGCCTTCATTTACATCAAAACCCATTCTCATGAAGATCTTCTTAATTTCACGCATTGTCAGCGTAATTGGATGCAGATGGCCGATTTTTGGCGCTCTGCCCGGCAATGTAATATCTACCTTTTCATTAGCCAGTTTATCAGCCAAAGCTTTTTCTTCCAAAACTTTGGTATGCTCTTCAATTTTACCTTCTAATTCTGCGCGAAGCTCATTAACAATCTGCCCTATTTTTGGTCTTTCTTCTGCAGAAAGCGCTCCCATGCCACGCAAAATTTCTGTTAAAGAACCTTTTTTACCTAAATATTGTACTTTTAGGTTTTTCAGCGCTTCTAATGAAGTAACTGTTTCCAGGTCTTGCAAAGCCTGCTCTTTAAGTGCTTGCAGTTTTTCTCTCATGGTCATCCTCCTAAAAAAAATAAAGCCTCCATCCCCCTGAAGGGGCGAAAGCTCTGTTTCCGCGGTACCACCCTAATTTATTTCTCACATGTCTTAACGCGACCAACGTTCAGCCTACCCAGCATTGCCTTCAGCCAAAACACTCGGAAGTGAACTTCTGTCCAAATGTAGCATGCGGCTCTCAGCCTTGTCCGCAATTTCTGTATCGCATTTATGACATACTCTCTTCGTCATAGTGACAAAAAATATTTAATTAACAAACTAAATTATAGCACATCTGTTGATTTAGTGACAAGCTTTCGCCTCACACATTCAAAAAGAATTATGCCTGCAGCAATTGCCGCATTCAGAGATTCAGCCTTGCCTGGCATAGGAATATAGACACGTTTTTCAGAAGCTGATAATACTTCAGCACTAACACCTTCGGCTTCATTGCCAATAACGATTGCTGTACGGTCTGCTAATTCTTCACCATAAATGCTTTGGCCGCCTTCTAGCGAACTACTCCATAGTGACCAGTTATTCTCTCTGCACCAGCTTATAAATTCTTCTTTATTCTGCTCATTCCTAATTGGCAGATGGAAAAGCGACCCCATGGCAGAACGTACTGCTTTCGGCGCAAAAACATCAGCACAGCCCTCTAACAATATGATACCGGTAATACCAGCGGCATCAGCCGTCCTTATCATTGTACCCAGATTGCCAGGATCACGCACTTCATCCAGGACAAGAAGCAGGCCTTCATGCCTTTGGTTAAAATCATTTAATTCGCACGTTTTCTTACTGACAACCAAAAGGATGCCCTGCGGTGTGTCAGTGTCACTGAGGCGCTGCATTACTTCGGGAGTAACCTCGAAAATGGTAATACCAATTGCTTCGAGCTTATCAGAAATTGTTCTTACTCTGCCGGAATCTACAGATACATCGACGAAAGCATGCACAATATCCCATCCTGAGTTTAGAACTTCCTCAGTGCTTCTTGCGCCTTCAATAATGAATGCATCTGCAGCATTGCGGTATTTTTTCAATTTTAACTCGCAAGTTTCCTTTACAAGTTGATTGTTCACACTACTGATTGATTTTTTCACATCTTTGACTCCATTGCTTTGACGCTGTCACGTGTTCCCAAGATAACCATAATGTCGCCCTCTTTTATCTTGTCATGAGGATCAGGATTTACCAACATCTGGCCATTCCTTCTTAACGCCACAACAGTCACATTATATAAACGACGCAGCTCAGCTTCACTGAGGCTCTTGCCAACCATTGATTTAGGTGCGCCTATTTCCATAATACTTAAATTATCAACTAATTCAATGTAATCGACGATATTACTGTCAGCAAGGTTATGCCCAACACGTATACCCATATCTCGTTCAGGATAAATTACTTTATCTGCGCCGATTTTCTCCAGCATACGTCCATGCAAGGAAGTTGAAGCTTTTGCTAATATAAAAGGAATACCTGTTTCCTTTAACATTAATGTACACATCATGCTTGCTTCAAGGTCACCAACGGCAACAATCGCAACATCAAAATTACGTAATCCTAAAGTTTTGAAAGTTTCCTCATCCAAAAGGTCTGCCGAAACAACGTGCGTAAGTTCATTGCTAAGACTCTGCACAATTTCTTCATCATTATCTACGCCTAAAACGTCATGGCCTAAACTGTACAATGTCCTCGCTACGCTTATACCAAAACGTCCCATACCTAATACAACATACTGTTTTTTGTTCTTTTCCATGGTAATTCTCCTATCCGACAATTATTTTTACTTCAGGATATTTGATTTTATCCGGCTGCGGTTTTTGCAGTAAAAGCATCGCAAAAGTAAGAACCCCGACTCTGCCGGCATACATGGTACATATTAAAAGCAACTTGCTTGTATCAGTTAAATCACGTGTAATGCCTGTTGAAAGGCCAACTGTGCCAAACGCCGATGCTACTTCAAATAGAACCAGAATAATTGGCATTTCTTCAATAGCACTTATTGCCATAGTAACACTTGATATTAAAATCAATGACAAAACTAAGATTGTAAAGGCTTTGTTTACTGCTTTTTTGCTAATCCTGCGTTCAAAAATAACTATATCATTTCTACCTCGTAAAACGGCCCAGGCTGACATCAAAATTACTGCTAATGTAGTCGTCTTGATACCGCCGCCCGTAGACGCAGGAGAAGCACCTATAATCATAAGAATTACCATCAGAAACAAAGAACTGTCTTCCAATTTCTCCAGCGGAAGTGTATTGAACCCTGCTGTTCTTGGTGTTATAGCCTGAAACAAACTTGCCAACCATTGATCAGCATAAGATAAGTTTGCAAGCGTATCAGGGTTATTGAGCTCGATAAGTCTAAAAAACACCGTACCTGTTATAACCAGTGCCGCTGAGGCCAAAATAACTACTTTGCTATGAACTGTCAAAGACTTAAAGTTGCGTTTTGTTAAAACATCGTCCATGACGATGAAGCCTAATCCCCCCAATGTAATAAGAGACATGATACAAAAATTGACAACGCCATCGCCTACAAACTTCGTAAGACTGTCATAGTTGCCAAACAGGTCAAAACCTGCGTTGCAAAAAGCAGATACTGAGTGCCAATAGCCCATGTAGAAAGCTCTCTCCCCATACATTGGATAGAAATGGAATGCAAGAATTGAGCCAAAAATAAACTCAATTAAAAAAGTGTATTTAATTATATGCAGAACCATGCGCACAACCCCAGAAACAGTTTCCTGATTAAGTGCTTCCTGAATTAATAAACGCTCGCGCAAATTAATTCTTTTACCTATTGCAACGCTGA
Organism: uncultured Acidaminococcales bacterium; assembly: GCA_964500055.1. GTDB lineage: Bacteria > Bacillota > Negativicutes > Acidaminococcales > Acidaminococcaceae > RZYP01. Next base: position 3,956 of record CAZCMY010000031.1, on the reverse strand, counting down.
TTAACGTTGCAAATGTCATCACACCAAGGCCGCCTAATTGTATAAGTGATATTACAACCATCTGTCCAAAAGTAGTAAAATAAGTGCCTGTATCAACCACTACGAGGCCGGTAACACATACTGCCGATGTTGCAGTAAAAAGCGCATCCACAAACGAAAGTGATTCATCGCCTACGTTTGCCACAGGCAACATTAATAAGCCTGTTCCACTTAAAATTAACGCAAGAAAAGTTAGAGCGACTAATTTATATGTTGTGAGATGCTGCAACAATCTGATTATTATCACAAAAATTGCCTCCCTTGGCATAATCACTCACTTACCGTGTATTCTACACCTTAAAACACTGTTAGACAATGAATATTTTAGCATAAAACACCTGAAGCAATGCTTCAGGTGTTTTAAAAAGATGCAAATATTTTAAATTAGAAAAATTACAGTGCTGCTTTAGCAACTTCAACCAATTTGGTGAAAGCTGCTGCATCGTAAATAGCCATATCAGCCAAAACTTTACGGTTCATTTCGACACCAGCTTTAGTCAAACCATACATGAAACGGCTATAGCTCATGCCGTTAGCACGGGTTGCAGCATTAATACGGGCAATCCACAAATTGCGGAATTCGCGTTTCTTAGCACGACGGTCACGTCTTGCATAAGAAAGTGCTTTCATTACGGTTTCGTTAGCTTTTTTGAACAATTTGCTCTTGCTGCCGCGATAACCTTTTGCTAATTTCAAGATTGCTTTATGACGTCTGTGTGCAGTGACACCTACTTTTATTCTTGCCATGGTTAATCCTCCTCAAATTTCCTCTGTTATTATGCGTACGGCAGCATTTTTGCTACGCGTTCATGATCTGTCTTGTGAACAAGAGCTGCTTTGCGCAGACTTCTCTTGCGCGCAGGAGATTTATGTTCAAGAATGTGGCTAGTAAACGCTTGGGAACGCTTGAATTCACCTGTACCCGTTACTTTAAAACGTTTAGCAGCACTTCTACGAGTTTTCATCTTTGGCATAGGAAACATCCTCCTTATTATTTGTTAGCTTTTGGCGAAACAATCATAATCATGTTTTTGCCTTCTAATTTGGCAGCACGTTCAATGACCGCGAGGTCTTCGAGTTGTTTAGCCATTTTAATTAATAAAACTTCTCCCAGCTCAGGATGTGATAATTCACGTCCGCGGAACATAATAGTGATTTTTACTTTGTCGCCATCTTCCAAGAACCGAACTGCATTCTTGAACTTAACGTCAAAATCATGGTCCTCAATGCCAGGGCGAAGCTTAACTTCTTTAATATCAAAACTTTTTTGTTTCTTACGAGCTTCTTTATCGCGTTTTTGCTGCTCGTAACGATACTTGCCGTAATCCATAATCCGGCACACCGGCGGTTTTGCATTCGGCGCAATTTCGACCAAATCCATATGACGTTCCAATGCTAAATTTAAAGCATCTCGACCGGACATAATGCCAAGCTGTTCGCCTTCGTCAGCAACGACACGCACTTCACGAGCCCGGATTTCTTCATTGATACGCAAGCTTTCTTTGCTTATAACAATTCACCTCCAAAAAATACTAAAGCGGGTAGACCCAATAGTCCACCCGCTGATAAACAATATCATTGACCCTGTCGGACGTTAGTCGCAAGGTGAGAAGCGGATGGCTTCTACTTCATTACTAGAGAATTGTAGCACAACGCCACAATTATGTCAAACATTTATTTCTTTTCGATAATTTCTTTCTGCAGCATTGCAATAAAGTCATCTGCCTTCATAGCACCAAGATCTCCTTCACTGCGACGACGGACGGCAACTGCACCCTCTTCAACCTCTTTGTCGCCTATAACAAGCATGTATGGAATCTTTTGTACTTGTGCTTCACGAATCTTGTAGCCAATTTTTTCATTACGGTCATCAAGATAAACTCTGAGCCCCAAGGCAAACATTTTATCATTAAGCTCTTTAGCATAAGCGACATGTTTGTCAGTTATCGGCAGAATACGTACTTGGGTCGGTGCCAGCCATGCTGGGAAAGCACCTGCATAATGCTCAATCAAGATACCGATAAATCTTTCAATACTACCGTAAACAACGCGATGTATCATGACAGGTCTGTGTTTCAGGCCATCTTCGCCAGTATAGGTCAAATCAAATTTTTCCGGCAGCTGCATATCCAACTGGATAGTACCACACTGCCAGGTACGACCAATAGAATCTGTCAGATGGAAATCAATTTTCGGTCCGTAGAAAGCACCATCACCTTCATTAACTACATATTCAAGACCGAAATCTTCCATTGCGTCACGCAGGGCATTAGTTGTCTTTTCCCAGGTTTCCGCATCACCCATGGAATCTTCCGGGCGAGTTGATAATTCAGCATGATATTTCAAGCCAAAAGTTCCATAAACCTGGTCAAATAATTTTATTACATTTTGGATTTCTTCTTTTATCTGGCTTGGCATCATGAAAATATGTGCGTCATCCTGTGTAAAGCAACGTACACGGAATAAGCCGTGAAGTGCCCCTGACAATTCATGTCTATGTACAAGGCCTAGCTCACCGGCACGAATAGGCAGTTCTTTATAACTATGAGGTTTAGTCTTATATACCAGCATGCCGCCTGGGCAGTTCATTGGTTTAATGGCAAAATCAAGCTCGTCGATTTGGGTAAAGTACATATTTTCTCTGTAATGATCCCAATGCCCTGATTGTTCCCAAAGGCTACGAGACAAGATCATAGGGGTCTTAATTTCCTGATAACCATATTCTCTATGAATTTTACGCCAATAGTCTTCAAGTTCATTGCGGATAATCATACCGTTTGGATGGAAAAACGGGAAACCCGGTCCTTCTTCCTGTATACTGAAAAGATCAAGTTCCTTACCAAGTTTACGATGATCACGTTTCGCTGCTTCTTCCAGCATATTAAGATAAGCATCAAGTTCTTCCTTAGTATTAAAGGCAGTTCCGTAAATACGCTGCAGCATTTTATTCTTTTCATTACCGCGCCAATAAGCACCAGCAATGCTTTGTAATTTAAAAGCTTTAACGCGTCCTGTCGTTGGGCAGTGCGGTCCAGCGCAAAGGTCAAGAAAATCACCCTGCTGATAAATACTGATAATGGCATCTTCAGGCAAATCGTTAATCAGCTCAACCTTATACGGTTCTTCCATCTTTTCGAACATTGCCAAAGCGTCTGCTCTTGACAGTTCACTCCGAACAAGCGGAGTATTAGCTTTAACTATTTTTGCCATTTCCTTTTCAATTGCCGTTAAATCTTCTGGTGTAAAGACATGCTCGCTATCAAGATCATAATAGAAGCCGTTAGCAATAGCTGGTCCGATAGCAAATTTTGTGCCCGGAAATAAATGTTGAATTGCCTGTGCCATGACATGCGCAGCTGTATGACGTATTGCATGCAGGCCCTCCGGAGTATCTGCTGATATAAATTCTACAGATGCATCATTTTCCAGGACATCTGTAAGATCTTTATTTTTGCCGTCAACAACCGCGAGTAAAGCAACCTTTCCTAATTTTTGTGACAAGCTTTTTGCTACTTCCAGAAGCGTTACTCCTGCAGCATACTCTCTTGTACTGCCATCTTTCAAAGTTACAATAATATTAGCCATACAAATCCTCCTAAACAATATACTCATCTAAATAATTAACTAAAGCTACAAAAAAATAAAAAACCCCATCCCTATGAAGGGACGGAGAATTCCGCGGTTCCACCCTGATTGATTCTTTAAAGAATCCACTCGGTACCGTTAACGCCGGTTTTACGAAACTTTATACTTGTGCGAACACGTTCCAAAGTTAGTTTGAAGGTGGTTATAAACATCTTTTTACCAAACTGCTTCCAGCCAAGGCAGTTTTCTCTGTATGGTCTTATGCTGATGCTTCTTCCTTCGCATTACTTGTAGCTATTTTGATTTATCACTAATTATAACACACTCTTTTT
>CAZCMY010000030.1:2430-13397 GCA_964500055.1 uncultured Acidaminococcales bacterium | reverse complement strand
TTCTTTGTGATACCCGCTCCGTAACTGGAGCTCTTATATAGTATCACTTGTAACTCCAGATTGCAAGCCCTCTTTTTGTAATTTCTTTAACATTTTCCCACGAAACACTAGGGTGCGTTGCATTACCGAATACCATAAACACTTGCTTTATAGGCACAAATATTTTATATCATTTTACATAATTTCATGTTTTTTTAATGCTTTACCATTCAAATAGTCACACAAACGACCTTGATAAGCATCACGTTCTTCAAGTATTTTATCAATTTTACCCTTAATCTCCCACCATTTTTCTCCCCAATTGCTGAACTCTGTATGAGACTCTGGGGCTCTACCTATTAAGCGCTGCACAACAATACCTTTATCCAGATATTCCAGAAACAAAATAACTCGTTCGATATACTCTTCCATACTAACAAGTTGCAGCTTGCCTGCAAGATATTCATCAGCCATTGAAGTTCCCTTGATTATGTAAAGAGCATGTATTTTGGCTTCGGTCGTCTTCATAGCAGACAAAACTTTAGCAGTTTCTATAACATCCAATCTATCGCTGCCTGGCAGATTCAATATCACATGCGTACAACTTTCAAGTCCATATTTATTAATACGTTGCATAGCATCAAGATACTCCGCCAGCGAATGGCCTCGGCGTATTTCTTTGAGAACGTGATAATTAACCGTCTGCAGTCCCAGCTCAACACTTATGTCGACTTTAGTTTTGCTTTTAATATCTGCTAATTTTTCCAAATAACTATCACTTACACAGTCAGGACGCGTAGCTAAGGCAATTCTTACAACATCCTCATCACAAGCCTCAAGCAGATATTTTTCCAAAGTTGCTAATGGCAGATAGGTATTTGAATAGTTTTGAAAATACGCTATAAATTTTTTTGCTTTATATTTATCTATAATATGGCCTTTATGCATCGCAATTTGTTCTTTAATACCTACTGTATCAGGAACGTGCTGGTAACCAGCCCCTATATCACCGCAAAAGCTGCATCCCTCGAACCCACATGTGCCATCTCGGTTTGGGCAGGTTACAGGAATACTTATCGGCAGCTTGTATACTTTTACCCCATATTTATTTTTAAGAAAATCCGAATAGTTATTATATCTGTTTGTCATAAAAATCTTTGCCCTCTATCTCTAAATAATGCACTTCTGAGCCAGTCAGATCAGCAAGCACTATAAAATCAGAACCAGCGCCCTTAGCTGGGTGCCATTCGAATTGTTCAATAGGCAGATACTTGCGTACCTTCCGCCATGTTGAAAAGTCATATGATGGCAAATATTTTTTTATAATGTTTTCATTTCGCCAAAATTCTAATACCTTTTCTTTGATTTCTTCGCCATGCCACTTAAAATTATTGGGCTGCCAGCCAGGTTGCTTTAAAAACACATCAAAACGCAAAATTTCATTTAAAGTCTTTGCCTGCTCTGGAAATTTTTCTTCACAGAACAATTTCAACAATAAAGTCACATTTCTGATATTATGACCTTCCGGATACAATCCTTTGCTATCCCACCAGACACTCAGGTCCTCATAAAAGGCATATGCATCAGCTTTGTAATATTCATTTATTATGTGTTCTAAAAAATAATCGAATTTACCAGTATTATAGGTATGTTCAAAAACATCTTCCAGAATTTTCAAAAACCGCATCTCTTTATAAGAAACATATTTTGTTTGTAATACTTCGTAAGGAGTGTCATCCATATAAACAATCTCATGCTCTTCAGCCTGTTTCGACATCAAAGAACCCTTTAAAACTTTCAAAAAACCAAGTTGCAGCATATGAGGGCGCAAAGCATAAACGTCATTAAAAGATTGTTTGAAACTGAGAATACCTTCATAAGGCAGTCCCGCAATAAGATCAAGATGCAAATGTATATTGCCAAAAGTCAGAATCTCAGTAACATTTCTCACCAAAGCTTGCCAGTCATCTTTTCTGCCTATTGCCTTCAAAGTATCCTGATTAGTTGTTTGCACCCCAATCTCAAACTGAAACCTTCCTTTGGGAACAGTCTTAAGAAAAGTCAGGACATTTTGCGAAAGTAAATCAGCCTTGATTTCAAAATGAAAAAGGGTTTCAGTATCTTTTTCAGCAAGATGCTGCATTATCGGCAAAAAGTAATCTTCCCCCAAATTGTAGGTACGGTCTACGAACTTTACTAAAGGAATTTCAGCTTCGATAAATTTATCCAATTCTTCCAGAACCTTATCAAGCGGTTTCCTTCTAACATAATGTGAAATTCCTGACAAACAATAAGAACAGCTAAAAGGGCAGCCACGTGTGCATTCATAATAAGCAATTTTGTGAAGTTCCTTAAAAGACTTCATGTCATCATATGAAAATGGCAAAACAGCCAAATCTTCAACAACGGCCAAATTGCCAGCATTTTGAATGCCGCCATCTTCATCAATCCAGGCAATACATTTGGAAATAACTTTTTGTCCTTTTTCCAAATCATTCAGAAGAGAAGCAAAAATTTCTTCCCCCTCACCTTGCACAACAAAATCAGCATCCGGGCACTCGCAAAAGGCAGCGGCAGCGGTAAAAGAAACCTCTGGGCCTCCCAATACTATAATGCTCTTCGGCATAACCTTGCGAACTAAACTTACTAATGAATATACATAGTTTTTGTTCCAAATATGGACGTCCAGTCCGATAATATCCGGTTCATAAGAACTGATTTCAGCCAAAGAGGCAAGCAACGGCGTTTGTATGGTCTGCTCGCAAAAATCTATGTCAAATCCTTTTTGTTTACAGTAATAGCTTACTGATCTGATGCCTAAAGATGAATGTATATATTTACTGTTATTTGCAACTAATAGTGTTCGCATTATTCTGTCCTTCCAAAATAAAATATTCTTTCTCTGTGCTATAATAATAGTATTGTCCGGTAATTTTTGCAAGGAGTGATAAGAATATGACTACTACTAACACAGTACCAAAACATGGCAGCGAAGTATTAAGACAGGATATACCACAAACACAAAAATGGCACATAGAAGATATTTTTGCAAGCCTTTCAGAATGGGAAGCAGCCTGCAAAACATTGAAGAACAGATTAAATGATTTGTCGGCTTTTAAAGGAAAACTTCATGAGACCGAAAACCTTTTTAACTGCCTTGTTTTGCGCGATGAACTCTCACAAGGTATTGAAAAAATATATGCCTACACAAGGCTGCAAAGAGATACTGATAATGCGGACCAGAATTTTCAGGAATTAGTAGGTATAGCAGAAAATATAACTGCTGACTACTATAATGCAATATCTTTTATTGAACCAGAAATTTTAGAGCAAAAAGATCTGTCCTTTAATGCTTTAGAGAAAACCAATCGGGAATTTCACCAATACAAACATTATCTTGAAGATTTGATGCGCAAAGCCCCACATGTCTTGCCTGCTCGCGAGGAAGAAATTCTTTCAAGAAGTAGATTGTCAACAAGTGCCGCGGAAAACATTTTCAGAATCCTGACTGGGGCCGATATCAGCTTTGCCTCCGCAACCGACAGTAAAGGAACGAGTCATGCCGTTAGTGAAGGCAGCTATCTTTTAAACATGACTTCCCGCGACAGAACATTACGTGAAAACACTTTTAAATCACTGATGGGTACTTATAAGCAATATCGCAATACGTTAGCAGCTTCACTTGCAGGCAACTGCCGCAGTGCCAATTTTTATGCAACAATCCACAAACACCAGGATACCATATCAGCCAGTCTGGCCGAAGACAATATTCCTGTAAGCTTATATAGCAATTTAATCAATACCATTCACGCCAACTTAGAACCTCTGCATGACTACATCGCCTTGAAAAAGGAAAAACTTTCTCTTAGCGAATTCCACGCTTACGATTTGTACGTTTCTCTAGCGAAAGAAAACGCTGATACTTTCTCCTATACGTATCCTGAAGCCTGTACAATCGTGCAAGATGCTCTTACTCCTCTTGGCGACTCCTATTGCGAGAAATTATCTGAAGGCTTTTCCTCTGGTTGGATTGATATCTATGAAAATAAGGGTAAACGCTCGGGAGCTTATTCCTGGGGTATTTATGGAGTACACCCTTTCGTGCTTTTGAATTATCAACCGCGCTATAACAGTGTTTCTACCATAGCTCATGAAATGGGCCACGCTATGCATAGCTACCTGAGCAGCAAAAATCAGACATATATCAACTCTGATTATTCCATCTTCTGTGCGGAAGTTGCTTCAACAACTAACGAAATATTGCTCTTGGAACATATGCTTAAAAAAGCCGATAAAGATCAGAAGATATATCTTCTCAATCAATTTTTGGAAGCAGTTCGCACAACCGTATATCGCCAAGTACAATTTGCCGAGTTTGAAAAATGTATTCATGAAGAAATTGGTGCTGGCAAAACCCTTGTTGCCAAAAATCTTGAAGAATTATGGCTAACATTGAACAAGAACTACTATGGTGAAGCGCTTGCATTAGATCAGGAACTCAGTGCCGAATGGTCACGCATCCCACACTTTTATACACCTTTCTATGTTTATAAATATGCGACAGGTTATTCGGCCGCCACAACTTTTGCCGATTTAATTCTTCAAAACAAACCCGAGGCAAAAGAACAATATTTACAATTCTTGAGTTCCGGCGGCAGCGACTATTCACTGTCTTTGCTGCAAAAAGCTGGTGTAGACCTAAATACGCCGATGCCAATCGAGTACACGTTAAAGAAATTTAAAGAAAAACTGACAGAGCTCAAAGCTCTATTAGACGAAGAATGACAAAAAATAGGAGTAAGTAACCTTTAATCGGTTACTTACTCCTATTTAATTTATTTCTATATACCTTTTATAACTTTAAAATTTTTAAGACAGTTTCTTTCATCTTGTTTTTCTCAATTTGCTCATTATGCAAAATAGGTTTTTGCTCTAACTCCGCAAGCGGTTTTGGAACCACAGTGCCACTAACCTCTGATAAAAGATGCAAAGCTGCAAAAGGATCTAACTCCTTAGCTGAAACATCTGGTTTAATTGCTTCCAAAACAGAAACATTAAATTTATAGGGGCTGGCCGTTGACAAAACAATACAATACTTTTCGTCTGAAGAAAGCATCCTGTACTTTTCACAGGCTCTCCATGCTACCGCCGTATGAGGATCAAGCAAATAGTTCTTATCCCTGAAAACATTGCAAATCGTTTCTTTGGTTTCAATTTCATCTACCCAGGTACCAAAAAATGTTTTTTGAATCTTTGCGAGAAATTTGCCGCCGACATCATAAAAACCATCTTCTTTAAGTTCTTTCATCCAATTAGCAACTTTACTTGCGTCTTCTTCGGTAATTTGATAAAGAAGGCGTTCAAGATTACTGGATATTAAAATATCCATAGATGGGGATATCGTCTTATGGAATTCGCGACGTCTATCATACTTGCCAGAATTCAAGAAAACAGATAAAACATTATTGGTATTAGAAGCGCAAATCAAGCGATGAACCGGTAAACCCATACATTTTGCGTAATAGCCGGCCAGAATATCGCCAAAATTTCCTGTAGGTACGGAGAAATTTATTTCCTCACCAGCAACAATGTGACCCGCCTTAACAGCGTCCGCATAGGCACTGAAATAATATACTATCTGTGGTGCCAAACGACCCCAATTGATAGAATTAGCAGAAGAAAAAGCGTAACCTTTTTCTTTCAACTCCTCCATCAGATTCTCATCAGAAAAAATCTCTTTTACACCAGACTGCGCATCATCAAAATTACCATGCACTGCAATAACATTAACGTTGCCGCCTTGTTGTGTAATCATCTGACGCTTCTGGATATCACTTACCCCATCATCAGGATAAAAGATTATAATTTGTGTACCTTTAACATCAGCAAAACCTTCTAAAGCCGCTTTGCCGGTATCGCCAGATGTAGCAACCAATATAACTATGTCATTCTGCTCGCCGGTTTTTTCAATAGCTTTCATTAAAAGATGCGGCAATAATTGCAGGGCCATATCTTTAAAAGCCGATGTGGGACCATGCCACAATTCAAGCACAGCTATTTTGTCTTTAACTTGTTTCAAAGGAGCAGCAAAACCGCCGAATTTCTCTTCCGAGTATGCGGCAGAAGTGCAAGCCAGAAGTTCCTCTTCAGTATAATCCGTCAAAAAGAAAGATAGAATTTTAGCTGCGCGCTCAGCATAAGGCAATTCGCTCATTGCAACGATTTCGTCCAATGTAAGTGTTGCAAACTTTTGTGGCACAAACAAACCACCGTCATCAGCCAAGCCACGTGTGATAGCATGTGCAGAACAAACCATATCGGTTTGCCCACGAGTACTTGTATATAACATTGCCTACATACCTACTTTCTAATCATGTTAATAGCATTTCTATAATAGCATATAGCTCTTAAGACTGCAATAAATTAGAAGCACTAACACTTCTGCATAGTTAAGGCTGCGACCTTAGCTTTTGTTGCCGCTTGGAGAGCAGATGGAGCAAGAATAATCTGTAATCCTCTCTGCCCTGCACTTATGGAAATTTCTTCCCAGTTACTTGCCGTAACATCCAAAAAGACAGGGTAAGGCTTTTTTGCACCCAACGGAGAAACGCCGCCACGTATATAACCTGTAAGTGGTAATACTTCTTTTAGTGCAACAAGTTCTGCCCGCTTATTGCCGCTGATTTTAGCCAAAGCCTTCAAATCCAGTTCATAGTCCCCAGGTATACAAGCAAAAATTACGCCTGTCTTATCTCCATTTACACACAAGGTTTTAAAAACCTGCGAGCAAGGCATCCCAACAGTATTTGCAACATGAACAGCATCCAGATTATTTTCGTCGACTTCATATTCCAATAATCTATAGGTAATTTTCATATTATCCAAAATGCGCGATGCATTCGTTTTTTTAATTTTCATAGGCCACCTCTTATTCCAGGAACTAATCTAATAGAAATAAACAATGTATTTTGATATAATAATTATCATATCATTTTAAGCTATTCATTAAAAGTAAATGTTTAGATCTATCCTCATTTTTTATCGCATCATTCAAAAGTGTAGCATTTAGATTGCTGGCACATAATTATTCCGAAAAATTAAAAGAGGTGTTAAGAAAACATGACCGTAAGGTTTGCATGTGCACAGATCGAAGTTATACCGGGAAGACCGGATATTAACTTTGCTACAATCATTGATGCAATTGATAAAGCTAAAACAGAAAATATTGATATTCTGATACTGCCTGAACTAGCAGTCCCAGGTTATTTCTTAGGAGACTTATGGGAACAGCCTGCTTTTCTCGATGACTGCAGCGAATATGGTAACCAGATTATAGCTGCCACAGAAAACATCTGTGTCATCTTCGGCAATATCGCTCTGGACGAAAACAAACATAATGAAGATGGCCGTGCACGTAAATATAATGCAGCATTTATAGCTCAAAACGGCAAACTACTTAGAGGCGCCTTACCTTATCCGTTCATTGTTAAAACCTCTTTACCAAATTACAGAGAATTTGATGACAGCAGATATTTTCACAGTTTACGAAAATTACGTGAAGAATTAGCTGTGCCCATCGAAGATTTAGTAAAACCGATTAGCATCTCCATCCGCAACCAAAATTTTAAACTTGGAATAATGCTCTGCGAAGATGGCTGGACAACAAACTATTCTATCAATATACCTAAGCTACTAGCTAAGAACGGCGCAGATATTCTTTGTAACTTATCCTGTTCACCATTTTCATTGCAAAAAAATCCAAAGAGGCATCAAATTTTTGGCGAGCAAGCCAAAGAATGTCACTTGCCTTTACTTTATTGCAATAATGTTGGTGTCCAAAATAATGGCAAAAATATTTTTACTTTTGACGGCTGCAGTTGTGCCTATCAAAATGATGGCACATTATTAACTGATTCTCCTGCCTATGAAGAACACTTTCTTATAACTAATTTTGACCCAGTTACTAAAATCTTTACAGCTGAAAACAACATTCACAACCACTATAGTGAAATAGCAGAAATATATAATGCCATTAGTTACGGAACGCGCAAGTTTTTAAACCAAATCGGTATTAACAAGATGACCATAGGCGTTTCAGGAGGTATCGATTCCGCCTTGACTGCTGCATTTTATGTCAATTTACTCGGTCCTGACAATGTACTGCTTGTTAATATGCCCTCAAGATACAATTCACCCTTAACCAAAAACCTTGCATTGCTGATTGCCAAAGGCCTGAAATGTAATTATTGCATTATGCCCATTCAGGAAAGCGTTGATCACACAAATGCACAGTTAACACAGACACCAATACATAATTATGATTCAAACACCACCTTTTCATTAGAACTCTCTTCACTTGCGCGCGAAAACATCCAAGCACGTGATCGTACACGTATTCTGGCAGCCGTAGCTTCTGCTTTTGGTGGCGGCTTTTCCTGTAACTCCAATAAAGCTGAGATTACCGTTGGATATGCAACTTTTTATGGCGATTTGACAGGTGTCTTAGCAATGATTGGTGACCTATGGAAAAATCAGGTTTATGAACTTGCTCATTATCTTAATGACAAAATTTTTGAACGAAAAGTAATACCTGATGACATCTTCACTATTTCTCCAAGTGCCGAACTATCAGCAGAGCAAACTGTTGGCGTAGGAGGAGATCCTATGGTATATGAATATCACGATTATTTGTTCAGAGCATTTATTGAACGATGGGATAAAGCTTCTCCACGTGATATCCTGCGCTGGTATAAGGAAGGCACTCTAGAAGAGGCCATTGGCTGCCAGAAAGGAATTATTGCGAATACTTTCCCAACTAACAAAGCATTTATAGATGATTTAGAGCGCTGGTGGAGACTTTTCAGTGGCTTTGCAGTGGCAAAAAGGATTCAGGCTCCACCAATTATAAGCCTCAGCCGCCGTGCCTATGGATATGACCACCGTGAGGCACAGCTTTCGCCTTATTTCTCAATCGAATATTATAAGTTAAAAGATGAATTGCTTAGAAACTAATGTTTAAAAATATCCTTGACCAGTTAACTGTTCAAGGATATTTTTTGTATTTTTACAACGTATACTTTATACTTAAGCACAATATATGTATATTTATAATTTTTATGCATAAAGCTATTGTCTTTTTACATTTATAATGTTATTCTTTTATCTATGCAAATTGTCACTTTATGAATTACTAAGAGAATGTTTTTTAATAAAAGTGGTAAATATTTATACATTATAAGGAGCTAATGAAGAAATTATGAAAAGGCGTGATTTGATACTTGCTTTACTGGTTGTCATTGTTTGGGGAGCTAACTTTACCGTCATAAAATTAGGGCTTGCCGGACTACCCCCTATGTTATTGGTCGCATTACGATACACTTTTGCTGCTGTGCCTGCAATATTTTTTGTTAAACGTCCGGATATCGGTTGGAAGTATATTCTTGCTTATGGCATGGCTGTAGGAGTTGGTCAATTTTCCTGTTTATTTTATGCTATGAATATTGGTATGCCAGCTGGCACATCTTCAGTTATTCTGCAATCACAAGTATTCTTTACGCTTATCTTTGCTGCTGTTTTGTTGAAGGAGCAGCTGAGAATATTCCATGCCTTGGGTGTTATAATTGCTGCTATCGGTCTTTTCTTCATTAGCGGCAACATCGGGTCTGGTCAAATCTCATCACTCCCGCTTGGAGCATTATTTTTGACACTTCTGGCCGCAGCTTTTTGGGGTATTTCCAACATTATAGTAAGGTTTGCCTCGAAACAAGCTGCTGCGCAAGGTAAAACTATAGATATGTTCGGTTTAGTCGTCTGGTCCAGCCTTGTTCCACCCTTACCGCTCTTCATTTTTGCACTAATCCTGGATACGCCGGAAACACTCTTAAACATAGTTCTTGGTTTAAGCGGTCAGTCTATTTTTGCCATCCTCTATCTATCTTTCCTGGCAACGTTATTCGGGTTCGGCCTTTGGAGTTTCTTGCTTTCAAAATATCCGGCTGGCAAAGTTGCCCCACTGTCACTTTTGGTACCTATAACAGGTCTTATTACAGCGCGAGCCGTCTTAGGCGAGCAACTTATGCCAATACAATGGCTTGGCTGCGGCATAATAATCCTTGGGCTTATAATTTCCAACTTTGGTAGTACTATTCTACAGTTTTTCTTCGCAAGAAAGACTATCTGAAATTCTCTGGTATGTTACATAGGCAAGTTTGATTCACTTAAAACTATAACCAATTGATTACAACTAATAATGCGCAAAATAGACAGCTACACTAATTTAATAGTTTAGCTGTCTATTTTTATTTCATAAATATATTATCTGTTATATGATCATGCTAAATGCCAACATTTATATTGCACACAACATCATATCAGAAAACTTTATTGCCACCACTAGCCTTTGCCAAGTAAAGATTTCTGTCGGCAGCGTCTATCCATTCTTGCATATTCATCTCACCACTAGCTGTGCATACTCCCAGACTGCAGGTAATATTAACAATTCCATTTGGAATCGTGAATTGATTATTTTCTATCATTATACGAATGTGTTCAGCTGCTTTCATTGCTTCAATAGTATCAGAATCATGAAGACAAAATAAAAACTCTTCCCCGCCATAGCGAGCTACCCAATCATCGGTGTTAGGCAAATCTTTTAATAACAGCTTGGCAAACTCTTGCAAAATCATGTCGCCGGCAATATGACCATGTTGATCGTTAATTTTTTTAAATTCATCTATATCAACCATAAGCAATGTTGTTTTCTTTTTCATAGCCAAGCTTTGAAAAATCTCAACTGGCAATCGCTCATTTATATAGCGTCTATTAAAAAGCTGCGTTAGTTCATCGCGGACCAAAGCATCATTAAATTTAAGTACGTAGCTGGTAAAGTCTTTTTTATCTCTACCAACGATACTTTCAAGGATGCTTTTATCAGTAATATCATTTAACATTTCTATCGCATAGTGTCCATCTTGATGTTCTACAGGACT
>CAZCMY010000030.1:0-2330 GCA_964500055.1 uncultured Acidaminococcales bacterium | reverse complement strand
CGTATACAAGTTTACCTTGTTAGATTTAATTGGTCAAGATGAATAAATAAGCAAATTACTTTTAACTTAGAGAGCTAAACGCTAACTATATGCTGCATAACTTTAGTCATAACAAAAACAAATTATTCATTGTTGTTTTGCGAAATGAGTTGTATAATGTGACCACAAGCATTATAAATAAAAACACTACATGGGCCATTTCGCTACTCCATTGTTTGTTAAAAGGAGGTGCTATCGTGGCCGTATATCTAATAAGCTACGATTTGAAAACACCAGGCAAGGATTATCAGGATCTCTACGATGCGATTAAATCATGCGGTGCTTGGCGGCATTACCTGGATTCAACATGGCTTCTCACAACATATAAGCCGGCTAAGGACATATTTGAGATTCTACAACCACACCTTGACACAAGTGACCATATTCTAATTGTTCGTCTTGCTTCGGAGTCCTGTGGTTGGTTGCCTAGAGAGGCATGGGATTGGATTACAGCTCAGGAATATTAGATGATTCTAATTTTTGTCCCATGTAGTGTCTATATGTAAAGGATATATTTGCTGTATTATTAGTATTATGACAAGCTTATTGCTGCCGTTTGCGTTCCAATGCAAATGGCATTTTTATTTATCCAGTGCATTGTTATCATTTAGTTAAATTTCAGTCTATACTCAACATAGTATTCAAAAAAGTAGTCAGATGTTAACACTCAAGAGCAGATACCATTAGTCAAATACAAAAACAGCACCATCCATTATACTGGTGGTGCTGTTTTTATTACATTTTCAAAATAACATTTACTATTTGTCTTAGTTTGTTTTTCCAGGATAAGCTTTTAGTCCGGCAGCAAGAATGGAAATTGCTTTTTCCAAGTCTTCGCTTTTCAAAACATAAGCCAGGCGGGCTTCATTTACGCCACAGCCCTCAGTATCGTAGAATCCATTACCAGGAGCAAACATAACGGTTTCACCGTCAACGTCAAAGCTTTCCAACATCCAAATAGCAAATTTCTCGGCATCATCCACCGGCATTTTTACCATAACGTAAAAGGCACCTTTTGGATTGGAGGAAATAAGTCCTGGGATTTTTGCCAAAGCGCCGGCAATAGTGTCACGGCGTTTTTTGTATTCCTGATTTACTTCTTCTAAATAAGATTTTGGCGTCGTATATAAGCCAGCAGCGCCGATTTGTTCCAATATAGGGCTGCATAATCTAGCTTGGCAGCATTTCATAATTTGTTTGCAGAATTCTTCATTTTTACTTATGATGCAGCCGATACGTGCACCACAGGCACTGTAACGTTTGGACACGGAATCTACAATCACGAGATTTTGCTCAAGCTCCGGCATTTTCCCAAAGCTCTTATAGTCGCCGTCGTAGACAAACTCACGATAAACTTCATCGGCAATAAGGGCCATGTCATGTTTAAGAACAAGACGGGCAAGCTTTTGCATTTCTTCTTCCGTGTAGACAACCCCTGTTGGATTTCCCGGATTTGATACAAGGATTGCCTTTGTTTTAGGTGTAATATGTTTTTCAATTTCCTCTTCGCTCGGCAAATGATAGCCTGCTTCAGCGCTGGTAGGAACAGCATTAATCTTTACATTAAAAGTTCTGGCAAAGCTGTTGTAGTTAGCATAATATGGTTCAAAAACCATTAATTCGTCGCCTGGATCGCAAAGTGTCATCACTGCAAAAATCAGCGCTTCAGAACCGCCATTAGTGATGTAGATGTTAGATGTATTATAATCCATGTCCCATTCTTCATAGTATTTCTTTATGGCTTCCAGAAGTACCGTTTCTCCCTGAGAATTACCGTACGCGACTACTTTTTCATTAAAGTTGCGTATGCTATCCATAAACTGTGCAGGAGTTTCAATGTCAGGCTGACCAATGTTCAAATGGTATACCTTCTTACCTTTAGCTTTGGCAGCTACCGCATAAGGTGCAAGTTTTCTAATTGGAGACGTTGTTAAAGCTTGTACACGTTTTGAAATATTCATAGAATAAATTCCCCCCAGATAAAATATATAAGTCTCTATAAATATTAATTATAACATACACTCCTTAGATTACAATTAGGAATAATGTTACATTATTCACATTTTATTTCGATATTGAGAAACAGTAGCCTATGTAATAATTTTATCTTATCTGCAATTAAAGAAGATGCAAAGGTAATAACTACTTTACTTATTATCCCTTCGAAATAGTCCTGAGTTCAATTGCCTCGGCCAAATGAAAGGTATTTATTACATCACTTTGTTCTAAGTCTGCGATTGTTTGTGCCACCTTAATTATCCTGTCATGGCTTCGCGCACTCAAACCCAGAG
>CAZCMY010000029.1:10015-13453 GCA_964500055.1 uncultured Acidaminococcales bacterium | reverse complement strand
ATGCCTGGAATGGTGCTGGCAATCGGGCCGGTTATCATGATGAAAAATGTTGCTGAAACAACAAGACCATACAAAGTCCCAACTGTAGCAAGTCTGAACACTATTATGGTCGATGGAACAGGTATGTGTGGTGGCTGCCGTGTAAGAGTTGGT
The DNA here is from genome assembly GCA_964500055.1 of uncultured Acidaminococcales bacterium. Classification (GTDB taxonomy): domain Bacteria; phylum Bacillota; class Negativicutes; order Acidaminococcales; family Acidaminococcaceae; genus RZYP01. The sequence continues at coordinate 13,300 of CAZCMY010000029.1, read as the reverse complement.
GAAGATAATAAATTTGCTTGTGTTGACGGTCCTGAATTTGATGCGCATCTGGTAGACTTCGCAAATTTGGTACAACGACAACAAATGTACAAAGGACATGAATCATTGGAATACGGATGCGGAGGTCATTGCAAATGCGTGGAGGATTAAGGAATAAAATGCCGGAACAAGCGGCAGATGTAAGAAACAAAAACTTTGATGAAGTTGCTTTAGGATATTTAATAGATACCGCTATAGACGAAGCTGAACGCTGTTTGAACTGCAAAAATCCTCGCTGCGTACAAGGCTGTCCGGTGAATGTTGATATTCCGGATTTTATTCAAGCCCTTAAAGAAAAGAACCTTAGCGAAGCAATCCGTATTCTTAAAAATAAGAATACCTTGCCGGCGGTTTGCGGTCGTGTATGCCCGCAAGAAAGTCAGTGTGAAAAGAATTGCATACTTGGTATCAAAGGTGAACCGGTAGCAATCGGACGTCTGGAACGCTTTGTTGCTGATTATGCCAGAATTAAAGGGCTAGATACCATAAATGCTGCCAAAGCGGAACCAAAAGGCAAAAAAGTAGCCATCGTAGGCAGCGGACCTTCAGGTCTTACCGCAGCAGGCGACTTAGCTAAAATGGGCTATGATGTTACCATTTTTGAAGCTCTGCACGCTCCTGGCGGTGTTCTGATGTATGGTATCCCTCAATTCCGCCTCCCGAAAGAAATAGTTAAACATGAAATTGACCAATTAAAAGCATTAGGTGTAAAAATTATGCCAAACGTTGTAATTGGCCGTACTTTTACAATTGATGAGCTTATGAATGAAGAGGGTTTCTCTGCTGTTTATATCGGTACTGGTGCCGGTCTTCCACATTTTATGCATATTGAAGGCGAAAATTTGAACGGGGTATATTCAGCTAATGAATTTCTTACTCGTGTAAATTTGATGCGTGCATATAAATTTCCACAGGTTGCAACACCAGTTTACATCGGTAAGAGTGTAGCAGTAGTTGGTGCAGGCAATGTAGCTATGGATGCTGCCCGTACTTCAAAACGTTTGGGTGCGGAAAAAGTATATATAGTCTACAGACGTAGTGAAGATGAAATGCCAGCTCGTAAAGAAGAAATTGAACATGCCAAAGAAGAGGGTATTGAACTTCGTTTATTAAACAATCCTACCAAAATCATCGGTGATGAAAAAGGCTGGGTAAAGGGCATGGAATGTGTAAGGATGGAGCTAGGGGAGCCTGATGCTTCCGGTCGTCGTTCACCGGTTGAAATCAAGGGTTCAGAATATGTTCTCCCGGTTGATATGGTCGTTATGTCCATTGGGCAAGGACCTAATCCTTTGATCAAGGCAACCACACCAAACTTAGAAACAAACAAACGTGGCAATATTAACGCGGATGAAAGCGGACAAACTTCAATGCCTGGTGTATTTGCAGGCGGGGACATCGTAACAGGTGCAGCAACTGTAATTTCAGCAATGGGAGCTGGTAAAAAAGCCGCTAAAGCAATTGATGAATATCTCTCTCATAAATAAATATTTAGATAAATAATAAATTCTTCACAGCATAATATTTTTCAATTAATCTGCTAGCATTCTAAATTCCCTTTAGTTTGCTAGCAGAGTCTGCATTTTAGGATAATTATTGTTGAAATGAGGGAAGATCTATGAAAAAATATTCTAGTTTTTGCTATTTTGTTCTTTCTATGACCTTTATGATTAATTTTGCAAACAATAATAATGCATATGCAAAAGAGTACAAATCAACAACTGGAAATTACAGCATGAACATACCTGAAAATACTATACCAATTAGTGAAGGACCGACATCCTATAGATTTGCGCAGGGAAATATAAATATCGAATGCAATATCATAAGCCTGCCAGCAGAACTTCAAACGAACAAAGAAAATACTAGTAGCAATGATAGAATCATTAAACTTGATAATTTACTTTTAAGCTGCATAGCTGACACAAATTATCAAAACATCAATAGTTCCTGGCAAAAATATAAAAATAAAGAACTGCTTTACCAAACATTTGAAAATAAATCAGCAGACAACCTGAATAAAGAAAAGTTACTAGCTGATACTATATTTATAAATAGTAAAAATGTATTTCTTTTAGCAGCTTTTGCGCCAAGTTCTGAAAATGAAAAAGCTGCGGAATTATTAGCATCAATATTAAATACTGTTAAAATCAACGACGCAAAAGACCTTAAAAATAATTACTTTACAAATATTGCGTCCGGTTACGCCTTAAATTTACCAAATGGTTGGCAAAGTAAGACCGGTAACACTTACAACATAATCCAACTGCAAAAAGCTGATAATCAAGTAATGGGCAGCATAAGAACTTTTACAACAAGCGAATATGCACAATATGCTAAAGCTGCAGAACCAGAATTATCAAAATTAGAAAATCATTTCATGGAACGCATGACCAAATATGCTATAAACCAAACTATAATCAGTCATAAACCAATTAATATCAATGGTTTGAATGGGATCTTAGTAGAAAAAACCGTTAATAAACAAGATGAAGTTATTAATCAGCTTGAATGCTATTTATTTACCACAAGCAAGGGTTATCAAATAAGCTTTTCATCAAAAGATAAAAACCAGTATGAATCATCCAAAAAAGAATTTTTAGATTCGATTTCTAGTTTTAAAACATTGGGTTATTAAAAGCAATACGTGTGTTCGGTATTTCAATATATAATTTTTAGTTCGTTTTACATAATATATATTATAGGACTCTATAACGAACAAACGTTTGACATTGTTTGTGATGTTTGCTATAATTGCTTAAATGATAATGTTATTACTATTTAAAGATTTCTTTTGTTTCACTAGATTGGAGGTTGCTTTGTAATGATTAAAAAATCGAACCAGCAGCTAGATTCATACGTTGAGACTGATGAATCTTCACTGACTGAGCGTCAAAAGCAAATTTTAGACTACGTGCGTGCACATGTATACAGCAAGGGTTATCCGCCAGCTGTTCGTGAAATTGGCTTGGCCGTTGGTCTTTCTTCAAGCGCTAGTGTGCATTCACATCTTCAAAAACTTGAGAAACTTGGTTTTTTGCAGCGTGATCCTTCTAAGCCACGTGCTCTTGAGCTCACTCAGGAATCGTCCTGGCGTCAGAAAACTGTAGTTCCTGTTCCTTTAGTTGGAAAAGTCACTGCAGGCCAGCCTATTTTGGCTATGGAGAATATTGAAGAAACCTACCCCCTGCCGCTTGACTTAATTGGCTGTCAGGAAGATGTTTTCATGCTTTCCGTTAAAGGAGA
>CAZCMY010000029.1:0-9915 GCA_964500055.1 uncultured Acidaminococcales bacterium | reverse complement strand
CGCTTGACTTAATTGGCTGTCAGGAAGATGTTTTCATGCTTTCCGTTAAAGGAGACAGCATGATTAATGCAGGAATTTTAGATCATGATTATATTATTGTTCGCAAACAAAATTATGCCAATAATAGCGACATTGTCGTCGCCTTAATCGACGATGAAGAAACTACAGTAAAAAGATATTTTCGTGAGCTTAAACAAATTAGGTTACAACCTGAAAATGATGCCTATCTGCCAATTACCGGTACCAATATAAAGGTTATGGGAAAAGTAATTGCTGTTTTCCGCATTTTATAGTAATACCCCTCTATTTTCTCTTATTTTTGTTTGTAAGCTGCTTTTTATCATTTTATGATAATTTGTATTAGCATTTGATTTTCAAACCACTATACACTAAATATGGAGTTCTATTTTTTGTTATATTTTCACTATGACATCTATTAGACGTCATAAAGATGATTTTTAGAGTCTTTTTGGTATAAAAATAAAGTCCTTCTCTACGAGAAGGACTTTATTTTTATCTAATAGTTTATTTTCCGCCAACCATTTCAGCTGCTGACATAATTGCAACTCGGCCGTGTTCAAAAGTTAGCCCGCCTTGCAAATATACATTATATGGTTCTCTCATTGGGCCGTCTGCACTTAATTCAATTGAAGCACCTTGAACAAAAGTACCTGCAGCCATTATAATTTCATCCTGATAACCAGGCAATTCAGAAGGTACAGGTACCACGTGTGCATCAACCGGAGAATTAGCTTGTATTGCACCGCAAAAAGCGCGCAATCTTTCACGTGATTCAAGTCTAATTGCCTGAATTATATCACTTCTGATATCACTGTAATGTGGTGTTACATCATAGCCAAGCTGCGCAAAAACGGCTGCCGCAAAAATAGAAGTTTTTACCGCCTGTAAAACAACATGAGGAGCAAGGAATAAACCTTGATAAAACTCTCTAGCGGTATCGCCAAGGGTAGCTCCCATTTCACCGCCCAGGCCAGGAGCTGTAAGCCTATAGGAAGCTAATTCTACTAAATCTTCACGCCCAACAATATAACCACCCGTTGGCGCAAGCCCGCCACCCAGATTCTTTATTAAAGAGCCAGCAATTAAATCTGCACCAACATCTGTTGGTTCTTGCTTTTCAATAAATTCGCCATAACAATTATCAACGAAACAAAGGCAATCTGGATTAATCATCTTTACTGCGGAACAAATTTCACCAATTGCAGCAACAGTCAGTGTTTTTCTTGCGTCACTATAACCACAGGATCTTTGGATAAGAACCATTCTCGTTTTTGGTGTCATAGCACTTTGAAGTTCTTTTATAGCAACTTTGTTCCCTGACATAGCTATTTCTTTATAAGAAACACCTACATCAGCCAAAGAACCAGGAGTCTTTACAGGATATCCAATAATAGTTTGCATAGTATCATAAGGAGTTCCTGTCGCTGAAATAATTTCATCTCCCTGACGAAGAACTCCAAGCAGTGCAACTGCCAACGCATGGGTTCCGGAAACAAACTGTGAACGTACCAAAGCTGCCTCGGCATGAAAAATATCAGCGTATATTAAATCAAGTTTTTCTCTTCCCACATCAGAATAGGCATATCCCGTTGTAGGCTTCAAATAATAATCTGAAACTTTGTGTTTACGGAAGGCTTTAATAACTTTTCTTGTATTATGAAGTGCCGCCTCTTCATAAGGTAAGCAATTTTTATTGACTGCATTTAAAGCATTTAGCTCTATTTCTTCAAAATTTATCATCCAGTCCACCTTTAGTCTATGTAATATTTTAGTTTAAGCAGCAAAATGCCACTCATTTAATCTACTTAAAGTACTCTTTATATTCATTTCTTTGATCTTCTGATAGGCGAGCTTTGATTCTGATACCATCATCACGATATTCTTGCTCTAATACAGTACTGACTTTATGCAATTTAGCTGCTTTGTCAGTATCCGCATACGGTATCAATAATTCAGTTTCGACCGACTTTAAGCTTAGATTGTCAACAATTAAATCAAGAAGGTCATCCATTCCTATCCCTTTTTTAGCAGAAATAAGAGCGCAGTTTTCCTCGCCTTTTACTCTTTCCAATAATCCACTTTCTGGATCAACTTTATCAATTTTATTATAAACTGTTATTATTTCCTTATCGGAAGCACCTATTTCTTTCAATACTTCGTAAACAGCATCCATCTGCTTTTTGTATGTTGAATGGCTTATATCTACTACATGCAACAATAAATCAGCCTCAGCAACTTCTTCCAATGTAGATTTAAACGCACTTACCAGGTGATGTGGTAAACGCTGAATAAACCCAACAGTATCAGTTAAAATTGCCTCTTGCTTATCTGGCAATGATAAATGACGCGTTGTTGGATCCAAAGTAGCGAACAATTGGTCCTGTGCATAGATATCGGAAGCAGTCAACGTATTTAATAGGGTTGATTTTCCTGAATTAGTGTAACCAACCAAAGCTATTGTCGCAATCTGATTTTTTTTGCGTCCAGTACGATGAAGCGTACGCACTGACTTAACCTTTTCTATACTTTCTTTAATAAAAGTGATACGGTCTCTTATACGACGGCGATCAATTTCAAGCTTAGTTTCGCCAGGGCCTCTTGTGCCAATGCCACCGCCAAGACGCGAAAGTACAAGCCCCTTTCCAGAAAGTCTCGGAAGCGTGTACTGTAATTGAGCTAATTCAACTTGTAATTTACCTTCATTAGAACGCGCCCTTTGTGCAAAAATATCCAAAATTAAACCTGTGCGGTCAATAACTCTGACCCCCATTACAAGCTCTACATTTCTCTGCTGTGCTGGTGAAAGTTCATCGTCAAAGATACACAAGTCAACATCTTCTTGACGCACAAAAAGGGCTAGTTCTTCAACTTTGCCTTTGCCAATAAAAAAAGCCGGATCAGGTTTTTGTCTTTTTTGCGAGAATGCCCCTACAACCGTAGCCCCTGCTGTATCTGCAAGTTGCTTTAACTCTTCCAGTGATTCTTCTGTAGACCATGACTGCCTAGGTCCGCCCGAATCAACAGCAACCAAAATGGCTTTCTCTCGATTTGCTGCCGATTTAGAACCTAAAGTTTGTTTCTGCATTATTTTTTCTATCGTAATAATCATATTGGAAAAATTGATTTCTTCCGCTTCAGCTACAGAAAATGGGCCATGTTCCTGACATAGGTATTCTTCATGTTCGTCAATGCCGGCTATTAAAGCAAACGAAAAACTCGATTTTGCAAAGTCCGGACCTATTACGCCTATTGCTGCCATTGCATCATACTTGCCATTTTTGAGTGCAGAAAAATCTACTCCACTTAATGCGGAATTTCCATTCAAATGCGTATGAATACAACGGACACCACTCAGCCTTATTGCCCCTCTTCTCCCTTTAAATTGAGGTAATTCGACACTTTCTTGGTGTCCAAGTGAAATATCTGTTATCTGACCGCTTCTTGTGACATAGATCGAAATTTCACGTTTTATTTTTTCGGATATTTTAGCTAATTGTACTGCAAGTTCCTCAGTTATGATTTGATCCTGTGGAACCTTAATTTCGTACAATTTTTCTAATTCTTCCAAAATCGTATCTTTGATACCCTTTTTATTGCCACTAATTTCCGACATATTTTCACCTTCTTTGCCAAAAGCAAAATTATCCGTTTATTATAAATTATACCATAATAAACTCAACAGAATAGATATAGAAATAGGCACAAAAAAATGCCGCAGATTATGCGGCATTTTCATATTATTATAACTATTTTCTGATATTAAGCTTAGAGATGATTGAACGATAGCGTTCGATATCTTTTGCCATCAGATAATTCAAAAGGCCACGACGTTGACCAACCATTTTCAAAAGACCACGACGGGAATGATGATCTTTCTTGTGTTCTTTTAAATGTCCAGTTAAATAAGTAATACGCTCAGTCAAAATAGCGATTTGTACTTCAGGTGAACCAGTATCACCTTCGTGCACACGGTAAGTTTCAATTAATTCTTGTTTTCTTTCAGGTGTCAACATAATAAAATTCCTCCAATTATTCTTAAATCGCCCAAGCATTAGAAAGCGTCGGAGTGTCGCATCTCCAAGCAAGGGTCTTTTAACGCTTGTTAAGTATAGCACAATGTCACATAAATTACAACTGCTTCTCTTCTTTAAAATATGCAGAAATTACATCCTTGTCCTTCTGAATTTGCTCACACAATTCAATCGATGAATTAAACTTACGTTCACCCCTAATATAATGTATTAGACTGACACTGATTTCTTTGCCGTAAACATCATCAGTAAAATCAAAAATATTAATCTCTAAACGTTTTTTGTCAACGTCTCCAAAAGTTGGACTATAACCAATATTTGCCATTCCCAAATGTTCAATATCAGATATTATCACTTTGGCTGCATAAACACCCTTAGCAGGAACAATTAAATCAGCATCAGAAAACTCTATATTAGCTGTTGGAAACCCAAGAAAGCCTCCACGGTTAGCACCAGAAACAACTTTACCGTTAATCGTAAATGATCTGCCAAGCATTTCATTTGCCAAAGCAATTTCACCATTTTTAATCAAGTCGCGTATTCTAGAACTGCTGACAACAGATCCTTTGATTTCTACCAATTTGCGTACAATAACATCAAATCCATCATCATGGCCTGATTTAATTAAAGTCTTTGTATTGCCCTTGCCATGAAAACCATAACTATAGTTCTCACCAACAACTAAGCACTTAAAAGAAAATACTTTAAGTTTTTCCAGAAATTCTTCTGGTGAAATTTGTGAGAAATAATGAGTAAATGGAATGTTTACCAAAATATCTACGCCAAGCTTAGCAAACAAATTCTCTTTTTCTTGATTCGAAATTAATTTTGCCGGTACAGCCTCAGGCTTAATCTCAGAAAGTGGATGATTGCTGAACGTAAAAGCTAATAATTTATAGTTATGCTTATCAGCATATTCACGTGCAGCCTTTATTACATCACAGTGTCCGACATGAAGACCATCAAATGTACCTAGCGCTATTACACTTGAGCCTGGTTGAATTTGTGACCTACAAAAATCATTAATTATCTCCATTAGCAAAACCTCATTACATCTGTGTCAAAGGATTAATTACTTTATCAGCTTTTACCATCCCATTATTGGCACTGCCAATGCCAATAAAAAGGCCAGTAGCTGTTTTTAAGCGATATTTACCCTCGGAAACACCCGAAATCGAAGTTAACACTCCCTGTGATATTCTTAAGGCTTGCTTATCAGTAAGAATAAGTTCAGGAAAATGCTCGACAGCACCTTCAATAGGCAAAATATGCTCAAAAGGCGCCTTAGAGATTTCCTCCAAGGTTTTTGCATCATTTAAGACATACTTCCCAGATCTTGTTCTGAGCAAAAAGCTTACAGTGCCACACATACCTAAAGATTCAGCAATATCTTCACATAGAGTTCTTATGAAGGTTCCCTTAGAACATTCTACATCCAAAAGCAGATAGTCATCTGCCTGATGAACAAGCTCCAGTTTGTAAATTGTTATAGGCCTGGGCTCACGTTCAATTATTAGGCCTGCTCTGGCCAACTGATATAACTTCTTTCCCTCATGACGAACGGCTGAATACATTGGTGGAATTTGCATCAGTTGCCCTTTAAATTTTTCGATAACAGCTTCAAGCATTTCCTGTTCCGGCCTGACGACTACAGAAGTTTCAATAATATTACCACTGTCATCAGCTGTATCCGTCTTAATGCCAAATCTCAGTTCAACTCTATATGACTTAGTTGCCTCACCAGAATATTCTAATAAACGTGTTGCTGCCCCAATAAAAACAGGTAGTACTCCAGCAGCATCAGGATCAAGAGTTCCGGAATGGCCTATTTTTTTTGTCTGAAGTACACGACGCAAATATCCAATAACATCATGTGAAGTCATTCCAGAAGGTTTTAGAACATTTAATATGCCATCAACCATTGCAATTGCCCATTTCATTCATAATGCTTGCCAGCATAATTCTTTTTGCTTCAACTATATTTTTATGAATTGTACAGCCAGCGGCTCGTTTATGGCCACCACCACCAAAACCTAAGGCTACCTTGCTTACATCAAGGCGGCGTGAGCGCATACTGACACGTGTAACCTCTTCATCTACGCTCTTAAACATTATGGCTACTTCAACACCATCTATGTAGCGCGGATAGTGTATAAAACTATCTGTAGCAATATCAGGGTTATAGTTCTCAAGGCTAATTTCTATGGTTGCTATTCTGCCATTACACTCAAAGGCAAGAGTTTCCAAAACCTTGGAGAGTAATTTGATGTCATCGCGTGATTTCATTTCCAGAAAGTCAGACACTACATCAGGTTCAACACCAATAGCTAACAATTCGGCAGCACAATTCATGCAGTGTGGGGTAGTATTAGAATATTTAAAATATCCACAATCAGTTACTATAGCTACATAAAGGCAAAAGGCCATTTGCAGATCAATTTCAACGTTCAATTCTTTAAAAAGCCTAAAAATAACTTCGCCTGTTGCAGCAGCATCAATATCAAGATATAGGTAATCCGCAAACTCAGTGTTTGAAACATGGTGGTCAATATTCAACATCGGTGCTTTTACACATTCTGCAGCCACACCAATACGATCTAGTGAGCTCGCATCATTTATTACCAGCAAATCAGCCTTAATTACATCGTCATATTTAAAACGAACAAATTGGTCAATGCCTGGCATAAAATTATAATATGAAGAAATATCATCGTCTATCGAAATAACGACGTTCTTGCCTTTTTTCCTCAAGCCAGCAGCTAATGCAAGCGTGGAACCAAGAGCATCACCATCAGGATTGATATGACTAACAATAACAATGTCTTTGGCACTGTCAAATAAAGCTGCAACTTCAGGCATAGTTAATCTTTTACTCATTTTCTGTCTTCTCGTCCTTCTTTATTTTTTCCAAAATACCTTGAATATGAGCGCTGTACTCAATAGAAGTATCTTTGCAAAAAATTAAAGTAGGTGCTACTCTCAAACGAATCCTTTTTGCAATCTCGGTACGAATAAACCCTATTGCTTTATTAAGAGCCGTCCATACATCTTTTTTTGTTTCTTCAGGTCCGTATAGGCTGATATAAATTTTTGCAAAACTCAAATCATCAGTTAATTCAACTGCCGTTACAGAAACAAATTGTATTCGAGGATCCTTTATATCATTTAACACGATCTTACTTATTTCTTGTCTGATCGCTTCCTGTAATTTTTCAACACGGAGTCTAGCCACAATATCACCTCAAAGCGCAATTATGCTTTAATTTCTTCCATTGTATAAGCTTCAAAAATGTCCCCTTCTTTGACTTCACGATATTTTTCCAGAGTAATACCGCATTCAAAGCCAGAGGCAACTTCACGAACATCGTCTTTGAAACGACGCAATGATTCTATTTCACCTTCATGAACAACTATACCATCACGAATTAGTCGAATCTTGGAAGAACTTGTAATTTTTCCTTCCAAAACATAACAACCGGCTATCATCATCTTGGAAATCGTAATTACTTGTCTTACTTCGGCCCGCCCTTGAATAACTTCTTTAAATTTAGGAGCAAGCATACCTTTAATGGCTGCCTCAACGTCGTTCAATGCATCGTAGATAACGCGATAGGTACGAACATCAACTTTTTCAGTTTCTGCTGCCTTACGGGCATTGGCATCCGGTCTGACATTAAAGCCAATTATTAAAGCGTTTGCGGCAGAAGCCAGCATAACATCTGATTCATTAATAGTTCCTACACCTGCATGAACAATTACAACCTTAACTTCTTCGTTCTTTATGTTAGTCAAAGATTGTTTCAAAGCTTCAATGGTACCTTGAACATCAGCCTTAACAACAATATTAAGTTCTTTCAGCTCGCCTTCCTGAATGCGTTGGAAAATATCATCAAGCGAAACTTTTGTATGTTGTTGTATTTCTTCGGTTTTCTTTTTAGCAATACGTTTTTCTGCGACTGCACGTGCTATTCTCTCATCAGTGGCATCTAAAATATCTCCTGCCATTGGTACGTCATTAAGTCCAAGAACTTCAACTGGCGTAGATGGTGTCGCTTTCTTAACTTTTTCACCACGATCATTAATCATTGCTCTTACCTTGCCATAAGATGTTCCGGCAATAATGGTATCACCAATTCTTAATGTGCCTTTTTCAATCAATACTGTAGCAACAGGGCCACGGCCTTTATCAAGTTGTGCTTCGATGATTGTCCCATGAGCTGGAATATCAGGGTTAGCCTTCAAATCCTGCATTTCTGCAACAAGTAGAATCATCTCAAGCAACTCGGATATACCGGTCTTTTTATGAGCAGAAACCGGCACCATTATCGTGTCACCGCCCCAGTCTTCTGGTATTAGCTCAAGTTCTGCCAGTTGTTGTTTCACGTGGTCAGGATTAGCACCTTCGCGATCCATTTTATTTATGGCAACAATGATAGGAACCTTTGCAGCTTTGGCATGATTAATTGCTTCAATCGTCTGTGGCATAACACCATCATCCGCAGCAACAACAAGAATAGCTACATCTGTCACTTGAGCACCGCGAGCGCGCATAGCAGTAAATGCTTCATGCCCCGGTGTATCAAGAAACACAATCTTTTTACCTTGATAATTTACTTGATAAGCACCAATATGCTGCGTAATGCCTCCTGCTTCGCGTGCAGTGACATGTGTTTTTCTGATTGCATCCAATAATGAAGTCTTACCGTGGTCAACGTGTCCCATAACGGTAATTACAGGTGGTCTAGGCATACGTTTTTCTTCATCATCAGCTACTTCTGGAATTTCTGTCGGATCTTCTTCAGGTGGCAAAGCTGCAACTTCAACACCAAATTCAGAACCCACCAGTACAGCAGTTTCAAAGTCAATGTTTTGATTAATTGTAACCATTACACCTAACATGAATAAATGCTTAATAACTTCACTAACTTCACGTTTAATTAAATCAGCAAATTCTTTTACATTTATTGTTTCACCAATCTCAACCATTGTAGGTTTGGCAACCTCAAGAACTTTTTGAGGAAATGCCTTTGGCGCCATTCCGGTCCGTTTGTTGCTCCTGCCCATATGATTTTGACTACGCATAGGCCTGCTGCCCTTAGTAGCATATGAACCTTGAATCTGTGGCTTACTATCAGCCCGACCTTTATTCTGTGGTTTTTTATTGAAATCAGTTGATTGTGGTCTTGCCGGTTTAGTCCCTTGTTGAGGACCATTATTAGTTGTTTTTTGTTGACCAAAAGCACTAGGTTTTCCGGCAGTTGTTTGGTGTGCCGGACGATTTGCTCCAGTACCTTGGTATGCCGGACGATTTGCTCCACTTTGCTGCATTGGTCGATTTGCTCCACCTTGTTGTGTCGGACGATTCGTCCCACCTTGCTGTGTATTTTGTTGCGTGTGACTTATAAAATTACCCCCTGTACGTGTGTTGCGGCTTTCTCCTGTTGCATTTGAGTTGTATTGAGGACTCTGCTGAGGCCGTTGCGTTTGCTGATTTGCTCCTGAAGAGGCTACATTTGGTCTGAAATTGCGTTCACCTGTAGAACGTTGCTGAAAATTATTATTTGGTCTTTGTCCCTGAAAACGGTTATTGGGATTGTTCGAGCCAAAGCTCTGTCCTGCATTGCTGCGTTGCTGTGGCTGTTGAACTACTGTTGAAACAACATGACTATTAGTATTATGCTGTTGTTTTATATCAACCGGTCTATCATTACCTTTTACTATCGGCCTTGCAGGCTTTTCATTATTTACTCGTGCACTGTTATTTAAATTGCTTGTATTAATCACATGTTGTGCAGTGGTTGTATTGACGGTTGTATTAACATTTGTCTTAACAGATGGTTTGTCAGCTTTCCGTTCAAATGTT
>CAZCMY010000028.1:5694-14088 GCA_964500055.1 uncultured Acidaminococcales bacterium | reverse complement strand
TTTTTAGCAATATCACGGAGCAAAGTTGACTTGCCACAGCCGTTGACACCGATAACACCTATTTTGTCTCCAATATCCACGCTAAAACTAATATCTTTAAATAAAACACGTTCACCATATGTATGTGTGAGCTTTTCAACTGTAATGATCATTGCGCATTCTTTCCTTTCAGTACTCACAACATTATAACACAAAACCACTTACCCTTCAGTGCTAAGAGTCTTCTGGCTTGGTCACTGCAAAACAAAAACCGACGTAACCAATAGCTACGTCGGTTTAACTACTTATCTGTTTTAATCTGGTAACTTTCACCATCTGTGGTAACCCTTACATTGCCATTATCAGCGGTATTATAATACTTTGCGCCTACCTTGGACAAACGTTTTAAAGTTACCTGATGAGGGAAGCCATATTCATTTTCCTTGCTGTAGCTGGCAATAGCCACTTCCGGCTTCACAGCTTCCAGCCAGGCATCGGTATTAGAATATTTGCTTGTATGATGTGCTACTTTCAGTACCTGTGAACGAACCTTATCCTTGGCAAAAGCCTGCAGAATTCTTGCTTCAGTTTCGCTCGTCGCGTCAGCCGCCAGCATCATTGTAAACTTCTTATAAGCCAGTCTCATCACAATACTGTTGGCATTCACATCAGACCTGGTATCCTTTAACAAAGGTTCCTGCGGTCCAAGCACCTCCAGAACAGCGCCATCACTACCAATTTCAATCCTGTCAGAAGCCCGCAAAAGTGCGAAAGGTATTTTCTTTTCCTTCACAGTTTTTAAATACTTCTGATACATCTTGGAAGTCGTTACTTGTCCTGAATCGTAAATCTTACCAACTTCGAAGTTTTTGAGGACAGCGTTCATGCCGCCGATATGATCAGCATGAGGATGGGTCGCTACCAAAATATCTACTTTCTTCACGCCAAGTTTTTTGAGCTCAGCTACCAGGTTATCCGCATTATCACTAAGTCCGGAATCTACCAGAATATTTTGGCCTTCAGTCTGGAGCAAAATGGCATCCGCTTGTCCAACGTCAAGCACCGTTACAACCATTTTCTCCTGCGCAACTGTTTTACCCTGAGCCTTATTATCTGTTTTGTTTCCGCAGCCCACGAGCAGCAGGCAAAGACAGACACTAAGCAATAACAATAAAGTTTTCTTCATCGTTTACCCCTCTGTGCTTTAACACATTCTGACAAGCTTTAGATAACTTCGACTGTCAGATTTGAATTTTCAGCAGCAGCTTCGTCAAAAACCGTCAAGAGTCTCTCGCCATATTCGCCAAGATGTTCATCATCCGCTACTTCCTGTGGCAAAATAATGGTCATTGGTTCCTCGATATCTGTCAGAAAGTCATAAATTTCATCTAATGTCTGACCGCTATCCGCAGGTAAGGATAAGGCATCCTGCAGATAAAGATGCAACTGTTCCGGTAAAGTAAACTCTGCAATTTCCAAAATAATCTTTTTCATTTTTATCCCCCCTTGGCAAAATCGCTATAAATTAATCTGTGTCGATATCCGTCCCACATCAACACTAACTGAAGATAATAACTTCTTTCAGTTGACTTCGAGTCACTATTATACCCACACCAAAAACAAAAATCAATACTTTTTTCTGACCTTTTTCAGGCTTTTTTTCTTACTTGGTCAAAATCATTTTTTAACGTTAAAAAATATGTTTTTTGTCACAAATATATCATTTAGGAGCAAGGTCACTACTCAACTGTCTTTTTCAATGATACAAATCGTATGAAAATTGCGTAAGCTGCAATAACAAGAAAAGTAACAGCAAAAATGTTCATCAAAACCATGTAGCTCCCAGTATTCTCTCTGACGAAAGAAGTTAGCAGCGGTCCGGTGATGCCAGCCATCGCCCATGCAGATAAAATTCTACCGTGAATCGCCGCCAGTTCCTTGGTACCAAAAACATCGGAAAGAAAAGCCGGCATAGTAGCAAAGCCTCCGCCATAGCAGGAAATGATAATATAAAATAATATAGGAAACCAGATAGGGCTGGCTGTCTGTGTCAATAGGTAAAAGGCCACTGCCTGAATGAGGAAAAAGGCAATAAAGGTATTAGACCTGCCCAGATAATCGGAAGCAGCAGACCAGCCTAAGCGTCCGAGTCCGTTAATAATGCCGATGATACCGACAACGACCGCAGCGCTCATAGCTGACATTCCTGCAATTTCCTGCATCATCGGGCTGGCTACCGACAAAAGACTGATACCGCAGGTAATATTTATGTATAAATAAAGCCAAAGCACATAAAACATCTTCATGTGCATTGCTTCCTTCAGTGAAATATGCTTGCCAAGGAATCTGGCCTTAACTTGCGCGGTGCCTTTGGTTTCTTTGGGTGGTTCCAGATATAAAGCAGAGGGCAGCATAATGACAAGATAAAGACAGCCCAGCGTTAAGAAGCAGTAAATAAGGCCGACCTGTTCAATCAAAAATTGAATGATCGGGCTGGCAAACCAGGCACCAAAACCAAAACCCATAATAGCAAGGCCAGTTGCAAAGCCGCGTTTTTCCGGAAACCATTTAATTAAAGTGGAAACAGGTGTAATATAGCCAATACCAAGACCTATGCCGCCAATGATACTATAAAATAAATAAAGGAGAGGCAAGCTGTTCATGGAAACTGCCAAGCCTGAACCTAGCATACCTGTTGAAAAAAATAAGGCTGAGACAATTCCTGACTTCCGCGGACCATATTTTTCAACATACTGTCCAAGAAATGCAGCTGACATCCCTAAAAAGAAAATTGCCAGGCTAAAGGCCCACTGCACATCGCGCAGGCTTACCCCCATATATTGCATTACCGGTTTAGTAAATACACTCCAGGCATAAACACTGCCGATAGAAATATGAATACCAACAGCCGAAAGTGCAATAAAGTTTCTGTTCTTGTTACGCCAATCTGTAGAAAAAGACATTAAAGTTCCCCATTCCCTTAGTTTAATATAAGTGGTTAAAAAACAGGCGAACTCTCCAACTCACCTGTCAAAATACATAAATCAGCCGTTCAAAACCAACTCCGTCAAAGACAGTGGCTGCAGATATTCGCCATTCTTATATGCACGCATATTGCCGCCAGAAATTTCATCAATCAAAGCTATCGTTTTTTCCTTACCCACCCGGCCAAATTCAAATTTAATATCATAAAGATCTATCCCCTTCTTTTGGAGTTCTTCCTTTACGATATCAGCAATTTGTCTGGTCAGGTCTTTCAGGGTTTCGTATTCAGCCTCTGTGAGAATTCCAAGCGCTGCCAGTGCGTCTTTGGTAATTGGCGGATCTCCGCGTAAATCGTCCTTCAGAGTAACCTCTACCAATGCCGGCAGCGCCTGCCCTTCCTCTTTACAGTAGTCACCGTAACGTTGATAAAAGCTGCCGACAGCCCGAAAACGGCAGATTACTTCCAATCCTTTGCCAAAAACTTCTGCCGGTTTTACCTTCATTGCTACCCGTTCGAAATCAGCATCAAGATAATGTGTTGGAATCCCTTTTGCATTAATGATATCAAAAAAATGCTTGGTAAGTTTTAACCCTGCGAGACCAGCACCGGCAATAGTCAGCCCAATTGTATTAGAACCCGGATCAAACACCCCTGCTCTCCCTGTACATTCATCCTTGAACTGCAAGAGGTAATTACCGTCGGCAAGCTTATATACATTTTTTGTTTTCCCTGTATAAACTAATTCCACCAAAAACTCTCCCCTATTAGTATACATAATTTCTTTTTGTTCTATACTTATTCCTTTTTATTATATAATAGTGCTATAATACTAGCAATTCTTTTGTTCAATTTCATAATTAATTAACTTGCTATTTCGTGCAAGCTAAACGATAATAATTCTGTGACAAAACTAAATGAAGGTGACCAAATGTCTGATTCTAAATATTTTCATATGTTCAAAGTTTTTTTTAAGATTGGTCTTTTTACCATCGGTGGCGGCTTAGCCATGATCCCTGTTATCAGAGATGAATTTGTGGAAAAACAACACTGGATTAACGATGAGGATATAACCGATGTGCTTGCTATCTCACAATCAATGCCAGGGGTCATTGCCATCAATGCTTCGACTTTTCTCGGCTACCGCCTTGGCGGCATACGCGGAGCACTAGTATCGACACTCGGCGTTGTTCTCCCCTCTTTTATTATAATTTTCCTGATTGCCACTCTTTTTACTGAAGAATTTGGGAGCAACCAGTATGTCAACTGCTTTTTTAGCGGTGTCAACGCTGCTCTAGCAGCACTTCTGCTGGCAGCATCGATAGAACTTGGTAAAAAATCTGTCAAAGACTATGTTGGCTGTGCTATTGCAGCTTTTTCTGCTCTGGCAGTTGCCGCTTTTGACCTGGATTTAGCCATAGTAGTCATCCTCGCAGGACTGACCGGCCTTCTTTACTACAGACATAGGGGGGCTAATGGCTTATGATTATTTACTGGCAGTTATTCTCCGTTTTTTTCAAAATCGGTTTGTTCTCTTTCGGCGGTGGTTTAGCCATGATTGCCTTCATTCAGCAAGAAATAATAAGCCGCAATTGGCTCACGCCAGCGGAATTTGCCCAAGTTGCCACTATTTCACAAATGACTCCAGGCCCTATCGCCGTTAATGCGGCCACTTTTGTCGGTGCCCGCGTCTGTGACAGCAGCCCTCTGGCTTCTTTCTTTGGCTCGCTGGTAGCAACTCTTGGCGTCAGTCTGCCCTCCTTCATTCTCATCCTGCTGGTTGCGGGTTCTCTCAAGAGATTTAGTTCTTCACTGGCAGTTAAATCTATTTTACATGGTATCAGGCCAGCAGTCATAGGCTTTTTGCTGGTAGCCGTTCTGGTCTTTCTGAAATTGGCGCTTTTCCCCTTGTTACCTGATTCAACTCCTGGCAGTTTTCATCCTTCCGGCCTCGTCCTTGTCTGTTTCTTATTTTACCTGCATTATTATCGCAAAGTAGCACCTATACCTTTGATAATGCTAGCTGGTGCGCTTGGCTTTTTCTTCTATTAATTAAATATATTAATTGTGCGAAAAAATACCCCAGAGCCAGTTTTCTTACTGGCTTTGGGGTTTTTTGTTTACGTTTACTTATCCAGCTGACAATATTCAGCTGCTACCCAGCCAATGCTGCCGTTGCTTCTTTTAACCTTGCACCAATCACGACCATTAGCATTCAGTCTTTCTATAATCTCAATATTCTCGCCTTTAGCGAACAAATCGAGTATATCCGCATTGAGATTCGGCTCACTGCGCAAACGCACGTCTTCGCCTATAATAAGGCCTTTTTCAGTATTATTTACTGCAGCGTCTTCAGCCGTCTTCTTACAATACTGCGTCGCAACCCAACCGACATCATTATTTTTTCTTACTACATAAGTCCAGGATAAGCCATCCACCGTTTGTTGTTTACCCAAACGAACCGACTCACCCTCCTGCAAGACACCGATGATTTTGGTGTTCAACCCTGGTTGCTGACGTAATCTTACGTCGGTACCGACAATAATTCCCTCTTCGAGTTTTTCCGTCATGCCGCTAGGTGGTGTTTCCTTCACCCTGGTCTCATCAGCGGCGGTCAGGTCGACTTCGATTTCCCCTAAAGCTTTATCCGCAACGGCACCTGCATGATAAACAGCAATAACATTATCATCAGTGTCGATGTAATAGTTGTCAGGATATAACAGCGTTTTTTCCTTTTCAATCTTATAGACGTATTTAAGACCGTCCTGAGCCCGGTTCAACACGGCCTCCTTGTTATAATAGTTGCTTAAATCTATAGTCTTGCCTGTTGTAAGATTATAGTTCAAGCCATAAGTTGTCACTGTTTTCTTTTTATCTGCCGTATTGTTTTCTATTTTCAGCGTCATGCTTAAAGTGTTATTTGCATTTTTATAAATGGCATATCTTAACTTGCCTCTGCTGCCCGAGTCTTCTACCCCTGTGTAAAATTGCTGCACATATTTGTCAATGTCTCCATTAATCAAATCTTGAGCTGCTTCACTTTCCAGACCATAAACCATGGGATATTCAGCATCAAACAACTCTTCGTTTCGCGTTACTGATCTTATATTGGCGCTGCCTGTACCTTCAGCTGCGACATTATAAATTCCTGTACCAACCACAAAATATATAACCAGACAAGCCAATAAAGCTCTATGAATCAGATTCCGGTAAAAAAACATTATGCATCATACCTCCAAGTTAATAACTGATATTTTAAGCAGCTAGCAAACGCCGACTATTCTTCCTTAATGCGGCTATAAACGAAACGCCTGTCCCGCCGTACTTTAAAAATTCGGAAAAGCCCAGAAATGAGCAAGATACCAAGCGAGATTGCTCCTGCCTCCATAGAAGCTTTGATCAGCTTTTCAATGCCGATCGAATAAGCATTCATTATCATATAGTACATACCTTGGTAAATAGGTAATCCCGGCACTAAAGGCACAATACCGGGGATGGCAAAAAGAGTAACCGGCTGTTTGTAGATGCGGGCAAAAAGCTCGCTCATAAGAGAAAGCACAACTGTCCCGCAAAAAATGCTCAAAGGTGAACTATAGCTGAAATAGTCACGCATCAGAAGATAAACAGACCAGCCAACCGCCCCTATTAATCCGGCTGGTATCAACGTTCTTTTAGGCGCATTAAAAAGAACCGCAAAAGCAGTTGTTGCTATATAAGAAAAGAAAATAGAAACCAACATTAAAACTTACCTCCTTAGGCCAACCAGATACGAAGAACTACGGCGATACCAACCGCTAGTGCAGCAGCAAACAAGAAGGCTTCAGCAATGCGCGAGTTTCCTGACAAAAGGTCACCAGCCATAAAATCTCTAAGGCCGTTAGTAAAAGATACGCCAGGTAAAAAGGGCATAATGCCGCCTACAATAATCTTTTCCTGCGTGCAGTCGCTGTTAAGCTGGCAGCAAGTTAAGGCAACAAAGGCTATAATCATACCAGCCAGGGCATTCTCCCAAAAAGATGTAATACGCAAAACTGCCAACTGTTTGACAGCCAGCATAGCAGTAAATCCAGTAAGAAAGGCTGCGCCAAAATCAGCAAAATTACCTCCCAGCATCACCGCAAAGCAAGCTGAAGCGATACCCGACGCAACACTTGTCACATATTTAGAAGGAGCCGGACGTTTCCGCAGGTCTTCCAAAAATAATTTCGTTTCCTTATAGCCAAGAGACCAGTTACCAAAACCGTAAGACATATCACTGACCGCACTGATCAGACTGAGATTGGTCGTACGTGCGGTCACACGCGTCATACATGTAAAACCGTGTGCCTTTTCGTCGCCGATAATTATGACTGTCGGTGTGACAAAAACCTTCACATACCCCATCTTGCGCCAGGCACAAAGACGAATGATAGTGTCCTCCACCCGATATGTTTCTGCCCCGCTGATCAAAAGAATCTTGCCAGCTGTCAAGGCAATATTGAGTACTTCTTCCTGACTCATGGTCATAATTTTTTCTGTCGTCATTTTCTCTCCTGTCAGGACTCAGCAAATAATTTGGCAACGGCCTCTTTAAACCGAGTGGCACCGCCCATTGATGGATGCGGTACAGCAGCGCAGTCGACGCCATACGCCTTCAGAGTATTGGCTGATTTCTGTCCTATTGCAATAATTTTCATGCCTGGAATCAGCTTGAGCAACATTTTTGCATAAACGATGCCTATGTCCAGTTCCTCCTTGCCAGGAGTCCTGTTGGTCAATAATCCAGCCTTCTTGTAAGGATGAAAAGGAAAGATATTCCACAGAATTACATCCATTGTTGAAAGATTATGCCTTGATAATGTATTCCACATTACGGTGGCAGTTGGTTCATTAAAACCTTCATCCTGCTGTTTTTTATTCAGACAGATACTCTCTGGGTTACTTGTACGCCGGTATTGCCAATCTCCAAGCACGCACTGCGGATTTACCGAAACATGCTTACCCAGCAGGATGCGCTCTGACGTCATCGCAATGCCGGAAAAGTGCCCTCCCTGATAACCAAGCCCTTCCGCAATAAAAAGGTAGCGGGCATTACGTCTTAATTCCAGATACCTTTTTAAATTGGCAGCACGTATTACCGGTGCCAGCGGACTTATATCGTGTAATTCATCATAATCAGCCCAAGGATTAAAAACTAGTGGTCCCTTATATTTCTGAAGTTCCTGCAAAAAATCGTTTATCAACATATAACCTCCAAAAAAGATACATTATAATTTATTCGACCAGAAATAAAAAAAGCCTGCCGCGAAAAAGCGACAGGCCCAAAAAACATATTTTTCCGAACAATAAGTTTACAGAAGAATCATCATACCAGCAATCAGAGCAAGGGTAACACCCAAAGCATTACGTTTCGCAACTTCGATTGGGTTACAGCCTGCTATACCGGCACAGAT
>CAZCMY010000028.1:0-5594 GCA_964500055.1 uncultured Acidaminococcales bacterium | reverse complement strand
AAGCATTACGTTTCGCAACTTCGATTGGGTTACAGCCTGCTATACCGGCACAGATGATAGTAGCGCCAGCTATAGGAGACATTGTACGGCCAAGAGTGCCGCCGAGAGCCGCAATGGAACCCATATCAACAATGCTGATGCCGAACTGAGCGGCATGAGGAGTTATTGACTCGTTGAAAGCAACTGTTGCCGCATCACCGCTGCCGCTGATCATGCCAAGAAGGAACGGTCCAAAAGCCGCAGCAATCTTGATAACGCCTTCTGAGCTGACCATTGCTTTCAGGAAAGCTGCTACGAGGCCCATGGCCTTCATGCCACTGACAAAAACGCCAACGGAAATAATGATACCGAGAATCTCACCGTAACCATTACCCATACCGTTGAAGAACGATTTTGTTACCTCAGTCGGGTTGCTTCTGGTTACCAATAGAGCAACTATGGCACCGATAAGCATGGCGTTAGGAACATCCATCTTGAGAGCCGGTACCTTGCCGGTAGCGCCCAAAACCAAAATGATAACAGGCAGAATAGGCATTAAAGCGTAGATGAAATTGCTTTTGAAGTTTTCATCCATATCAACGCTGCCTTCTGGTTCATGGCCTTTATTTTCTTTCAGAATGTAAGCCAGAATAGTTACGCTGGCAGCTGTTATCACAACTGCAACTATGTCAGCCAGCATATGATTCTGGATAACATCGACTATCTGCACATTGGCAAGTTTCGCAATAACACCATTGTGCATTAAACCAGGGCTCAGCATACTGCCGAAAGTTCCGGATTTTACAGCAGCAGCGGCCATTGCCGGATGAATACCAGCCGACATAAGAATAGGAATGAAAATTGCACCAACAGCAGCAGAACACCCTGCAGCACTCGGCAAAGCAATATTAATGATAAAAGTCATAATAGTGGTGCCAGGAATCAAAAGTGGTCTGACTTTCTTCAACACACCAGCCAACAAGCAAATCAAATGCTTATCGCAGGTTGTATATTTCATTACCAGCGCAAAACCCATTACAGAGCAAACAGAGGTAATTAACCCACCTGAAACCATTTCTTTGGCAAAAGCATCAAGTGCTGTCATTGGCTTACCCGCCAGCGCCGCCATCAGAATACCCGCTCCAATCAGAACAAGTCTTGAATCATAGCGTTTGAGCATCAAATAAATAGAAGCTATGATTATCAGACATCCGAGCGCTATCATCATAAATAAAACCCCCCTTAATAAAATACGAACTATAACACAAAGTATTTTATCATTATTCGGTTCTTAGACGCTACCTTTTTGCAGCAAGTATATTGTATACAAGGGTTAATTATTAGCACTTTTGCATATATATATGCAAATATTGTTATTGATTTGTAATGTTTTACTCTTCGTCTGCCGCCATCAGCTCTTCCCACTTGAGCATCAGTTTATCTATTTCTTTCTTCATTTTTTCATATTCTTCGGCCAGTCTGGCACTATTTTCCAGATCTTCATGATTAGCTGGGTCAGCAAGCTGCTTTTCGAGAAGTTTCAGCATTGCTTCCTGTTCGCGGATATTAAGTTCAACTTTAGCTAATAATTTTTCTAGTTCTTGCTCACTGTATCTGCGCTGCTTTTCCTCTGGTTTCGTTTTTACTGTCTTGCTTTCTTTTTCGACAACTTTATTTTCACTTTTGGTTCCGGTGTCAGCTGTGACTGCTAAAGCAGCCCGCTTCGCTTTTTCTTCAACATAAAAAGAATAGTTTCCCTTATAATCATTGACCTGCTGATTATCAATTTCCCA
The DNA here is from genome assembly GCA_964500055.1 of uncultured Acidaminococcales bacterium. GTDB lineage: Bacteria > Bacillota > Negativicutes > Acidaminococcales > Acidaminococcaceae > RZYP01. The sequence goes on along the minus strand of CAZCMY010000028.1, from coordinate 3,822 downwards.
GATACGGCTGGCAACTTCATTAATAAAATAGCGGTCATGGCTGACGACCAGCACCGTGCCGTCAAAAGCTTCCAAAGCAGCTTCCACGGCTTCTCTGGCCGCAATATCCAGATGATTCGTCGGTTCGTCAAGGATTAAAAGGTTGGCACCGTCAAGCACCAGCTTCAATAAAACCAAACGCGCCTTTTGCCCGCCGGAAAGTGTCCCTATTTCTTTAAAAACGTCATCACCATGAAACAACATGCCGCCGAGCAATGAACGGGTATGTTCCGTCGTATAGCCGTATTCGGTCAAAAAATTATCCAGCAGCGTCTGGTTGGGATCAAGTCGTTCATAACTTTGGGAAAAATAGCCAATCTTTACCCGATTACCAATTTTAGCTTTGCCTGCGAGCGGCGCTAAGTCTCCCAAGATAGTTTTAAGCAGCGTGGTTTTACCAGCACCGTTAGGTCCAAGCAGTGCAGTCTTCTCACCTTTACGCAGGACAAGATCAATATTCTTTAGCAAGACATTTTCACCGTAGCCGACAGATAACTCTTCCAAAACCAGCACTCTTTCCGCCGATTCCGGTGCAGGCGGCAATCTTAGTTCGAACTCTTCAATACGTTCGGGGCCTTCAATCCGCTCCAGCCTGTTTAATTGTGATTGACGTCCCCGCGCCATCTTGCTTTTTATACCAGCTTTAAAACGACGTATATAGGCTTCAGTTCGTGCAATGTATTCTTGCTGAGCCTCATAGGCGGCCTCCATGGTTGCCATCTGAATTTCCTTTTGTGCCAGATACTGGTCATAATTGCCTTTAAAATTCTGCAAGTGGCCGCCTTCCATTTCCAAGATTCTGCCAACAACATTATTTAGGAAAAAACGGTCATGGCTGACAATCAAAACGCCGCCTTTAAAATTACGCAAATAACCTTCAAGCCATTCTGTCATTCTGATATCAAGATGATTTGTCGGTTCGTCCAAAATCAGGAGATCCGGTTCTTTGACAAGAGCCGCTGCCAATAAAATTCTGGTTTTCTGACCGCCTGAAAAGTTCTCAGCCGGTTTATCCCATTCATTTTCCGGGAAACCCAAACCATGCAGAACTATCTTGATTCTGTTCTCATAATTATAGCCGTCAGCATGTTCATATATATTCGAAACTCTTGCATAGTCAGCCAGCAGAGAATCAAGCTCAGCACCCTTTGCCGAAGCAACTTGTTTTTCCAGTTCTGCCATTTTTTGCCTTAATTCGAGGATATCTTTACCTGCGTTTACCAAAAATTGCCAGAGGGTGCCTTCGCCGATACCTTGAAAGCCTTGTTGGACATAACCGATCCTGAGGCCTGGTTCAAACTTAATAAAACCACTGTCTACAGTCTCAGGTGCCAATAGACACCTGAGCAACGTGGTTTTACCGCCGCCGTTAACGCCGACCAGGCCAACCTTTTCGCCCTGATCAAGCATAAAACTGACATTCTTAAAAATTTCATGGATGCCAAAACTTTTTGCTATATTTTCAACTACTAATTGCATTTATAATCAATCCCTTATTTTCTTTACCTTAATTTACCTAACAGACATATATTAAGGCTGCCTGAAAAGGTTTCCGCCTTTCCGGGCAGCCCGCCATCTGCTTTACTACTCTTCATAACCCTGCGGATGTTCTTTGTGCCATTGCCATGCCGAGGCAATAACTTCCTCAATTGCACTGTGCGTCGGCTTCCAGCCGAGTTCTTCGCTTATTTTTTTCGAGGAAGCAATCAGGACAGCCGGGTCACCCGGTCTTCTATTTTCTTCCGACACAGCAAAATCAACATTAGTAACCTTTTTGGCTGTTTCAATGATTTCTCTGACACTGAAACCTTTTTCGGAGCCAAGATTGTATACCTTGCTCGATCCGCCATTAATAAGATGTTTCAAAGCCAATACATGAGCGACAGCAAGGTCAGCAACATGAATATAATCACGAACACAGGTACCATCAGGAGTCTGATAGTCAGTGCCAAAAATAGACACGCTGTTTCTGATTTTCAAAGCGGTCTTTAAAACTATCGGGATCAAATGTGTCTCCGGGCGGTGATCTTCACCTATTTTACCAGATGCAGAAGCACCGGCCGCATTGAAATACCTGAGTGCAACATAGCGCAAGTCATACGCCATATCATAATCAGCCAGCATTGTCTCAATCATCAGCTTAGTCCTGCCGTAAACATTAGTCGGACACACTGTGAATTCTTCCTCAATCGGCCATTTCTCAGGTTCGCCGTAAACAGCCGCCGTGGAAGAAAATACAATTGTGTCAACGCCTGCTTTGCGCATCGCATCAAGAAGGCTGAGGGTGCCGGCTACATTATTATAATAATAACGGCCAGGATTTTCCATGGATTCGCCAACAAGACTGCTGGCAGCAAAATGCATGACAGCATCAATCTCATATTCCCCCATGATATGTTCAAGAAAATCCAAATCATGGATATCACCATTAATCAGCAGGACATCCTCCGGCACAGCATCAGCATGCCCGGTAGAAAGATTATCGTAAACAATAGGTACAAACCCGCTATTTTTTAATTCTTCAACTACGTGAGAACCGATGTAGCCGGCTCCACCTGTTACTAATACATTCATTATTTATGCCTCCTCAGGCTTCTTCGCCGCCAATAATTTCCAATAATTCCTGCGTTTTTTCTGCTAAAAGTTTCTTATCAGCGCGAGTTTCGACATTCAGACGCACAACAGGTTCTGTATTGGAAATACGAACATTGAAACGCCACTTTTCATAATCAACGGTTAAACCATCCAAATGATCGGCCTTACCGCTTGCAGCATATTTACTCTCAACTTTTGCCAAGACGGCTGCAGAGTCTTCAACCTTACGATTAATCTCACCGCTGCACGGGAACATTTCCATGCGCTCTTCCACCAAAGAGGACAAGGTTCTGCCGTTGACACATAAATATTCGGCAACCAATAGCCAAGGTATCATGCCGCTATCGCAATAGGAGAAATCACGGAAGTAATGATGGGCAGACATCTCACCGCCATAGATAATGCCATTGGCACGCATGCATTCCTTCATAAAGGCGTGACCGCTGCGGCATCTTATTGCTTCTCCGCCCAGGCGCTCTACAATCTCCAAGGTATTCCAGGTCAGACGAGGATCATACATGATTTTTTCGCCGGGATATTTTTTTAAGAAAATTTCTGCCAAAAGACCCACAATATAATAGCCTTCAATAAAATCTGCCTTTTCATCAAACAAAAAACAGCGATCGAAATCTCCGTCCCAGGCGATACCAAGGCCAGCCTTGTTTTCCCTTACAGCTTTGGCTGTAGCTTCCCTGTTTTTGAAGAGCAGCGGATTTGGCACGCCATTAGGGAAAGTGCCGTCAGGTGTTGCGTTAATTTTTACAAAATCGAAAGGCAGATGTTTCTCCAGATGTTTCAGGGCAATATCTGCACCGCCATTACCTGGGTTAGCTACAATCTGCATCGGTTTCAAGGCGTCTAGTTTGATATAGCTCAGCAAATGTTCAATATAAGCCGGCATGATATCAACTTTGCGCACAGTTCCAGCTTGCTTATCCAGATAGATACCACGTGGCAGGTCAGATTTTACAACCATGTCCGCTATATCCATCAAGCCTGTTTCTGAAGAAACAGGACGAGCTCCTCTGCGTACCAGCTTCATACCATTATAATTAGCGGGATTATGGCTCGCTGTAACCATGATGCCACCGTCCGCCTTCAAATTGGCGGTAGCAAAATAAACCATCTCAGTGCCACACTCGCCAATATTAATTACATTAGCACCGCCATGGCATAAGCCTTCCGACA
>CAZCMY010000027.1:2816-14104 GCA_964500055.1 uncultured Acidaminococcales bacterium | reverse complement strand
CAATAGGGGTAGTTACCGATTTTGGCACCAGTGACAGAACGACTTTTTCGGAAGCACCAAAAAACTTGGCACACAGCGTTATCGAAATAATGCCAGCCAGGGTACCAACAATGGCACCGCTGAGTAAAATCTTATAATGTTGGCACAAAATTTTGAAATTGCGTACCAGAGGTAAGGCCAAAGCAATTGTTGCCGGTCCCAGCAAGAAGTTAATAATGGATCCGCCAACTGCATATTGCTCATAGGTGAAAAGTGGTGTGAAGTTGATTACAATGATCAAAGTGGCACAGGCTGTCAACATTGGGGGCAAGAAAGTTAAATTAAACTCTTCAACGATGCGTTCGCCGAATTTGTAAGCAATTAAAGTTACCGTCAAGCCAAGCAGAGGGGAAGTAAGCAGTATATCAGGAATCATTTCTTTACCTCGCTTCTTTTTAACATGAAGTCTACAGTAAGCCCTGTTACAACCATCACTATAATTGAGCTGACAATGATGGTAGCAAAGATAGCCAGACTTTCCTGGAAGATTGTATCAGCGTAGAGTAAAATGCTGACACCGGCGGGCACAAAAAGCATACCCATTTTTTCCAATAGCAATGTACAGGTATCTTCAACTGTGGAAATGCGCACTGCTTTTAAAAGCAGCAGTATAGCCAGGATAATCATACCTAAAAGAGCAGGTGGAAACTTTATACCAAGTAAGCCAACCGTTAAAGTGCTGATGAATTGAATAAGCAGTATACAGGCAGCGCCTGTCAATAATGAATTTGTAGTCAAATTTATCCCTTCTTCTTAAGAATATGTAATATTTTGTCACGTGAGGTATCCAATGTCAAGAAAAAGTGTTAAAAATATCGTTTGACTTTTTGACTTTTTGGTTTTAGAATAAAAATAGAAAATGTTTGTACTTGATGTTTGAAGCAGTAACTGCGCTCTTAAATAACAAGTGGAGATAGCAGATTTAGCATAAAAAACAAAAATCATGAATAAACTATGTTTTGTGGAGGTGTAAAAGTTATGAAGGAAGAGCGTTACAGTGATGAGGTAAAAACATTGTTGGAAGCTGCACAGCAGCAAGCAGTCATGAACTATAATCAGGAACTGAGCACGGTTCATCTTCTGGCATCTTTATGTGGTCAGGAGGGGTTTTTTAAGTTTTTACTGCAAAGCTTGAAAATTGATGAAAAGGCTTTTACGCAGGAAGCAAAAGATTTATTGCGTAAAATACCTCAGGTCAAAGGTCAGGACGCCCTGCGAATGAGCATGGGGCTGGCACGTGTTTTTGGTTTGGCTGAAAAAGACGCCGGCGAAAATGAAATAACCGTCGCTAATCTCGTAGGAGCGTTGGTAGAGGACGGCGACAGTGATGTCGTTGCCTTGTGCAAAAAATATGGCATAGATAAAAAGAAAGTGAAGGCCTTATACATGCAGTACGTTAGTGGTAAGGGTGATGAAGAAAATCAAAAAACGCTGGAAAAATATGGTCAGGATTTAACTGAGAAAGCGCGTAAAGGCGATCTTGATCCTGTTATTGGCCGTGATGAAGAAATTCGTCGTACCATTGAAATATTATCACGCCGCAAAAAGAATAATCCGGTGCTGATTGGTGAGCCTGGTGTAGGTAAGACGGCCATTGTTGAAGGTCTGGCACGTCGTATTGTTTCTGGTGATGTACCGGAAACTCTGAAAAATAAGATGCTTTATGCTCTTGATTTGGCCTCTTTGGTTGCCGGAGCCAAATTTCGTGGTGAATTTGAAGAACGTTTGAAGAAGGTTCTGAAAGCCGTCTCCGATTCGGCCGGTCAGATCATCATGTTCATTGATGAACTGCATACCGTGGTAGGGGCAGGAGCGGCGGAAGGTGCGATGGATGCCGGCAATATCCTGAAACCAATGCTGGCGCGCGGTGAACTCAGATGTATCGGTGCCACTACTTTGAATGAATATCGTAAATATATTGAAAAAGACAGTGCACTGGAACGTAGATTTCAACCAGTCATGGTTAAACAGCCAAGCGTTGAAGATACTATCTCCATTTTGCGTGGATTAAAGGAAAGATATGAAGTACACCACGGCGTGAGAATCAAAGATGCTGCGCTTGTGGCGGCGGCTGTTTTATCCGATCGTTATATCAACGACAGATTCCTGCCGGATAAAGCGATTGATTTGGTTGATGAGGCCTCAGCCCGTCTGCGTACAGAGATAGATTCCCTGCCGGCTGAACTTGACGAAAGCAAACGTCGTATTTTGCAGTTGGAAATTGAGGCTCAGGCGCTGAGCAAAGAAACCGATCAACAATCCAAGGAAAGAATGAAGAAGCTGGAAGAAGAACTGGCAGAGCTCAAAAAAGCTAACGATGAACTTACTGCCCGCTGGGACCGTGAAAAAGCTGCTATAGCCAAAGTGCGTGAAGTAAAACGAGAAATTGATGATGTAAAACAGGAAATGGAAACAGCTGAACGTGACTATAATCTAAACAAGCTGGCCGAACTTAAATATGGCCGTTTGCCTGATCTGGAGAAGAAGCTGGCAGAATTGGAATCCGGCAAAGCCGGCGGTGATGGTGAAGTTCTACTAAAAGAAGAAGTGGACGAGGATGATATTTCCAAAGTCGTAAGCACGTGGACAGGCATTCCGGTACAAAGGCTGCTTGAAGGAGAGCGCGATAAGCTCGTGCACCTCGAAGAGATTTTGCACAAACGCGTTGTTGGACAGGAAGAAGCCATTAAAGCAGTCAGTGAAGCAGTTGTACGTGCGCGCGCCGGTATCAAGGACCCCTCAAAGCCAATCGGATCCTTCATCTTTCTTGGCCCTACAGGTGTCGGCAAGACGGAATTGGCCAAAGCATTGGCTGAAGTTCTCTTCGACGACGAACGCAATATGATACGTATTGATATGAGTGAATACATGGAGAAACACACGGTATCTCGTCTGATTGGCGCGCCTCCAGGCTATGTAGGCTATGAAGAAGGCGGCCAGCTGACAGAAGCTGTCAGACGTCATCCGTATGCGGTAATCTTGCTGGATGAAATTGAGAAGGCACATGCCGATGTTTTCAATGTGTTGCTGCAGGTACTTGATGATGGACGACTGACAGACGGACAAGGCCGTAATGTTGATTTCAAAAATACATTGATCATTATGACCAGTAATCTCGGCTCTGCAGATATTCTCAAGAAACAAGGACAAATTTCCCGTGAGGAAATCCAAAATCTCCTGATGAATTTCTTCCGCCCGGAATTCCTCAATCGTGTTGATGATATTGTGGTCTTCCATGCCCTTGGACAAGGACAAATCAAAGATATCGTCAGATTGGTGTTGGAGGAACTTGGTGAACGCCTGAATGATCAGCTCGAACTCAAGCTTTCTTACACGGATGAAGCGGTTGAATATCTGGCGGCAGCCGGTTTTGATATCTCGTTCGGTGCAAGACCATTGAAACGCTTGATTGTTCACACTGTGGAAACTATCCTCGGCAAGAAAATTGTTGCCGGTGAGATTAAAAATGGCGAAAGTATCAAAGTTATTTTAAAGAATGGTAATATAGATCTGGAAAAGCAAAACTAGTTTCCGAGGGGCCGGTTCATTGAAACCGGCCCCTTTTCCAGTTATAATGAAGAAGAGAAAAAGGTAACCATTTGAGGAGGGAAGAGCATGGGAAAAAGAATAGTGATAATCGGCGGTGTTGCCGCAGGTATGAAAACGGCTTCCAGGCTACGCAGACGAGATAAGGACGCAGAAATTATCGTTTTGGAGCGCGGCAGTGAAGTTAGTTACGGAGCTTGCGGTTTTCCTTATTATATAGGCGGCGATGTTAAAGCGTTTGGTTGTTTTACTGATGGGCCGCAAGGAATACGTGATGCTGCTTATTTCAAAGAAGTAAAAGGAGTAGACGTACTTGTCAGACATGAGGCGACAGCAATCAACCGCGGCGAACACACTGTGACCTATCTAAACCGTGATACTGGCGAAACTAAAGTCTTGCCTTATGATAAATTAGTTCTGGCTACTGGTTCCACACCGGTGAAATTACCGATTCCTGGTGCTGACTTAGCGGGCGTGCATAACTTCTGGTTCCCTTGGGATGTGCATGCAGTAAAAAAAGATATGATTGAAAACAAAGTTACCGATGTTGTAATCGTAGGTGCAGGTCTGGTCGGTATGGAACTTGCGGAAGCTTTCCATAAACAAGGCCTGACAGTAAGCATCGTGGAAATGCAGGACAGAATTTTGCCGCAGATGCTGGATAAAGAACTTGCTGATTTATTGCAAAAACCGGTGTTGCAAGCAGGTATCAACCTTTATCTGAACGAGAAAACAGTGGCGATAGAAGGAAATACCAAGGTTACTGCTGTCAAAACAGACAAACGCGTTATTCCGGCGCAGATGGTGGTTGTCGCCGTAGGCGTCAGACCGAATGTCGAGCTGGCACGTGAGGCAGGTATCGACATTGGACCTAGTGGAAGTATTGCTGTCAACGAATATCTCGAGACCAGTGACCCGGATATCTATGCCGGCGGCGACTGTGCTGAAAACACCAACCTTATCAGCAAAGCTAAATTGTTTACCCCAATGGGCTCCACCGCGAACAAGCATGGGCGTGTTATTGCCGATAATATCGCTGGTGAGAAAATAAAATATCCTGGCATACTGAACACGGGTATCTGTCAGGTCTTGAACTGGCAGGCAGGCAGCACAGGATTAAATGAAACCAGCGCGAAAAGAGCCGGTATCGAGTTCGAAACTGTTGTCGTGCCAGGCTTCGACCGCTTGGGCTATATGCCGGGTGCCAACCGCTTAATATTGAAACTAATGGCTGAAGTCGGCTCGCATCGGGTAATCGGCGCACAGGCTGTTGGTACAGGCGGCGTGGATAAACGCATTGATGCTATTGCGACGGCAATGGCTTTTGGTGCCAAGGTCGAAGACCTCAGTAATATCGATTACGGTTACGCTCCACCGTTTAACGGTCCAATTGATAATGTTTCTACTGCTGCCAACGTATTGATGAATAAATTGGCTGGACACTTACGGAGCATTAATCCGAAGGATTTCCAAAAAATTAAAGGTGATCCTTCATATACATTAGTTGACGTGCGGACACCGGGTGAGTTTGCGACCAATAGAATAGCAGGCTGCGCCAATATTGTGAATCTGCCTTTAGGAAATCTGCGCAGTGAAGCTGAAAAAGTATTTACTGATAAGAAAGCCAGACTTGTTTGTTCCTGCCAGATTGACTTACGCGGCTACGAGGCTGAAACTATTATGCGGGCGCTTGGCTATGAAAACGTGCAAAGCCTTGAGGGCGGCATGAGCGGCTGGCCTTATGAAACGGAAGGCAGCAAGCCTCAATAAGTTCACAAAAATATCATAAAAAATTAGTTGCCGTCAGATGGACTTCGGTGCTGTCGACGGCAACTTTTGTTTTTCTTGTGAACCGCATGAATACTAGCCATTTGCTTATTAATACTTTTAAATTACTCAAAATAGTACCTCTGACGGGAAGACAGCAAGGCAAGGCCTTGCAGAGACTCAACAGGCAGGTATTTAAGAAAAAAAAGAGAATAATAGAAAATGGATAGATTTGTTGTAAAACAATCAAAGGCAAACAAGGGAATGATTAAAGTGATTATTGGCATAGGATGCGATCTTGTTGAGGTCGCAAGAATAAAAAAGGCAATTGAAAATCCTCGCTTTGTCCAAAAGGTCTTCACACAGGCAGAAATTGAATACTGCCAGGCACGTGGGAAACAACAAGCGATGAGTTTTGCTGCCCGCTTTGCTGCTAAGGAGGCTGCGGCCAAAGCTCTTGGCACCGGCTTTCGCAGCGCAAGCATGAAGGACGTGGAAATAACTAATGATGAACTGGGTAAACCGGCAATCAAACTTACAGGTAATTTTCAGGCAAGGGCTCAAGACTTAGGTTGTAAATATTTGCATGTGTCGCTAAGCCATACTAAAGAATATGGATTAGCTCAAGTTATTCTGGAAGGTGATAAGATATGAAGTTGTTTTCAGCTGAAGAAATGAAGCAGATTGATGCTGCTACTACAAAGGAATTTGGGTTGCCGGGACTGCTTTTGATGGAAAATGCAGGGCGTGCCGTGGCTGCTACTGCAGAAAGCATACTGGAGGGTTGCAGCAATAAGAGGATAGTTGTATTTGCCGGTAAAGGAAATAATGGCGGCGATGGCTTTGTAGCGGCAAGGACATTACTGGATAGGGGTGCTCAGGTTACTGTGATTTTACTTGCGGAACCAGCTGCCTACAGCGGTGATGCACTTGTGCAGTTAGAAGTGCTCGAAAAATGCCATCCATTCCTATTTACTATATGTACAGAACAGGATTGGGACAAGGCGGCGATTGCCGGCGAATTGGCAGACCTCGTTATTGATGGGCTGCTGGGTACAGGTTTTCGTGGTGAGCTCAGTCCTGATTATGCGCGTGCTGCAGAATTAATTAACAGTTTGGCAGCGCCTGTTTTAGCTATTGATATTCCGAGCGGTGTTGAGCCTGATACAGGGAAAGCGGCTCAAGGTGCGGTTAATGCTGACGTTACTGTGACACTCGCGGCACCGAAGCCCGGTTTGTATTTGTATCCGGGAGCTGCACATGCGGGCGAAATTATGGTGGCGGAGATTGGTATTCCGGCAATGCTTCTTGCTGAGTCAAATAGCAAAAATGAGTTGATAACGCAAAGTTTGGCTAAAACAAAGCTGCCTCTCAGGCAGGGTAACGCTCACAAAGGAATGGCGGGGCGCGTTGCGGTTTTAGCAGGGTCTCCAGGTTTTACAGGAGCTGCAGCTCTTTGCAGTTACGCTGCTGTGAAGGCAGGAGCCGGTTTAGTAACGCTGCTGACACCTCTGAGTTCGCAAAATATACTGGCAGCAAAATTAAACGAGGTCATGGTACAGGGCCTGATTGAACGCCTGCCTGGTGTATTGGGCGGCGGCGCTGTTGGCGATGTCAGACATTGGCTGGGAAAAAGCGATGTTTTGGCTGTCGGCCCCGGTCTCGGTACTTCAGAAGCTACCAAAGAGGTTATACGAGATATTTTGCAGGGGTGCTGCAAACCGGTAGTAATTGATGCCGATGCTTTAACGGCTTTGGTTGGACATACGGAAATATTGAGCAAGATGAAGTGCCCAAGAATCATTACCCCTCATCCTGCAGAGATGGCGAGATTGATTGATGGTGATGCTGCTGAAGTAGATGCGAAGCGCCTTGCTGTTGCATCGCGATATGCCGTAGAGTGGCAGACCGTGGTAGTTTTGAAAGGTGCGCCGACTGTAGTAGCTACGCCTGACGGTGTTGCTTATCTTAACACAACCGGCAATGAGGGCATGGCAACCGGCGGCAGTGGGGATGTTCTGACAGGCATAATTGCGGCTTTACTCGGGCAGGGTCTTTCTGCTGCGGACGCAGCGGTCCTCGGGGTTTATCTTCATGGTTTAGCTGGTGATTTAGCTGCGGAAACCGGTAAAATAGGTTTGGCTGCCGGCCAGATCAGCGAAATTTTACCACGCGCCAGACAAAAGGTGGAGGAAGAATGATGAAAATCGAAGTAACAATTGACAGGTTCGAAGGAACAAAGGCTGTGTTACTTTATGGTGAAGATGGCACGAGCATTAATTGGCCATGCGAATTATTGCCGGAAGGATTGCAGGAAGGTGACGTGCTTACCATAAATCTCAAAAAAGATGGTAAAGCTACACAAAAAGCTTTGAAACAGACAGAAAACCTTTTGCGCGAGCTGCTGCAGCAGGCCTGATTTATTTACAAGTGCGCTGACCGGTGTTAGAATCTAGGTACATAAAGTTCGAAAAGAGGTGAGTCCGAATTGCTAAGAAAGCTTTTGATTTTGCTGGTTTGTTTGTTTAGTTTTGCTTTGAATATGATAGCAGAAGCGTCAGGAACAGAAATTACTGCCCTGCATTGGGGGGTGAGCAAGGAAAATGTGTTCCGGGTGGTTCTGGACTGTACCGGACCGACGGATGCTCAGGCTGTACTTAATGACGAGTCCCTGATGGTTTCGGTCGGAGGAGGGTTAAAACCTTACGTTTCGAAGGACTATAAGGTTAAAAGTGATACTGTTGACCATGTCGAGTTGCAGGCCACGGGAGAAAAAACAGTGCTTCAGCTGCCCTTAACACGCAAATTGGCAAGCAGTGACTATAAAATTTTTGTTTTAAAGAAAGATCCTGTCACTAAGAGACCTGACAGAATTGTCATTGACATTGCCAGCAGCAATATTAACTTTACGCCAGTAACTGGTACGGAGGCGGTTATACCTAGCACGCCTACAAAACCAACATTTGAAATAGGTGGCGGTATAAAGGGCAAGATGATTACTCTTGATCCTGGGCATGGTGGTACTGATCCGGGAGCAATTGGCAAACAGGGAACGAAAGAAAAGGATATTACTTTAAAGCTTGCGATGAAAGTACGCGATTATTTACTGGATAAGGGTGCGCAGGTTTCAATGTCTCGCACGAACGATAAAGATGTTTATGGCCCAGATGCTACCGATGCGCAGGAACTTCAGGCTCGCGTTGATGTTGCTCAGACAAATGACGCCGATTTGTTTGTCAGTATACATTGCAATGCTTCAACGAATCCTAATGTAGGTGGTATCTCCTCCTATTTCTTCCCCAAAACGGATTACGACAAAATTGCGGCCGCAGCTATCCAGGACGATTTGACTAAAAAATTCGCTCTTGATGATTTAGGTGTGCGCCAAGCTAACTTCTATGTAAATAAAAGAAGCAGCATGCCAACAGTTTTGATTGAGACAGCTTTTATCAGTAACCAAAAAGAGGAAAAACTTCTCCGCAGCAACTGGTTCCAAAACAAAATGGCGAAAGCGATTGCCGACGGTATAGAAGATTATTTTGCAGCAACCGGGGGTGATCAATGATGAAGTGGTATAAGTTGCTTTTAGCACCGCTTTTGATCTTATGTTTTTTAGCGAGCGGCTGTACTACGCCGAAAACAGAGGAAAAACCAGTTACTCAACCAGTAGTTAAGGAACAAAGTTTTGTAGTATACAGGGTTACAGGTGAAGGACAGGGTTACCTTGTGCCGGAAAAATACACAATCAAAGATAATGGCAAGACTGCAGCGGAAAATGCCTTACGCACTTTGGTCGAAGCTAAGCCTCAGGACAGCAAGCTGGTCAACGTTTTACCAGCTGATACCAAGGTTCTTGGCTTGAGTATTAAGGACGGCGTTGCCTCAGCTGATTTCAGTAAGGATATCAAAAAACTGGGCGGCGGTTCTTATAACGAATTAATGGCGACGGGAGCTATCGTCAATACTCTGACGGAATTCCCGGAAATTAAAAAAGTACAGATACTTGTAGAAGGCAAAAAAGTAGTCAGCTTGAACGGACACATGGATCTGACAGATCCACTCGTGCGTGATACCAGTTTGTTAAGCTCGGGACAGAAAACCAAGGCTAAATAATTACAAAAAAGCATCTATGCTTTGTGGCATAGATGCTTTTGCTATTTCTGATACTAATTTTTTAATTCTTTTTACGTGCTGCCTGTAAATATTCTTCCACGATTTTTACGGCACAATAGTCACCGCACATGGAGCAGGCTTCGTCATCGGCTTTATTTTTTTCAGTGCGATAACGCTGTGCTTTAATCGGGTCAATAGCCAGTTTGATTTGTTCCGACCAGTTAAGTTCTTTGCGGGCTTTCGCCATTTTTAAATCCCATTCAAGGGCGCCGGGAACACCTTTGGCTATATCGGCGGCATGAGCGGCGATACGTGTGGCAATTACACCTTCACGAACGTCATTGATGTCAGGCAAACCGAGATGTTCAGCAGGGGTGACATAACAGAGGAAATCAGCACCGGCAGCACCGGCCAGAGTTCCACCGATGGCTGAGGTAATGTGGTCGTAACCTGGAGCGACATCAGTTACTAGTGGTCCAAGTACGTAGAAAGGAGCATTTTTGCAGAGACTTTTCTGCAATTGGATATTAGCTGCAATCTGATTGTATGGCACATGTCCCGGTCCTTCAACCATGACTTGTACGCCTTTGGCCCAGGCGCGATCAGTTAATTCGCCAAGGTTGATCAGCTCCTGTATTTGCGCTCTGTCCGTGGCATCGGCAAGGCAGCCCGGTCTTAAACCGTCGCCGAGGCTGATAACAACGTCGTATTTTGCACAGATATCAAGAATTTCGTCGTAATATTCATAGAGAGGATTTTCCTTGTCATTGTGAAGCATCCAGCCGGTAATAAAAGAACCGCCGCGGCTGACGACATCCATTACGCGGCCTTCAGTAAGCAGCGCCTTCAGCACATTGCGATTGATGCCGCAGTGAATGGTCATGAAATCAGCGCCATCTTTGGCTTGTTGTTCGATAACAGTAAACAAATCTTCTTTTGTCATGTCGACAACAGCACCGTGTTTCTTGATGGCTTCTACTGTGGCCTGATAAATCGGCACAGTACCGACCATGACGGTGGAAGCCTCAATAATTGCTTTGCGCGAAGCCTCGATATTGTCACCGGTACTGAGATCCATCACCGCATCGGCACCGGCTTCAATGGCCGCTGCCAGCTTCAGCAGTTCCGGCTCTGGATCAGGGTAAGAACTGGAAGTACCAATGTTAGCGTTGACCTTGGTTGTCAGACCTTTACCGACACCGCTAGGACTAAGGCTTTTATGATTGGGGTTGGCACAGATGGCGATAGTGCCTTCTGCAACACCGGCACGTATTGTTTCTGCCGGCAGATTTTCTTTGGCTGCTACGATACGCATTGTTTCTGTAATAATTCCTTGTCTGGCGGCCTGCATTTGTGTAAGCATATTTTACGCTCCTTTGTAATAAATAAAATAGCCGTTTCCGATATAATGGAAACGGCAGGGAAAATCAGAAAATGTGCCACTTCCCTCCGCCGGCATTATCCGGAAATCAGGTTCCAAGGGTCGACGAGTCGTCTCTCAGCGCTTAGGCTCCCCTAGTGGATGTAAATCATATTTAACTAATACAAGTCTAACAAAATAATTAGAGAAATACAATGACCAAAAGGCAAATCTATAATATAATAAAATTTGACGGATAATGATTCCGTTGTAATGGCCAGAATTAAGATTTGTATAAGTTTACAGCTAATACTTTTTAGTGTATACTAAATAAGTATAAGTGTATCCTACATTTACCCGCCGAACTTTTTACCCGTCGGGCTGTTAAAGATATCTGTTTTTCATAGCATCTTAGCAGAAGTAGGTTATTTTAAACTAAAGAGAAAGATGAGGGAACCAACAT
>CAZCMY010000027.1:0-2716 GCA_964500055.1 uncultured Acidaminococcales bacterium | reverse complement strand
ATCTTAGCAGAAGTAGGTTATTTTAAACTAAAGAGAAAGATGAGGGAACCAACATGGCAAAAATGAAAACTATGGACGGTAATACCGCCGCTGCGTATGTATCTTATGCTTTCACTGATGTTGCCGCAATTTACCCGATCACGCCGTCTTCACCAATGGCGGAAGTCACCGATGAATGGGCAGCGCAAGGCAAAAAGAACCTTTTCGGACAGACAGTAAAAGTAATGGAAATGCAGTCTGAGGCCGGTGCTTCCGGAGCTGTACATGGCTCCCTGCAGGCAGGCGCTCTTACTACCACTTATACCGCTTCTCAGGGCTTGCTCCTGATGATTCCTAACATGTATAAAATGGCAGGCGAACTATTGCCGGCTGTTTTCCAGGTTTCAGCACGTGCTTTGGCAGCTAGTTCACTTTCTATTTTTGGTGACCACCAGGATGTAATGGCTGCTCGCCAGACTGGTTTTGCTCTTTTGGCAGAAGGAAGTGTGCAGGAAGTAATGGATTTGAGTGCCGTTGCTCATCTGTCTGCTATTAAAGGACGTATTCCTTTTGTAAACTTCTTCGATGGTTTCAGAACTTCCCATGAAATTCAAAAAATTGAAGTTATGGAATATGATGACTTAGAGAAAATGTTGGATAAAGAAGCCGTTGCTGAATTCAGAGCACGCAGCCTTAATCCTGATAACCCGGTCATCCGCGGTACCGCACAAAATCCTGATATTTATTTCCAGACTCGTGAAGCAGTAAATTCTTACTACGAAAAGCTACCTGAAGTAGTAGAACATTATATGAATGAAATCAACAAAATTACTGGCCGCAAATACGGCTTGTTCAATTACTATGGCGCTCCGGATGCTGAAAAAGTCATCATTGCGATGGGCTCAGCTACTGAGGCTATTCAAACAACAATTGAGTACTTGAATGCTAACGGTGCTAAGGTTGGCCTTTTGGTCGTGCATCTCTATCGTCCGTTCTCTGCTAAACATTTCCTGAGTGCTATGCCGAAGACAGTCAAAAAGATTGCTGTTTTAGACCGCACCAAGGAACCGGGCGCTTTCGGCGAACCACTATATCTTGACGTATGCAGCGTATATTATACGCAGGAAACACGCCCCGTTATTGTTGGCGGACGCTATGGCTTAGGCTCGAAAGATATTACACCTTCCGATGTGCTGGCTGTTTTTGCTAACCTTGATGCGGCAGAACCGAAAAACAACTTTACGGTCAGTATTGTTGATGATGTTACCGGCAATTCTCTTGCTGTAACAGAAGAACTCGATACTACGCCTAAAGGCACCAAGGGCTGCAAATTCTGGGGACTTGGTTCTGATGGTACTGTTGGTGCGAATAAGAGCGCTATCAAAATTATCGGCGACTATACTGACATGTATGCGCAAGGTTACTTCTCCTATGATTCCAAGAAATCGGGTGGTATCACTGTTTCTCACCTGCGCTTTGGACATGAGCCGATTCGTGCTCCTTACCTGATTAATTATGCTGATTTTGTAGCTGTTCATAACCAATCATATGTAAGTAAGTATGATGTTCTTGCCGGCTTGAAGAAAAATGGCACCTTCCTGTTGAACTGCCGCTGGAACGCAGAAGAACTGGAAGCCAATCTGCCGGCAGCTATCAAACGTTATATTGCGAAAAACAATATCAACTTCTACACGATTGACGCTGTTCAAATTGCCGAAGAAATCGGCTTGGGCGGTCGCATCAATATGATCATGCAGTCAGCCTTCTTCAAATTGGCTGATATTATTCCGGTAGAAGACGCTGTTAAATATCTGAAAGAAGCGGTTGACCATTCTTATGGCTTAAAAGGTCAGACTATTCTCAACATGAACTACGCTGCAATTGACAAAGGCGTAGATGCCATTGTCAAAATCAACGTGCCGGCTAACTGGGCTGAGGCTGTTGATGCAGAAGCTGCAGATGCTGGCTCAGCTGATAATTTTGCTAAAAATATTCTGGAACCGATGAATAGGATGGAAGGCGACAAGCTGCCTGTCAGCGCATTCAAAAAACATGCTGATGGTACTTTCCCCTCCGGAACTTCCACTTTTGAAAAACGCGGTATTGCAATCAACGTGCCTGAGTGGCAAATTGACAACTGTATTCAATGTAATCAATGTGCTTTTGTTTGTCCGCATGCTTCTATCCGTCCTGTCTTGGCGACGGCTGAAGAAGTAGCGGCAGCTCCGGCTGGTTTTACAACAAAACCTGCTATCGGTGCTAAAGACTTGCAATTCCGCATTGCTGTTTCCGCTTTGGACTGCGCTGGCTGCGGCAACTGCGTACAGGTCTGCCCGGCTAAGGAAAAAGCAATTGTCATGAAGCCGCTGAGCTCACAAATGGAGCAAGTTCCATTGTGGAATTATGCTATCGACACTGTAACAGTCAAACCAAACCCGATGAACAAGAAAACTGTCAAGGGTGTACAATTTGAGCAGCCGTTACTGGAATTCTCCGGTGCCTGCGCTGGTTGCGGTGAGACACCGTATGCTAAGCTTGTTACCCAGTTGTTTGGCGATCGCATGATGATTGCCAATGCAACCGGTTGTACTTCTATCTGGGGCGCCAGTGCTCCTTCCATGCCTTATACGAAAAACTGCAAAGGCCACGGCCCAAGCTGGGCAAATTCCTTGTTCGAGGATAATGCTGAATATGGCTTAGGTATGTTCCTGGGCGTAAAACAATCACGTGAACGCGT
>CAZCMY010000026.1:0-15161 GCA_964500055.1 uncultured Acidaminococcales bacterium | reverse complement strand
GGCTCATGCGTTGTCTGAGAAAGCCCAAATTCCCTCTATCCGTCAGCTGCGCTGCCACCTTCCTCGTCTGAGGAAGGCTTAGGCTCCTCCGGATGGGGGAGCTGTCACGTAGTGACTGAGGGAGTGATTTTTAATATTATTTTCTTACTATCTTATCAATTGCGAGCACATCTTTCAACAGTGCTTCAAGGGCATCAATGCGAACCATGTTCGGACCGTCTGACAAAGCCTCAGCAGGGTTATCGTGAACTTCGAGGAACAGGGCGTCAATGCCTACTGCCGCTGCTGCTCTGGCCATATGCGGCACATACTGGCTTTGACCGCCGGAAGTTGTGCCCTGGCCGCCCGGAATCTGCACACTGTGCGTAGCATCCATGACTACCGGATAACCAAGATCACGCATAATCGGCAAAGCGCGCATATCCGTAACTAAGTTATTGTAGCCGAAGCTTGCGCCGCGTTCCGTCAGCATAATATTGCAGTTGCCTGCTTCTTCTGCCTTGGCAACGACATTCTTCATGTCCCATGGTGCCAGGAATTGACCTTTTTTAATATTGACGACTCTACCGGTTTTTGCTGCCTGATAAACCAAATCTGTCTGGCGGCAGAGAAATGCCGGTATCTGCAGAATATCCAGGACTTCAGCTGCTTTTTCTATCTGGCAGCATTCATGGATATCACTGACTGCGGGCACGCCGAGATCTTTTTTGATCTGTGCGATAATTTTCAGGCCTTCTTCCAGACCCGGTCCGCGAAAAGATTTATAGGAAGATCTGTTTGCTTTATCGTAAGAAGCCTTAAAAACATATGGCATACCAAGACGCAGCGCTATCTCTTGCACTGCTTTACCGATAGCAAGACTGCGCTCGTAGCCTTCCAGCACACAAGGTCCTGCCATTAAAAGCATAGGACGGCCTGCGCCAACCTCATAATTTCCAACTTTAACTATATGCATGATCTCACTCCTTATTGTAAAAATAACTGTATGTCCGTACTCCGGTCGACGCATGAGCCACCTAGCAGTTTACTGCGTGTGGCGCAGCGGTTCGCTACTTGCGCGAAGCGGAAGAAGAACAGCCAGGAAACACTTTATCAGTCTTTCATTGCTTCCATTCTGGTGAAAAGAGCGTTAATGGCATCCAGGTCTTCCTGGGTATCAATGCCGATGCCCTGAAACTTGCTTTCCAATACTTTGATGCGCTGACCGTTTTCCAAAACACGGAGCTGTTCCAAACCTTCTATCTGTTCCAGCGGTGTTGGCTCATAAGCGGCATAGCTCAGGAGGAAACTCCTGCGGTACGCATAAATGCCCACATGTTTATAAACTTTGAAATCAGCCTTCCTGTTGCGCGGATACGGCAGTAAACTGCGGGAAAAATACAGAGCATAACCATTCTGATCAGTAACAACTTTTACGGCATTAGGATTGTTGTATTCTTCTTCGCCCATCAGCGTCTTTAACGTCGCCATCTTCAAATCTTTGTCATCTTCAAAAGCCTGTGCCAGTTTGTCTATGACTTCCGGCGGAATCATCGGCTCGTCGCCCTGTACATTAACAATGACATCGATATCCGGATAGCTGAGAGCTACTTCGGCAAGACGATCTGTGCCGCTGGGATGATCAGGAGAAGTCATCATTACCTTGCCGCCGAAACCTTTAACGGCATCAGCAACAATTTTGCTGTCAGTGGCAACGACAACTTCCTGCGGCATTACAGCATGGCAGGCGCGTTCATATACATGCTGTATCATTGGTTTGCCGGCAATCAGGGCCAGCGGTTTTCCTGGCAGACGGGTTGAGGCATAACGGGCTGGGATAACACACAAAACTTTCATTGGTTTTTTGTCTCCTTTTTGATTGAGCGTGCTATTGTTTCCTGGAAGAGATCACGACCGGAAGTTATCTGAATCTCCATATTCAAAACATAGAGCGGAACCTCACGGTCAAAATAGATAAACTCTGTTGGAATTTTTACAGCATCTTTGGCTGTCGTAATCAAAGCACCAACATTTTCTTTGATAGCACGTTCCATGATATATTGCATCTCCAGCATCCCATAATCGTGATGATCCGGATAGCGTATGGCTTCTTTAATATCGAGTCCGACATCTGACAACGTCTGTTCAAAGGAAGAAGGATTGCCAATGGCCGAGAACACCATTACTGAGCGCCCTTTTAATTCTTCCAGTGATTTGGCGTGGCTGCGGAGGCCCTTGTACCAGTCAGCAATCTCTACGAAATTGACTGGTTTGTGCACACTTTCAATGATAGGTGCATGACTATTATATTTTGCTAAAGTATCACGCAGTTCATCTCTTGAGAAAACAGAACTTTGGTCGGTCTTGGTCAGCAGGAACAATCCTGCCCTGTCGAGATTCTGCAGCGGTTCACGCAAAGTACCGCGCGGCAAGAGTCTTCTGTTGCCAAAAATATTCAAGGTATCAACCAGCACAACATCAAGGTCACGATAAAGCGTCCAGTGCTGATAGCCATCATCCATGATAATAACCTGCGCATTAAGTTTTTTGACCGCGAATTCGCCGGTGACAGCACGATTTTTGCCGATTACTACCGGAATTCCAGGCAGCGTCTTGGCCATCAGATAAGCTTCATCACCAGCTTCGTAAGCCGTCATGAAGATTTTTTTGCCGTCAGAAACAACGCCGATTTCTTCGTTCCAATGTGAGCGGTAGCCACGATTCAGAATAACTACGCGGTAGCCCATTTTTTGAATGATAAGAGCCATCTTCTGGGCAGTCGGCGTTTTGCCGGTACCGCCAACCGTGATGTTGCCGATACTGATAACGCAGCAAGGCAGCTTGGTCTGTTTGAAAATACCAGCCTTATAAAGGCTGAGTTTCAGACGAACGCCTGCTTCATAGATTACGGAGAAAATGCTCAATACACTAAGAACAAACCAGTCAATAAGTGTATTGTCATGACCATGCGCCAGTTGGAACAGATATTGCGTTATGGCGTCACCACGGCGCATATGGGTGCCGCCTTCTTCGTTGATATTACGGGTATTGATCTTGTAATGCGCATTAACGCGACATTCGGTAGCGGTAAGAGCCAGCAGTTCCATCAGATACTCAATGCTGCGTACAGCTGCACCGCGGTTTTCCTTGATTACCTGTAAAGATGCCTTGCCCATTTGTTCTCTGAGCTCATCATTGCCAACAATTTCCAGGATTTCACTTGTCAGTTCTTTTTCATCTTTAACCTGACGGCAGGAGCCGCTCTTTTTTAACAGGGCAAAGGAATCCTTGAAGTTCGACATGCTGGGCCCTACTAAAATAGGCTTGCCATGTGCTGCCGGTTCCAGAACATTATGGCCGCCGTGCTTAATCAAGCTGCCGCCGACGAATACAACGTCGCCAACAGCATAAATACGGCCGAGTTCGCCGATAGTGTCAATCAAAAGCAGCGGATCATGGGGGCGTTCACCCTCTACCTGTAAGAGGCGGGAACGCAGACCAGTTTCCAAACCATACTGACGTCCCAGCTTGGCTATCTCATCAGCGCGCGCAATTTTGCGTGGGGCGATGACTAATCTTGCTGCAGGATAAACTTTGCGTACTTCCTGAAAAGCTTCCAAGAGGGCTTTTTCTTCGGTAGGATGAGTACTGCCGGCCACAATAACCGGAAAACTGTCTTTAATACCCAGTTCTTCTTTATAACGAGCCAAATCTTCGGGTGTAACTTCGGCATAGGTCTGGTCAAATTTGGTGTTACCGGTAACCAGAATTTTGCGTTTGTCAGCACCGAGATGAGAAATATACTCGGCATCAATAGTCGACTGCATACAGAAGCGGCTGACGCTGCCCAGCATATCTTCCAGAATGCCGTATAAATAACGATAAGTTTTCACTGATTTCTCGCTGATACGCCCATTAACCATCATGACCGGTATTTTGCGCATGCGGACAGCACGGAGGAAATTAGGCCACAACTCTGTTTCTACCGGCAGAAAAACACGCGGCATGATCCTTTTAACATAGGATTCAGAAATAAAAGGCAAATCCAGCGGGAAATAAATGATAGCATCTGCTTCCGGAATAATCTGGTGCGCCATATCATAACCACTGGTTGTAACGGAGGACACCAGAATTTTAGCTTCCGGCATCGCTTTTCTTATTTCTTTAACTAAAGGGCTGGTCGCCACAATCTCACCGACAGAGGCACCATGAATCCAGATACATTCTTTGCCGGCAACTGCAGCAATTTCTTCGTCTCGGATAAAGCCCAAATTTTGGCGAAAACGTCTTTTAAAGCCCTTCTCAGTCAGAAAGCGATAAATAAAATAAGGCATTACCAAAACAACTGCTGCGCAAAAAATTAAATTATAAAGTATATACATGCATTAACCTCATTTCGCTTCCTTTTCGCGATACTGGATATTGTACAAATGAGAATAAAGCTTATTATTAGCCATCAATTCGTCATGCGTGCCTACTTCCACTATCCTGCCTCTTTGCAGAACAAGAATCTTGTCCGCATTCTTGACCGTGGAAAGACGATGAGCAATGACAAAAGAAGTCCTGCCAACCATCAGTCGGTCCAAAGCTTCCTGCACGATGCGCTCACTTTCCGTATCAAGAGCGGAAGTAGCTTCATCAAGAATAAGAACGCGCGGATTCTTCAGAATCGCACGGGCAATGGCGATACGCTGACGCTGTCCGCCGGAAAGGTTAAGACCGCGGTCACCCAGCATCGTTTCATAGCCATTAGGAAATTCCATGATGAAATTATGGGCATTAGCAGCTTTAGCAGCTGCTTCGACCTCTTCGCGTGTTGCCTCAAGACGGCCATACAAAATATTATCATACAAAGTACCGTTAAAGAGCACTGTTTCCTGCGGAACGATACCTACCTGCTCACGCAGGGAATTCAAGGTTACTTCGGCAATATTATTGCCGTCAATGGTAATGGAGCCTGACGTCGTATCATAAAATCTTGGCAGCAAATTGGCAATCGTTGACTTGCCTGCTCCGGAAGGTCCTACAATAGCGATAACTTCACCAGGTTTAGCTTGGAAGCTAACTTCCTTCAGAACTTTTTCCCCTTTGTCATAGGCAAAGCTCACATCTTTGAACTCTACAGCCCCATCAATCTGAGGCAGGGCTTTTGCACCCGGTATTTCTGCTATTTCTTCCTTCATGTCGAGTACGTCAAAAACACGCTGAGCTGCTGCTAATGCCCTTTGAATACTTCCTACAACACGTGTCAGACGTTTGACCGGATTAGAAATGTTGACGGCATAAACCAAAAAGGCAACCAGAGAACCAGCTGTCAGGTCTCCGTTGATAACGCCGTGGCCTCCGTACCAGATGATGGCTGTAACACCAATGGCAGCAACAAATTCAATAACCGGAGTTAAGAGCGCCATCAGTTGTGCGTTCTTCATGTTAGCGCGGAAATTGGCAAAATTCTGATTGCAAAAACGCTTTATTTCGTAGTCTTCACGCACAAAAGATTTGATCACACGTGCGGAAGAGACTGTTTCCTGCAAAATGGAAGTGATATCAGCCGTACATTCCTGAATTCTGCGGCCTGACTTACGAATTCTCTTGCCAAAAAAGTCCATCAGCCAGAGAACAAAGGGGAAAGTACAAAATGTAAAAAGGGTCAGCTTCCAGTCCAAATAAACCATTGCTGTTATCGAACCAATCAGAACGCTGCCTTCGGTGATCATATCAATCGTATTCTGCACCATGGCAGCCTGCAAAGCCGAAACATCATTGGTAACATAACTCATGATCGTACCGGTTTTGTTCTTGTCATAGAAAGATACGCTCAGACGCTGAAGCTTTTCATAAACTGCGCTGCGAATATCGATAATTACTCTTTCGCCAACGTAGCTCATCAGGTAATTCTGTCCGTAGAAACAGATGCCCCGGATAAAAAAGATAACGATGATGCCCCCTGCTATGATATTCAGCATGTCGGCATTTTTGTCGGCGAGCACCTTATCAATAACATCTTTGATGATCCATGGCACGTATAAATTACCGGCGGCGGCTAATACCGTACAAATTGCCGCGGTGATTAACCGCGGCAGGTAAGGTTTGATATAACTCAGGATTCTAAAATATAAATTCATGCTTTTTCTCCTGCAACTCTCAGTGTAAGTTCAGCGACACGCCTGACGGCGCCTGGTTCGCCCAAACGTTTTTTAACGTCATCCAAATCGGCCAATGCTTGCGCATGTGCGGCCGGTTCCAATAAATGCAATACTTCTGCAGCCATCTTGGCCGGCGTAGCATCTTCCTGCAATAATTCCGGCAAAATATGACGGCCGGCAACAATATTAGGCAGACCTATATCAGCAATATTCAATAAGCGTCTGACAATAAAAGCCGTCAGCGGCGCTGTTTTATAAACAATGACGCTAGGCAGCCTGCAGAGGGCTGCTTCCAGTGTTACAGTGCCACTGGCCGCTAAAGCTACATCGGCGACACCCATCACGTCGTAGTTATTACCTTCTGTGATACTCACATGTATGCCCGCGCGATTTAGTTCTTCTTCCAGCATCGTACGCGGTATCGTCCCGGCGCGCGGCATAACGAATTCCAGAGCCGGATTAGCTTTGACCATTAATTTGGCTGCCTCAAGCATAGTTGGTAAAAGGCGCTGAATCTCCTGCAAACGGCTGCCCGGTAAAAGTAGTACCAACGGCCGCCCTTCGTGTTTGCCTGCTTTGGCAACCGCCTCAGCCTTTGGCAGAGTCGGCTTTACTATATCAACTAAAGGATGCCCCATAAATTCTACATCTGCGCCTGCTTCTTTATAAACCTCATACTCAAAAGGGAAAATAGCCGCTACCTTGTTCACAAGTTTTGCCACATTTTTGGCACGGCCTTTGCGCCAGGCCCAAGCTGAAGGTGCGATGAAGGAAATCACCGGTATTCCCTTGGCACGCGCTACTTTGGCCAAACGCATATTAAACCCGGGATAGTCTATTGTCACAAGACAGTCCGGGCGTCTTTTATCCATAACTTCCGCAAAATCAGAGCGCAGACGAAATAAGGCCGGCAGCTTACGAATGATCTCCACCAAGCCCATGACTCCATGGTCTTTGATATCGAACAATACTTCGCCACCTGCTGCGCGAAGACCGTCGCCACCCATTCCATAGACCTGGGCAGTTGGATCAAGCTTCAATATTTCTCTGGTCAAAGCGGCGGCATGCACATCTCCGGATGCTTCACCAGCCGAAATCATTATTCTGGCCATAAGTGTTCCTTTCCATGAATATCTATCTGTAGTTGTTATTAATTAAACATAAATTATCACGCTATATTATAACACAAAAATAGGGCGGACGTGTTGTCCTCCCTAAAATTATAACTTAATTATTAAATTTTGCTAACGTGCTACAACGAACATATTATGCTCGTCAGCCAAAGCCAGAGTTCTTTCGCGTTCGACCAAAAGAGTCCTGCCGGCTTCCATGACAATGCCCGCGGCTCCTGCCGCAATCATGGACTCAATCGTTCTGGTGCCTACGCTAGGCATATCAAAGCGATTATCCTGCGCCGGTTTGGCAGTCTTGGCAACAATTACATCTTTACCCAATGTCCCGCCACGTAAGATACAGGCATCAGTACCTTCGATAGCTTCGACAGCCATCACGGCCTTGTTTTTTACGACAACGGTTTGCCCGATATCAAGACGGCCAATTTCTTTGGCAACCTGAAATCCGAACTCAATGTCTTCGAGCTCAGCAGCAGTAGGTTGGCGCTTGCTGAGTATTCCCGGTGCCGGCAAAAGCGGCTGGATGAGCAGAGTCTGGTCCATTACCTCCAGCTTCTCGCCTTCCAGTTCTTTTACTATGGCATTCATAATAGTATCATCTTTGCGGTCAGGCAAAGATGTCAAAAGCTTAATCGCACGAAAATCCGGAATAATGGCACCTTCGCTATAGAGAATTTCTTTCGTTACTTTGCCGATCATCGTAACTTTGGTCACATTATTCTTTTTCAAGGTGTTAATGATTTTGCCTAATTTGCCTATATGAATATCATAGTAAGCATCAACGCATGCAGCCAGCTCAGAATCAACCCCTGGCACAACGCCAATAGCGATAACACGATACCCCATCCCTTTGGCCGATTGTGCTACATCAACCGGCAAATGGCCAATGCCGGATAATAAACCTAATGTCTCCATCAAGCCACCATCCTAGTCTTTACGTCCGCGGCAAATACCACGTTCAACATTACGCAGGAAGCGTAAGAGATGTTCAACTTCTTCGCTGCTGTCCAATTCTTGTTCCATGTTGGAAACAGCTTCATCCAGTGTCAGACCGGAACGGTATAGTATGCGGTAAGCCTTTTTCAGGTTAGCACGCACTTCAGGCGCAACACCTGCACGAGAAATACCGACGCTATTGAGTCCAGCAACATGGGCCGGATTGCCATCGGCAATAACGAAAGGAGGAATATCCTGAACTATTTTGGACATACCGCCAATCATCGCATTACGGCCAATCTTTACGAACTGATGGACTGCGGCAAGGCCGCCGATAACTGCACGATCTTCAACAACAACATGCCCTGCCAATGTTGCGACATTGGACATAATTACATTGTTGCCAACTATACAGTTGTGAGCTATATGCGTATAAGCCATCATCAGTACATTATTACCAAGACGCGTTTCATTTCCTTCACCTGTCGCACGGTTGACAGTTGCACATTCACGGATGGTTACGCCGTCGCCAATAACGGTGTAAGCTTTTTCGCCTTTGAATTTCAGATCCTGTGGTTCTGCGCCGATTGAGCAGCCAGGGAAAAATTTACAGTTCTTACCAATCGTTGTCCAGCCGTCAATAACAACATGAGCGCTGACTTTTGTTCCCTCGCCGATTACTACATTCGGGCCGATTACAGCATAAGGTCCTATTTCAACGTCGCGTCCCAAAATAGCCCCTGGCGAAACGACTGCGTTTTCGTGAATTTTGCGAGACATTTTTACAACATTATCAAAACCCATTATTTCCACTCCCAAATAAAATTTAACACCAAAACTACTGCAAATTACATTCGCCGATAATAAACCGAATTTAACCTGCCAAAATTCAGCAAAAATAGATGTTTTTAACCAAATATCTCGCTTTTTCTACAATTTTCTACTAAATACTACTTATTTTTATTCTTTTTTGTCTACGATAGCAAAAGTAAATTCGCCTTCGCAGGCCAACTTGCCGTCTACCATACCTTCGCAGCGGATAATACCCATATTGCCGCGTATCTTGGTCACGGTAGCAGTAGTAATTACCTGATCACCCGGTACTACCTGACGGCGAAAACGCACATTGTCTATTTTGCCGAACACAGCTATCTTACCGCGGTTTTCTTCAGGATAAAGCATGGCTACGCCACCAACCTGTGCCATTGCTTCGATCAACATGATTCCCGGCATGATTGGTTCGCCAGGAAAATGGCCGAGGAACTGCATTTCATTCATCGTTATGTTTTTCACACCTACAGCTCGTTTCATTGGCTCTAGTTCGAGAATCCTGTCAACCAATAACAACGGATAACGGTGTGGAATTATCTTCTGAATTTCTCTTGCCTCTAAGGTAATCATATTATTTCTCTCCTTTACTGCGGTAATTTTCAATTTGCCGGGCCAGTTCAGCATTAAAAGCATGACCCGTCTTCACTGCAACTATATGAGCCTTGATGTGTCCCAGCAAATACAAATCACCGATGACATCAAGAATCTTGTGTCTGATTAATTCGTTGTCGAAACGTGTTTCTGATAAAATGCCAGTGTTGTCAAAAACAACGACATTGTCCGTATTGCCACCCAGGCCAAGGCCCATTTTCTTCATCTGCTCAACTTCATGCATAAAGGCTACGGTTCTCGCGGTCGCTATTTCTTTCAGAAAATTATCTTCTGTTAATTCTATGTCATAGTACTGAGTTCCGAGCAGCGGATGCGGATTAATGGAGGTAAAAGAAATACGGTAGCCATCATACGGCAGGATACATATATATCTGTCATCCTGATGCACGGCAAAAGCTCTGTCCAAAGCATAAACTTTTCTTGGAGCGTCCTGAATCTTCCTGCCAGCTTCTAAGATCAAGTCGGCAAAAACACCAGAGCTGCCATCGGTAACCGGCGGTTCCGGCGAATCCATCTCTATTCTGCAGTTGTCAATGCCCATCATCGAAAGAGCAGCCATCAGATGTTCCACGGTAAAGACTTCAGCGCCATTTTCGCTCAGAGTTGTCGCTTTCAGCGTAGAGCTTACATTGGCAGGTTTTGCTGAAATTTCCGGTTTATCAGGCAGGTCTGTCCTGATAAAAACAATCCCTGTGTCTACTTCTGCCGGCAGCATGCACATATTAACATTTTTGCCAGAATGAAGGCCGATACCGGAATAGGAAACCGGCGCAGCCAGCGTTTGCTGGTAGGTTTGCTGCATCGTCAGTTCTCTCCTTTTTTATCTTTATATTTTTTCTTGCCATCTTTCCAACGATCATGAACCCAGAACCACATACTTGGATCACTGATTATTTCCTGCTCTGCAATCAGCATCAGTTCTTCGGTTGGTTTGCGCATATCCTGCACACGATCGGCAGTTTTTTTCGTGTAAAGCGGCGGATGAATCTTGATTGTGAATTTTTCGTCATCCTCATTATGAATGAAAAGCGGTATCATCGGTGCCCCATGAATACGTGAC
Source organism: uncultured Acidaminococcales bacterium (assembly GCA_964500055.1). Classification (GTDB taxonomy): domain Bacteria; phylum Bacillota; class Negativicutes; order Acidaminococcales; family Acidaminococcaceae; genus RZYP01. The sequence continues at coordinate 4,464 of CAZCMY010000026.1, read as the reverse complement.
AAAAGTGCCGCTCCTGTTGGTGCCATTGACGGTTTACCAAAGAAAAGCACATCGATGCCATCTTTTCCCGTATCCTGATCATAGAGAACACCAAGTATTTTTTTGTCCTTGATGATCCTATTAATGGCCAGCATACTGTTCTCGCCGCGGTTGTAGGCAATTTTTTGCCCTGTTATTTCTCTATATTCATTGATAAAGGTATCCATCGCACTGTTATTCTGCTTACGGGCAATGGATAAGATTGGGTAACCCATAAGAGCAACCGATGCGCCCAAAAGCTCCCAATTACCGTAATGTCCTGTGCAAAGAATAACGCCTTTATCCTGTTTATAGGCTGCTTCAAGATATTCTGCGCCTTCTATGTTCACGCTTTTTCTGAAGTTTTCAGGTGTCAGCGTCGGGAAACGCAATACTTCAACCAACATACGCCCGAAACGCCTGACGCTGGCTTCTGCAATTTCCTTGGCTCTTTCTTCGGGTACACCGAGACATTCCTTAATATTTTCCACGGCCATGGTTTTGCGCCAGGCCGGTGTCGCTGACCAGGCAATACTGCCCAGAAACCCGGCAAATATTTTTCTTATAAATTTCGGTGAATGGCAGAGCACCCAGCTCAAAGCCCTCATCGCCCAATATCCGAGCATCAGTTACATCCTTTCCTTATCAGAAAGTCCCATGTACCCCTGCATAGAACTTCTCGTCACGCATGCCAACTTCGGCTTGCATCAGTTTGCCAACCGGTACGAACATGCCATAGTTGAAATTATCGCCGTCATACTCAGCGGCCAGTCCCAGGTTCAAAGTCTTGCTATTGACTTTGAATTGTTTCTCCAAGCCGACAAAACCATCACGGAAACGACCGGTTCCTGTGCCGGCATGTACCTTCAGGCCCCAAGGACCAGCTTTACTGATGACGGCATAGCCGCTGCGGTCTCTCTCGTCAGTGGCATCCTCGATACCAACAGCAATGGCAGGACTTGCCACAGTTTCCGGCAAAATCATAAATTTTGCGCTATACATATTAAAATCGTCACCAGCCTCCGGTGACCATCTGCTGTAAGCAACTTCCAGACCAGGCATCACTGCAACGTTACCGCCAATGACATTGTAATCTTCCGTGTATTGATATGTTACAGCCGCATGGCCCATTGAACGCACATAAGCTGACGGTGTATTAATAACACCGGAAGTACCGCTGGCTAAGGTTCTCGCTTCACAAGCCAGTGGCAAAGCAACTAACGAACTCATAAGTATTGCTGTTAAAAGGTCTTTTCTCATAAACACACTCCCAGTAATTATAACATCATCTTATTCTTTACCTTGTATTTCAGTCAAAGCCTTTTCCAGTTCTTTGACCTTTTTCACCAATTTGCTGACATTGCGCAAAGTAGCCTCCTGCTTCAGCCATTCTCTGTGCGGAACAGCTGGGAAACCTGCGTAGAAAGAATTGGAAGGTACGTCCGAAGTTATGCCGCAGCGAGCAGCAAAAACGCAATTGTCGCCAATTTTGATATGACCGACACTGCCAACCTGACCGGCGAAAGTTACATTATGACCAGCTGTGATACTGCCCGACAAACCAACTTGCGCAACAACAAGACAATTCTCCCCCAGCACGTCATTATGGCCTAAATGTACAAGATTATCAATCTTGGTACCGGCACCAACAATAGTGCTGCCAGCTGTTGCCCTGTCGATGCAAGTGTTGTTACCTATTTCAACATCGTCGCCGATAACAACATTGCCAACCTGCAGGACTTTGCTGTGTTTGCCTTGCTCGGTAATATAACCAAAGCCATCGCCGCCGATGACTGCGCCGGATTGGATAATTACACGGTTACCTAGTTCGCAGCCTTCACGAATCGTAACATTGGGATATATTTTGCAGTCCTTGCCTATTGTAGCTTGTCTGCCAATATAAGCGTGAGGATAGATTACGGTATTATCACCTATGACAGCTTCACTATCAACAACGGCAAAAGGCAAAACAGCAACGTTAGAACCAATTTGTGCCGTCGGTGCGATAGAAGCAAGAGGGCTTATGACACGCTCAACATCTTCCGGGCGTCTGAACAAATCCAACAAGCGGGCAAAAGCTAAACGGGGATTTGCTACACGGATTACAGGTTTGCCGCTAAAAGGTGCATCCAAAGGGAGGACGAGCGCTCCTGCCCCCGAAGCTGCTGCTGCTTCAATATGTGGCGGCACTGCAAAAGAAATGTCAGAAGCTAGCGCTTCCTCCAGTCCATTGACCCCTGTAATGACCATTTGCGGTGTCGTCGTTTCCAGTTTTCCTTCAAGAAAAACGGCTAATTCTTGTAATGTTTTTTCCATGTAATAATCCTCCCGATTGCGAAGTTAACTGCACAGGATTGAAAACGAACACCTAAGAAATCTTTCTTAGGTCTGCGCTTGCAATCACTGACAATTTAAGAAAGAAGGGCGAACGTATAAGCCCGCCCTAACAAACATAGCTTATTTCATATTTTTGAGAACATCATCAGTAACATCGACGCCACCTTGCGGAACGGCATCTTTAATGAGGATTGCACCCAGATTTTTATCCTTGGCGACTTGATTCAAAGCATTGGTAAAGCTTGCTTTTAATTTATTCTGAGCTTCAGACTGCACTAATTGCATTTCTGCTGATTTTTCCTGCATTATTTTTTGTGTTTCTTCAGCTGATTTTCCTTCGGAAGCCTTCATCATTTCATCTTGTGCAGTTTTAGCTTTGGTCATGATATCTTCTTTAATATCTTTGTAAACTGTGCTTTCTGCCTCAATCCTCTGCATATCTACGACACCGAAAGCAGTATTGCGGCCACCGCAGCCGAGAGCGGTAAGTGCAAATAACAACATTAACACAACAACTAAATATTTTTTCATTAACGATTCCCTCTTTACTCTTATCTATTTTTTTATTGATTTAAGCTCTGTGCAAACTTGCTCCGTAAGATCGACAGCCGTCAGATTAACCAGAGGTTTTTTTACCACCAGTATATCCTTCCTGCCCTTCAAAACTTTGAGCAAAGCACTTTGCACATCAGCATCGATTTCGCTATACAGGCGGTCATAGTTCTTTTGCTTTATTTCAACCTGTTTATCCAGAGAAGCAATCAACTTTGACAATTCTTTAGGTCCTTGTCCAAGTTTTGCTTCGTCGGTCTTCGCCATACTAAGCTGCTCACCAGACATGGTTGTTTTTAGTTCAGCAGCATAGGCAAGCATGCTTTCGGTGCTTGCGCCTTTCTGGATTGCAAGTTTTTCGTTGATTATTGCCTGCCGGTGCTTTTCAAGAACACCAAGCTCACCATATTGTTTGTTCAGAGTTGCGGCCAGTTCCTGCTCCAGTGCAGCTCTCTCTTCCGGTGTCAGCTTCACGTTTTCCAGCTTTAGCCGCAAATTAAGGATAGGCAATCGGTAAGCTTCAAGAATCTTCTCCTGTTCAGGAGCTACTATTTCATCAGCAGCCTGACTGGCAGTCTTTATGCCGGAAGCAAGCTTTTCATGTTCCTGCGCTTCCCTTTCTGCTATCCTTGTTGCAAAATCGACAGCCATAAAACTTTGCTTACCGCTTTGCTTGATTTCAACCAGTTTATTCAATAATGCTATCTGTCTCTTGCCCTGCTCAGCCTGCTCGTTACGAAATTTAACTGCTGTGTCGAGGTCGGCTTTAGCTTTCTGCAAGGCGTCGTAATGAGGGTGAACACTGAAGGCCTTCTGCCAGTCAATTACGGCTATCTGCTCAGCAGCATTTTTAGGTAAAGCACCGCAAGCCGATACTAGCAGACTAACTACCAATATTATGTAAGCAAGCCACCGCATGATACCCCTCCTCTTAGACGACAGAAAGCCGGGCCAGCTAACCGGCCCGGTACCACCTGTTTAATTATTTACCGTTTAAGGAAGATCCCACTTCGCCGGTGATGTCAACACCGCCGTAAACAACAAAGCCTTTATCAACAACTATTGATAAACCTTTTTTCTTGGCTATTTTTTCAATAGCAGCATCTATCTTCTTATAAATAGGTTCAAGAAGCTCTTTTTGTTTATCACCCAAGCGTTCTTTCAACTGCATTGCATATTTTTGCTTTTCTTCACTACTCATGGAAGCGCTGTTATTATCAAATTCAGTTTTGGCATTTTGCTCTTCCTGCTGCATGGAGGTTCTATATCCAGCCATGTCAGGGCTCTGTGCTACCAACATCTGATAATTTACAACACCGACTGCAGAATCTGCTGCAGCTGCGGAAGCAACTCCGCTAAAACCGCTCTTCGTAAAGGCCATGCCAAATACGCTTAAAACAAAAACGGCCGCTACTGTCAAAGAAATAAGCTTAACAGTTTTTTTATCGGCTAATTTTCTCATCATGATTATCCCTACTCTCTTCTAATGGATTTTTGGTACACCTAACAATTATATCAGCACTGACACAATCTTTCAACTATTCCTACAAGTTACCA
>CAZCMY010000025.1:13603-15442 GCA_964500055.1 uncultured Acidaminococcales bacterium | reverse complement strand
TTTCATTTCTTCAGAGCTCATTTTTGCCCTCCAATTCTAATCTTGGAACCAAGTTTCATATCTTTTGACAACTTTGATTTCAACTAAGGTTCCTGGTTCATAAAGGTTGTATATAGACAGAATATTACTGCCAAAGTAGATTTTAGGGCAAGCCTCCAACCCGGTACGTAATTTTAACGTTTGATATTCCCGATGCATTTCCAAAACAAAATGCCCGTCACCCGTGGTTTTAAGCTTTCCTTCCGAGGCCATGAAAGGCAGGCCAACACCCATTGACTGGTATATGGTTTTTTCCAGCAAAAGCTCATTTTTGCCACGTACAAGAAAATATTCCTGTACAGGCGTTTTCTGAACGGAATGTATAAACTCAATATACCATGTATCACCGATGCTAGTATTAAAATAATATTGCTTTTGTCCGTTATCTGGAGTTATTGCCAAAATTAATTGGTTAGAATACCAAAAAAATAAACCAAAAGCAGTAGCAAGCAGCAGTATTAATATTTTAAATCTCAAAAAAGTCCGGGAACCGGAAGAAACCGAATCCCGGACTTTTTGATTAAAATCAGTGTTCAAAGTTTATTTTTCCTTAAAGTATTTATCTGCACCAGCAGCTACAGGAATTGACATACCAACCTGGCCGTTAGCTTTGGAAACATTTGAAGCTACTGCATGAGCAGCTTTCAAGCGATCTGTATTTGTAAAGATAGCTTTGCTGATGTCATAAGTCAGTTGAGCATCCATTTTATCTGTCACAACCAACATAGCCATTACAGCAACAGCAGAAACATCCGCTGCTTGATTTCTGTAACTCTTTGCTGGAATAGTAACTTTAGCATAGAACGGGTATTTGGCAATCAAAGCATCAGCTTTATCAGCAGAAACCGGCAATAGAACCAAATCTTGTTGAGTTGCAATATCTTGAATAGCAGCAGTCGGATGACCGGCAGTAACAAATGCGACATCAATATTGCCATCTTTCAAAGCATCAGATGCTTCGCCAAAAGAAAGATATTGAACTTTAATATCATCATAAGTAATACCATAAGCACCTAAAATTTGACGGGCATTTGCCTCAGTACCGCTGCCAGCAGCACCTACTGCAACGCGTTTACCTTTAAGTTGGTCAATAGAGGTTACTCCACTTTTTGCTATTGTAACGATTTGAACAGTCTCAGGATACAAAGTTGCAAGACCCTTTAGACCAGCAACCTTTTTATCTTTAAACATTTCAACACCATTTACTGCATAATAAGCTATATCATTCTGTACGAAAGCTAGGTCAACTTTTCCTTGTTGTAACAAGTTGATGTTTGCAACTGAAGCGCCGGTACTCTGAGCACTGGCATTAGCTCCAGGAATATTTTTATTAAGAATATCAGCAACAGCTCCGCCTAGAGGGAAATACGTACCAGCCGTACCACCTGTAGCGATATTAATAAATTTTTGAGCAGCAGGTTTCTTCTCATCCTTCCCGGATCCCCCACAACCGGCAATCAAGCTTCCAACCATAGTTAAAGCTAACATAAATGCAAGAACTTTTTTCATTAACTACCCCTCCTAATGTTAAGTTTTTGGTAACTCACCTGCACAAGTATATACCAGCATCACCACCTACGCCAAATAGTTGCAATACGCACATCTTTAGTAGCGATTCGACAGACTTTGCCTAATTTCCTGCTTATCATTACTCATGTATAATGTATTTTTTACACTTATTGCAAAATTCTAAAGTTCACATTGTTTTGCATGCATTTAACTTTTATGTTATCATAATTTGTGTTGAAATTATACCAATTAAAAGGATGTGTGCTTTAATATGAAACAAGCAGCTTATAC
>CAZCMY010000025.1:8944-13503 GCA_964500055.1 uncultured Acidaminococcales bacterium | reverse complement strand
CTACGATATTCAAGCCCACGCACAACTATATATTTAGTTCCGCTTGTTTTAAATAAATCTGCAAAATCAGACGTTTCGGGCTTCATTTCTGTACCGGGGATATTTGCATAATACATAAACCCAGGTCGCAAAAATTTATCAATATGTACTGTTACTCCCTTGTCACAATTTGCCAGATAGTAATCAGAAGCCAGTTTAACGCTAAACCTGCCACTTACTGTCGGCAACATAAAGGTAAACACTACAACCATTGTAAGGATACCAGCGGCAACATGCAGCCATGAAGCCAAAAGCGCATCCTTAAAATGTAAAAATGCGGTACCAATACCTAAAGCCAAAAGTAATGTTATGCCTGCAAGAACTGTAGCACCAAAACTCATTTCCGGCAATTGTTGTCCGCCAAAAAACCAAACGGCTGAAAGAACAACAAACATTATAAGACTTGGAATAGCCAGCGATAATTCGAATTTAGGAAATCTTTCCCGACTCACTCGCACAATATTCCAGCCTATTATTATTGCTAAAGGCGGAAATAAAGGGAATATATATGATACTAACTTTGTCTTTGATATTGAAAAAAATAGAAAAACAAAAATCCACCAAATATGCATAAACATCAGATTTTTAAAACTATCACCAGAACTGTCAGTAATGCTCTTTTTCACCGCATCAAACAGCATGCCGGTCCATGGGAAAAGGCCAACCAAAATTACAGGTATATAATAATACCACAACACGCGGTTAGGATGTTCGGCTGTAGTAAATCTGGTCATATTATGAAATCCAAAAAACGTATCAATAAAAACTTGTCCATGTATTTGAAACATAAAATAATACCATGGCCCTGCTACCAAAAAATAAATGACAGCGCCCACAGGTATATGCATTTTTTTCAAAGTACGCCATTCGCCGCTGGCAAGGAAATATAGAAAGATTATTGCACCAGGAAAGACCACACCAATTGGTCCCTTAGTCAAGGTAGCCAACCCCATCAATACATACATCAGAAAAAATTTGTTGTTCAGAAAAGCCATAATGGCGCCGGTCATAAAGAAGAGCAGTGTCATATCAGTAACAGCAGCTTTTCCCAGGTAGAAAAATTCTAATGAAGTCCCTAGTACAAGAGCTGACCAAAAACCTGTTTCTTCATCAAAAAGACGTTTTACTGCATAGTAGAACATAAGGACAGTAGCTAAGCCCATAAAAGCTGATGGAAAACGCGCTGCAAAATCATTGACACCAAATACATTAAAAGTTCCAGCCACCAACCAGTAATACATTGGCGGTTTATCATACCAAAAATCATTAAAAATTCTTGGTGACGTATAATCATTAAACTCGATCATTTCTCTGGCTGTTTCAGCATATACAGGTTCATCTGGATCAAGGAGAGGTATGCCTCCCAGCCCATAAAACAAATTGAAACCCAGCAAAATTAAAAGCAAAAGTGCCCGTAATCTTTTATCCAAGCTAGTTATCCTCCCTCGCTAATTCTGCAAAATAAGCATATGTTTTCTGCAAACCTTCCAGCAATGTTGTTTGCGGTAAAATTCCTAATTTTTGCTTTAAATTGGTATTGTCTAAGCAAGAACGATAAATATCACCAAGTCTCTCTTGCTGATAATCAATCTTAATTTCTTTCTGGGCTACCTGTGCAAAGTTCTGTATAAGTTCATTAATACTTACTTCAATAGCATTAGATACATTAATGATATGATAACCTTTAAGAGCAAGAGCGGCATTTATCGTCTCAGCAATATCACCTGCGTAAACAAAATCACGCGTTTGTTTGCCATCTCCAAATAATGATATTGGCAAGCCTTCCGCTATGCGTTTAGCAAAAATGCTGATTACACCGCCTTCCCCACCGTTACCCTGGCGCTCACCATAAACGTTCGCAAAGCGTAAAACAATAGCATCAAGGCCATACAGTTCGCTATAAACACGCAAATAATGTTCAGCAGTCATTTTAGTTATGCCATAGAAAGACATAGGCACAGAAGTCTCATTTTCTTTCAAAGGCACATTTAAATTGTTTCCATAAACAGCTGCGCTGGAAGAGAAAATTATTCTTTGCACAGCATGTTTTCTGCAGCAATTTAAAACATTTATCAGTCCAAGAATATTTATATCTGCATCCTCATCAGGATGTTCCAATGAATAAGGTACCATTGTCTGAGCAGCTAAATTGACAACAACATCAAACTGATATTCTTTGAAGACTTTTCCTAAATCATTGTCCCTGATGTCCATCTCGAAGAATTTAACTGTCTTCGGGATATTAATTCTGCTGCCTGATGATAAATTATCTATAACAACTAATTCATGTTCATTATTATTATTCAACAATGCAACAAGATGCGAGCCGATGAAACCTGCTCCGCCTATAATTAAAATACGCATCTTAACACTTCTTTCCAAAGTTTATATTCGATAAAAAATTTGCCCCAAAAGCTTTTATGCAAATTGCGCCGCCTAACAAAAACGGAAAATATTCACAAGCAAAACGCCATAAAACTGCCATGATACCAACTGTACCACTTGGCAGCAAAGGAGAAAACAACAAGACAAAACCGGCTTCGGCAATTCCAGAGCCACCAGGAGTCGGGGAAAAATATAAAATAAGATTTAGTAAAACCATACGTCCCATGATCAGCTGATAAGGTATATTCAGTCCAAAGCCGCTGATGAAAACAGGCACGACGGAATAGATCGCCAGTAAACTAAGTCCAGATTCGATAAAAGCCTTGAAGACTCTGAAAGGATTTTTTCCCAGCAGAATAGAAGCTTTGCGAAAATCTTTATACCATAAAAAAGCCTTGCGGCGAATAGGTTTTGAAAACTTTCCTGTTATAGCATAAAGCCAATGTTCCGGGTAACGCGTATTCATAAAGCAAACCATAGCTACAGGGATAGCGATGATTATCAAAGAAATTGTCAAAATTACGCTGGCAGGTACCCAGGAAACAAGTGCATGGTCGTGGTATAAAACAAGCGGTATCAGTAGTATTAGAAATAAAATTGACATTGCTGTGCGTACAATTACTACCGCAGTCGCTTTAGCAACCGGAATTCCAGCCTTTTTCATGAAAAGAACTTGAGCAACAGCCCCACCGCTGGCGCCCGGCGTTATTAAAGCTAAAAAATAATTACTCAAAACAACATTAACAGCTTCGCCAACAGTTAATTTCTCACCAGAAGCCTTTGTAAGGTTCATCAGTCTCGTCCCATCAAAAAAAAGGCCGACAAACAAAACACCCAAAACAGCGGCTACTGACCAAGGTTCAAAAATGGTCAGATACTCCAGAGCTTGGATGTCAAAAGTAAAATAAATAACAGCACAAGAGGTCAAAACAACAACGACAAAAAAAACCGCAAAGTTTTCCATTAATTTATTTCGCATAGTTCAACCCACCAAAATTTATTAGTGAAATTCCTTTTGTTTTAATTCTCTCAACATTTCTTGGTGCAACAAAAGCTGATAGTTCATCTTCCCAATGATATCCCCAGGAATATAAATTAGTTAATTCATCGCTGTGTAATCCAGGATGAGTCATGATTTCATTATAACCATCAGGTAAATTATCAATTATTGTTTCAACAAGAGCATCATTCAAACTGCCGCCGGCTAACATGCCGAAAAAATGGTCTGGAAAGAGAATACCGGCTTTTTTTAACTTTCTTCGTGCCAGCTCAGAACACAAAGTGAGTCCCACGCGCCCTATAATTCTTCCCAAGCCGGCAGAATACCCACCCGTCCAGGTAATACTTTCAGCAGGCACTCTTACTTTATCGATACCATATTTTTTACAAAGTTCAATTACTATATCAATAAGGCCAGGTAAAACATGTAAATGTTGATGGCTGTCAAAATGCGTGATGGTCAGCCCTGTTGACAATCCACGCTCTATTTGAGCTGATAACTCAGCTCTTATTTCATTTTTACATACTTCACCAAGGGTAAAGTTTTTTATAAACTTCATGTAATCTGAAGGGAAAACACCATTTTCATCCAACAAAGAAGGAACTTTTTCTGGTGACAGCAATGACTTGACACCACCAACCAAAGTCAAATGTATGCCTATTCCAAGCGAAGGGTTAGCTTTTGCCAATTCTACCGCATTGTCAAAAGCCGGGGCGCTGCACATCAAAGAAGTACTTGTAATGCAGCCTTCTTTAAAACCTTTAATAATGCCAGCATTAATATATTCATTTAAACCGAAATCATCGGCGTTTATAATCAAATATTTCATAGTATGAACCCCGTTAGAAAGCGCATTTTATCAACGTTACTTGTAATTTTAACACAAAAGGAAACGTTTTTCTTCTTAATTTATTTTTTTATAATTGGAAAAATGTTTTTTTACAAGTTTTTCCAAAATATTTAAACCAAATTCTTCTTTAATTTCTTTTGCCTGCGTCGTCGCAAGCTCGCCTCCACCTTTTGCCAGCTTTCTACCAGCTAAAATTGACAATTCGTCCATTACCATTAAAAAGCGTTCCCGTGCCAGAACCGAGGCAGCAGCGACCGCAATATCTGCTTCAGCACGCTTTTGTTC
>CAZCMY010000025.1:5330-8844 GCA_964500055.1 uncultured Acidaminococcales bacterium | reverse complement strand
GTGCCAGAACCGAGGCAGCAGCGACCGCAATATCTGCTTCAGCACGCTTTTGTTCCACCACGATCAAATCATCAAATTCTTTTTCCAAAGCTTCTCTGATTCCACTATGCACAGAAAACTGATCAACCAAAGCATAGTTGCACTCTGGACGCTGCAACACAGCCTTTCTTATAGCAGAAATATGCCCATTAGCCAGCAAATGATTAAGATTTTTCTTTTCTAATCGCAATTGTTCATATCTGTAGTTATACATCTCTGGCTTCATGGCAAGCACAACATTGATAGGTGCAGCTCCTTTGATAATGGGAGCCAGCCTATGTATTTCTTTATCGGTTAATACTTTGCAGTCCTTTACGCCAGCCGCGATTAATTCTCGTGCTATATCAGTATCTACTAAGACAGCAGCTACTACGAGCGGGCCAAAAAAGTCGCCCTTGCCTGATTCATCTGAACCTACCCAGATACCTTTAAATCCGGCACAATTTTCTAAAAGACTGATTGAGTTTTTAAACTCATTATTTTTAATATTCGTTTCGGCACATTTTTTAACATCAGCGGATGATAGTGCTGCCATTGCAGAATTCATCAGCATGCCTTCCTGGCCGCCCCAAACACTACTTATGCCTTTCTTCCCTTTGTAAACAGATAAAACAACCTTCTCTTTGCCGCTGACTATTTGAAACTGCCTGCCATAGGGCAGTTCTTTTTCCTTTAAAACTGCATCAGGCAAAATACTAAGTTGTTGACGAATATTTTCCAAATAACTTGAAAAATCAATCATTGAGATCTTCCTCTGCTTTTTTTATCGCTTCCTGCATAACCTTCTTTAAAGGTTTGCCGGTTTTATCAGCAATTTTTCTGCAATCTTCATACTCAGGAGCAATATTAACCATTTCTTCGTTATAAGTAGCTATTTTAACAGCAATATTGCCATAAGTGAGTTCCGTATCAATAAATCTGCGTGAAGCTATTTTGCGTTTAACCGGATAATACCGTAAGCCCAAGGAACTTGTTTCCTTTAACACTGTCAACACGATCTGTTCCAGAGTTTCTGCAAAAACCAGAATTGATAACTTATGTGCAGGACGTCCTTTTTTCATAATGATCGGGGTTACCCAAACATCCAAGGCACCAGCTGACAAAAGTTTCTCAAAAACAAACGGAAATATCTCGCCAGACATATCATCAATATTGCACTCAGCCACAAGCAAAGATTCATTATTATCTATATTAACTTCTCCAAGATTAACTCTAACAACGTTAGGTATCGACAAATCCCAGGTACCAGCGCCGTAACCTATTTTGCTGCCAGAAAAATTATTTGGCAAATCTGCCACCGGCTCTGCCAACGCAGCCATTAAAGCCGCACCGGTAGGCGTAACAAGTTCCTTTTCTATATTTCCATGATAATAAGGAATACTTTTTAATATTTCTGCTGTTGCTGGTGCAGGTATCGGCATTAATCCATGCGCACACTGAACAAATCCGTATCCTGTCTGTATTCTGGAAACATAAACTTTTTCTATCTCTAAATACTCTAAAGCTAGTACAGAGCCAACTATATCTATTATGGTATCAATAGCGCCAACCTCATGAAAATGAACCTCATCCACAGGTTTACCATGCACACGCGCTTCAGCGACAGCCAAAACATTAAAAACATTTAGTGCTTTCTCTTTTACTGCCAGGCTCAATGTCGATTCATTAATTATTTCAGTGATATCTGACAAATTACGATGTTCATGATGATGAATTTCTACAGGTAGTTCATGATTATGTAAGTGTTCATGTCTGCGGCTGTGACAATGCGCCTCATCTTGCCCATGGTCATGCTGGTGTTTATCATGATGCTCATGCTCCTCTGGTAAGAGTACATTGAAATAGCTGGCTTCGATGCCACACTTGTTAACAGGATTATAAATAATTTCATAATTGCCTAAATGCATTTTGGCAATTTCTTCAGATATATATTCAGCAGGAATACCAAGATTCAGCAAACCACCCAGGAACATGTTGCCACTTATTCCGCTAAAAGCTTCAACATAGATAGCTTTCATTTTCTCACCTCATATGATTGATTATGCTGGCCATTCTTCCCGCGCCAAAACCATTATTAATGTTAACAACAGCTACACCGGCAGCGCAGCTATTAAGCATTCCTAAAAGTGCTGAAAGCCCTTCAAAATTTGCGCCATACCCTGCACTTGTCGGCACTGCGATAACTGGTTTGGCAACAAGACCACCAACAACACTGGCCAAAGCGCCTTCCATACCAGCGATGACAATTAAGGCATTTGCTTCCCTTATTGTTTCCAGGCGTTCGAATAAACGGTGAATCCCAGCAACACCAACATCATAAATTCGTTCAACATGATTGCCCATAATTTCAGCGGTAATGGCGGCTTCCTCAGCTACAGGCAAATCACTGGTACCAGCAGTGATTACAGCTATCCTCCGCTCAGCGTCACGAGTAAGCGGATTGCGCTCAACAGTAATTAACCTCGCAGCTTCATGATAAAAGGCATCTGAAACTTTGGCTTTTACGGCTTCAAAAATATCTGTATTCGCTCTCGTGCCAAGAATATTATCATGACTTTGACTTAACTTTTCCATAATCAAAGCATTTTGTTCAGATGTTTTACCTTCGCAATAGACTACTTCAGGGAAACCCTGTCTGAAGGTCCTTGCATGATCTATTTTAGCGAAACCTAAATCTTCACAACCAGCATTTTGTATTTTTTCAAGAACCTGACTAGCGTCAAGTTTTTCATTTTTATACGCTTCCAGTATTTCTTTCATTCTTTCTTCGTAGGTCATAGTTTCCATCCTTTTTTGAAAATATCAACAAACATAGTATAACATAGAAAGAATGCCTTTGTGCCACAAAAATAGAGCACTCATTAAGAATGCTCTATTTCCGGTTATCAGCATGCTTTACGACGTTCTATCCAGCCTTCAACTAGTATGTAGACCAGTGGAACAACGACTAAAGTAAGTACGGTAGACGTAAAAAGACCACCAATAAGAACTATGCCCATCGACTGTCTTAATTCAGCACCTGCACCAATACCCAGTGCTATAGGTAACATACCGAGAATTGTTGCCAATGTTGTCATCAAGATTGGCCGCAAACGCAAGGAACAAGCTTCCAAAACAGCTTCTTTGATTTCTGTTCCCTTTGCTCTTGCTTTATTTGCATAGTCAACAAGCAAAATAGCATTTTTCGTTACCAACCCCAATAACATTGTGAAACCTATTAATGACATCATATTGACGGTTTGTCCTGAAACAAGTAAACCAACAATTGCACCTGTTAAGGCAAATGGCAGGGCAATCATAATAATCAGCGGTTGTACAAAACTTTCAAATTGTGCTGCAAGAACCATGTAAATCATTATTACTGCAATTAAAAGCGCCTTAGCAATTTCGTTAAAAGTCTTGCCCATCTCATCAGCCTGACCAATCATTTTGTAGCGATAGCCTAATTCCATGTTCAATTGCGGTATCAAGTCTG
>CAZCMY010000025.1:0-5230 GCA_964500055.1 uncultured Acidaminococcales bacterium | reverse complement strand
CTTCCTGATGAACTTGAAACAACGAGATTTTTTACATCATCGATATTTTTTCTATCTTTTTTAGCAAGTTGAACGCGAATATCATAATCATTATCACCAAAGGTAAAACTGTTGGATGTTGTTTTTCCCTGGAAAGCGGTTTTTACCATTGTTCCGACGCTTGAGGCATTAAGGCCAAGAGCACTAGCTCTCATTGGATCGACATGGACAAGTATCTCCGGTTCAGCTTCAGAAGTTGAAATTTCAACATCAGTTGCGCCTGGTTGCTGCCTGATCAAATCAGCCAAATTTTGAGCATAACCTTCGAGGATATCCATGTCTGAGCCACGCAAGCCAATCTGAACTGGCCTTTTATCCCCTCTGCCACTGCCTTGGCCGGTTATTACTGAAACGCTCAATCCTTCAACATTACGGAACTTCAAGCGCAATTCATCCATTATCTCCATCATGGATCTGTCGCGTTCTTCTTTCGGAACAAGCTTTACATCTATTGTCCCCTGACTTGGCGGTGTTCTAGTTCCGCCCAAACGCATAGAAACAATCTGAACTTCTTTCAAATCACCAATTTCCGCTTCAAGCGGTTCTACCAATTCCTTGGTCTTTTCAATGTTCGTGCCCGTTGGTGCTTTAAAGCTAACGCTAAATTGACCAGAATCATATGTTGGCTGCAATTCAACACCCAAAAATGGCACTAACGCCAAATTAAACAATAATGTCAATGAAGCGATTAGAATTATCTTTTTCGGATAATTGACGGCTGCTTCCATCAGTTCACTATAAAATTGTCGAGTTATTTGAAATCCATTTTCAAATTTATCTAGAACTATTTGGACATACTTATTACGTGGATTTACTTCAGTACCAACTGCATAAGGAAGTTTTAACCAATATGCAGATAACATCGGTGTCAAGGTATATGCGATCATTGTTGAAAACGCCACAGCAAAGGCAACCGTAAGACCAAACTGTTTGAAAAATTGCCCTACTGTCTCTCCCATACTGCCTATTGGTATAAATACCGCAATCAGTGAAAGTGACGTAGCAAGAATAGCTAAAAACAGTTCTTCCGTAGCATCTTGCGCCGCTACAATAGGTTGTTTGCCTTTTTCTAAATGCCGGAATACATTTTCAATCAGAACAATTGCATCATCAATCAAAACACCAACTGCAAGACTAAGACCCATGAGAGACATGTTATTAAGTGTGAAATTCATTTGTTTCATCAAAACGAAGGTAGCAATAATTGACGTTGGAATCGCCAGGCCACCAATGATGGTAGCTCTAAAATTACCCAAAAACAAATAGGTAATCAGCAAAGCAAAAAACCCGCCAAATAAAATCGCTGACCACACATCACCAACATTTTCACGGATATATTTGGACTGATCGTTAACAAGATCAACTTTAATATCACGTGGCAAATCATTCTTCTTCATCTTTTCCATTGCGGCCATAACGCCATCTGTTACTGCAACAGTATTTGTACCAGATTGTTTTTGCACAGAAATAATTACACTCGGTACTTTGTTAGCACGTGCATAAGATATCTCCTCAGCCCAGCCGTCAACAACTTCAGCCAGATCTGATACTTTTACCATGCGTCCATTGGAGTTATCAACGACAACATTTTTGATATCGTCAACACTTTTATACTTACCCAAGGTACGAACAACCAGCTCTGTACCTTTTTCTTCCACCGAACCGCCTGGTGTATTTATATTAGCATTATTTATTACATCGTACACCTTCTGAAAGGGAATGTTATAGGCAGAAAGTTTCTGCGGATTAATTAAGATTTTAAATTCACGTTCGCTGGCCCCGTAAGCATTGACTTCTGAAACACCCTCGACTCTCTGGAGTTCATCTTTGATAACATCTTCAACGAGTTTGCGAATTTCTCCGCGGCTTCTTGATTCCGACGACAATACAAAATTGACGATAGATTGAGCTGCCAAATCTACCCTCTGTACAACAGGTTCATCAATATCATCCGGCAGCCTGCCACGCACTGAAGCTACTTTCTCTCTGACTTCACTGGCCTTCTCCTTGGGATCAACGCCCAGTTCAAATTCCAGAACAGTTTGTGAATACCCTTCACGTATGCTAGAAGAAATAGTTTTGATACCAGAAACCTGACTTACTCTGTTTTCAATAGGCTTGGTAATCAAAGTCTCCATTTCTTCCGGAGCTGCACCTTCGTAGGTAACAGTAACACTTACAAGCGGATAGTCTACCTCAGGGTAAAGATCAACACCCAGACTCGGATAGGCCTTGATGCCAAATACTACTAGTAACATTACGAACATCGTAGTAAAAACAGGCCTGTGAATAAATGTCCTGATCATTTTTCACTACCATCCTCGCTTGATTTGACCTTGCTGCCTTCGCGAATCTTATTTTGTCCACCCGTTACTATACGTTCATTTTCTTCCAAACCACCCAAAACTTCTACAATACCGTCACCGATGTAGCCGGTTGTCAAAACTTTACGCTGGACAAAATTATCCTTATCCAAAACAAAAACTGTTCTTTGATCCTCGCGCATAACTATCGCGCTTTGTGGAATAGTGAGCGCGTTGTCTTTTGGTTGAGCTTTGATTGAAACGTTTGCATAAATGCCGCCTTTTAAAGCTTCATTTTCGTTTGGTATTGAAACTTCAGCAGCGAAAGTACGTTCCGGAGAATCCGCAACTGCAGCAATCTTTGTTACCTTACCGGTAAACTTTTTACCAGGCATAGAAGGTATTTCAATTTCAGCCAAACTACCTACATTTACTGAACCAATCTGACCTTCAGGTATATTAATTTTTACCAGTAATGTGCTTATATCAGCAAGATTAAACAGAGCATCGCCAACATTAGCATAATAGCCTTCCTGGTAATATCTTTTAACAATATAGCCCGCATGAGGTGCAATTACATTGGCACCATCCATCTTGGCATTGGCATTATCATAGGTACCTTCTGCGTTAGCAAGTTTGCCTGCAGCCATATCGCGTGCAAAGCGTGCATTATCAAGTTCCTGCTGTGACACTGCTCCCTGTTCAAACAATCTTTGATTGCGCACAAGCGTAGTTTCCGCTTGTTCCAGGTTTGCTTTGGCGTCATAAACACTGCCACGTAAAGACCCAACTGTAGCAGATATTTCGCTGCTTTCGAGCATGGCCAAAACTTTTCCAGCTTCGACATAGTCGCCTTCGTTAACCATTATGCTTTGAATTCTTCCTGCTAGCTTAGGCGCAACTTTTGCCTGCCATACTGGGTCCAGATTTCCAGCAAAGGAAAGAACAGGATGTATCGTTCCCCTCTTAGCAATTTCTGTTGCTACTGTTACTACTTTTCCCTGCTTTGCTTTTTCTGCTTTTTCTTTGGCAGACATAACATTCATAAAAATGCGTACGCCAATAATTATAAGCAAAATTGCCAAAACGGCTGCAATAATTTTTACTCTTTTATCATGAAGATTCATAGCCGGCTCCCCTTCATCTTGTTGATAATACATACACGCAAATTATACCTCTAAACATTTTAATTGCATAGAATTATTATCTATACAAGTGCAAAAAAATACAGATAGGAGGCATACTGTTACTATCGGAACTAAATTGTCTGCATAAAAAAACTAGACAAGATTACATCTTGTCTAGTTTGCTTTTGCTGGTGTTGCCTGCGCAGCAGGTGCTTTAGCATTTGCTGCGGGTGGTTTAGGATTTTTCAATGCGTAGACAACGAAGTCGGCATTCATTTTTAAAGAACCCTTGCCATCTGCGCTGAAATCAACACTCTGTATTGTTGTAAAACGTGTTCCCTTCTCAACTTGCTGAAGGAACTCAACTAAATTAAAATAATCGCCGCTCAAAGATAACTTTAAAGGTACAGCAAAAGCACCGCCTTTATCTGGTTTAATCTCTGTCGGTGGCTTAAGACTTTCCAGAACAACCTTATTCACCATAGCTAGCTTCGAGTATTCTGCTACTAATTCCGGAATAGTCACATTATCAGGCAGCTTTTTCTTGGTTTCCTCAACTTTTAACGTCTGGATTTTTAAGAAAGCATCATAATCCTTATTCTGATCAGCAAAAGTTTGTATTGCTGCTAATCTGGTATTTGCTTGTAAAAGCTGGGTTTCAACTTTTGCCGTGTCATCTCGCAATGGCAAAATAAATTGCATAGAAATCAAAAAGGCAAAGAAAACTGTTAATAATAATAAAATTAAGTATCTCGTGTTCAGTGATATTTTAGCTAAATATTCGCTCATTTTTTCCCTACCTCACTTTTATTGACTTTGAGGGAAAATTCAATCGCAGAAGCTGAACCAGCTGTATTACCGGCCTTGCTAAGTTTTGTATCAAGCAAATCGACCGAAGTGATTGTAGGGTCTTTCTGCAGGCGGTTGATAAACTCGAGGATATTATCCATATTCAGCGCCTTGCCCTTAATGGTGATTTCCGTAGCTTTCGCTTTATCCTGCGCTACACTCAAGAGCCAGCATCCATATGGGGTAACGTTACCGAGTTCCGCAAGTGAATTGCTCCAAAGCAACCGTTCCTTCAGCTTACCTAGAACAATATTGTTGCGCTTATTTATTTCGGCGTTCTGCACTTGATTCAATTCATACCGTTCCTGCCATACATGCAAAGAACTAATCTGACTTTGCGCATCTGCCAAATTACTTTCAGTATACTTAAACATAAAGAGACTGTAGGCCCAAAAAAGAATTGTAACAGCTGCCACAAGATATGTACCTGCGAGGAGAAACTTATGAACAGGCACTTCCGACCTGCGACGTTCTTCAGGCAAAAGATTGATTTTAATCATCAAAATCACCTCCGCCAAGAGCAGCCCCTACGGCAACTGCCAAAACAGGTGCGGCAGCTTTCACTTTTGTTTTCTCAAACTTTGAGTTAAAATCAACTGCCTTCATAATGTCATGAGTAATAACTTCGTTCTCGTTATCTCGTGCAACGTATTCGGATAATCCTGGAACTGCTGACCCTGCTCCTGCCAAAACAAGATGAGTGAATATCGCCTCTCTCTTATTTGTTGTGTAATAGTCACTTGTTAAACGGCACTCATGTACTAGGCTATTTACTGCTTCCTTCAATGCCAAACTAGCTTCTGCATAGTCTTTGTCGCCATCTATTAGCAAATTTTTCGTAGTAATAAGTGACTCTGCTTTTCTATTATCAGTACCCATAACTTCGGCAACAGCATTGACAAAATTTCCCCA